>JBJOKE010000013.1:0-25407 GCA_046046245.1 Pseudomonadota bacterium | reverse complement strand
CTCCCGGCGACCCCGGCGGGGCCCGCCGCGCCTGCCGCCCTGCCTGCCACGGCGACCCCGGCCGCCGCCCTCCCGCCGCCCGCCGCGGCGGGCCTGCCGCCGTCGATCCGGCCGTCGCTGTCCGGCGCCGTCGAGGCACCGACCCCGAAGAGGTGAACGCATGAGCACGTCCCCGCTGCGCGTCCTGATCGTCGACGACTTCTCGACGATGCGCAGGATCATCCGCAACATCCTGAAGGAGATCGGCCACGCCGACGCCGACGAGGCCGAGGACGGCGCGATCGCGCTGCAGAAGCTGCGGGCCTCGAAGTTCGACTTCGTCGTCTCGGACATCAACATGCCGAACATGACGGGATTCGAGCTGCTGAAGGCGATCCGTGCCGATGGGGCGCTGAAGTCGCTGCCGGTGCTGATGGTCACCGCCGAGGCGCGCAAGGAGGACATCGTCCTCGCCGCGCAGTCGGGCGCCTCGGGCTACATCGTCAAGCCGTTCAACAAGGCCACGCTGGAGGAGAAGGTGCAGAAGATCCTCCAGAAGGTCGCCGCCTGACGCCGTCCGTCGGTCGGCCCTCAAGTCCGCGCGCACGCCGCGGATGAGGGGGGGATCCACAGGCCTATTCCTCGCTTCGCCGAACGGGGCCCCCGGGACAATCCCGGGGACGGTTCCACTCGGCGAACATGGCTGAAAATTCCGAAGATCGCGACGAGCGGCGGCTACCCGCCTCCGAACGCAGGCTGCGCGAAGCGCGCGAGAGCGGCGACGTCCCGCGCTCGCGCGAGGCGTCGCATGCCGCAGCGCTGCTCGCCTCGATCGCCTGCGTCGCGCTCTACGGTCCGGGCTATGCCGAGCGCACCCTCGCGCTGCTGCGCGAGGCGCTGCGCTTCGACCGGACGCTCGCCCGCGAGCCCGAGCGCGCGCTCGCGCACGCCGGCGCGCTCGCCGCCGAGGCCCTGTGGGCGGCCCTGCCGATGCTCGTCGTGCCCATCGCCGCCGCGATGGGCGCGACGCTCGCGATCGGAGGGCTGGTGCTCACGCTCAAGCCGGTCACGCCGGACCTGAACCGACTCGATCCGATCGCCGGCCTCGGACGCCTGTTCTCGAAGGATTCGCTGGTCGACCTCGCGAAGCTCACGCTGATCGCCGCGGCGATCGGCGCGACCGGCGCGTGGATCGCGGCCGACGGGCTCGCGCGTTTCGCGTCCTACGCGGGCATGCCGCTGCCCGCCGCGCTCGCGACGGCGGGGCACGACCTGCGCGGCGGCCTGCTGGCGGTGGCGGGCGTGGTGGTGGCCGCAGCCCTGCTCGACGGCCCGCTGCAGCTGTTCCGCTACCGCCGCAAGATGATGATGACGCCGGCCGAGGCCAAGCAGGAGTTCAAGGAGTCCGAAGGCAACCCTCAGATCAAGGGACGGATCCGGGAGCGCCAGCGTGCGATGTCGCGCGGCCGGATGCTCGCCGCGGTGCCCGCCGCCGACGTCGTGGTGACCAACCCGACGCACTTCGCGGTGGCGCTGAAGTACGAGGACGGTGCGATGACCGCGCCGAAGGTGGTGGCCAAGGGTGCGGACCTGCTGGCCGCGCGGATCCGGGAGATCGCCCGGGAGTCGGGCGTGCCGCTGCTCGAGTCGCCGCCGCTCGCGCGGGCGCTGTACAGGCACGTCGAGGTCGACGCGGAGATCCCGGCCGCGCTCTACTCGGCCGTCGCGCAGGTGCTCGCCTGGGTCTACCAGCTGAACCAGCACGCGGCCGGCCGCGCCGCGCCTCCGCGCGAGCCGGGCATCGTCCTGCCGCCGGGCCTCGATCCCGATGAGGCCGCCCGATGAGCGCACGCCCGCCGACCGGTCTGTCCGGCATGCTGCCGTTCCCGCTGCCGCGCGTGCAGGCGCTCGCGGCGCCGGTGCTGATCGTGCTGCTGCTGGCGATGCTGGTGCTGCCGCTGCCGCCGTTCCTGCTCGACGTCTTCTTCTCGTTCAACATCGCGGTCGCGCTGATCGTGCTGCTGGTCGCCTCGTACACGGTGAAGCCGCTCGACTTCGCCGCGTTCCCGACCATCCTGCTGATCACGACGATGCTGCGCCTGGGCCTGAACGTGGCCTCGACGCGCGCGGTGCTGATGCACGGCCACACCGGCCCGGACGCGGCCGGCAAGGTGATCGAGTCGTTCGCGAACTTCCTGATCGGCGGCAACTTCGCGGTCGGCATCATCGTGTTCGCGATCCTCACGGTCATCAACTTCGTCGTGGTGACCAAGGGTGCCGGCCGGATCGCCGAGGTCTCGGCGCGCTTCGCGCTCGACGCGATGCCCGGCAAGCAGATGGCGATCGACGCCGAGCTCAACGCCGGCGCGATCGACGACAAGGAGGCCCGGCGCCGTCGCCAGGAAGTGGCGCAGGAAGCGGACTTCTACGGCTCGATGGACGGTGCGTCGAAGTTCGTCCGCGGCGACGCGATCGCGGCGATGCTGATCCTCGCGATCAACGTCGTCGGCGGCCTGGCCATCGGACTGCTCCAGCACGACCTGCCGCTCGAGCGCGCGGCCTCGAACTACGTGCTGCTGGCGATCGGTGACGCGCTGGTCGCGCAGATCCCCGCGCTGGTGGTCTCGCTCGCCGCGGGCCTGATCGTCTCGCGCGTGGGCAGCGACGAGGACATCGGCGGGCAGGTCGGCGGGCAGCTGTTCCGGATGCCGCGTGCGCTCGGGCTGTCGGCCGGCGTGCTGGGGCTGCTGGGCATCGTCCCGGGCATGCCGCACGTCGCGTTCCTCACGCTGGCGGGCGCCTGCGGCTGGGCGGCCTGGTGGCTGACGCAGAAGCAGCAGGCCGAGGCCGCGCGCGCCGCGCTGCCGCCGCCGGCGCCGACGGCGGCCGCGCCGTCGACCGAGGCGAGCTGGGAGGACGTGGTGCCGGTCGACCTGCTGGGGCTGGAGGTCGGCTACCGGCTGATCCCGATGATCGAGCGCAACCAGGCGAGCGACCTGCTGAGCCGGATCAAGGGCGTGCGCAAGAAGTTCGCGAACGAGGTGGGCTTCCTGCCGCCGGCCGTCCACATCAAGGACAACCTCGAGCTGCGGCCCAACGGCTATCGCGTGACGCTGAAGGGCGCCGTCGTGGGCGAGGGCGAGGCCTTCCCCGACCGGTTCCTCGCGATCAACCCCGGTCATGCGATGGGCCAGCTCGCCGGTACCCCGACGCAGGATCCGGCCTTCGGGCTGCCCGCGGTCTGGATCGACGGCTCGCAGCGCGACGAGGCCCAGGTCGCCGGCTACACGGTCGTCGACGCGGCCACCGTCGTGGCCACCCACCTGAACCACCTGATGGGCCTGCACGCCTCGAAGCTGCTGGGCCGCGCCGAGACGCAGCAGCTGCTCGACCACCTCGCCAAGTACGCGGGCAAGCTCGCCGACGAGACGGTGCCGAAGCTGCTGCCGATCGCGGCACTGCAGAAGGTGCTGCAGAACCTGCTCGACGAGGGCGTGAACGTCCGCGACCTGCGGACGATCGTCGAATCGCTCGCCGAGCATGCGCCGCGGACCCAGGACCCGGCGGAGCTGACCCGCGAGGTGCGGATCGCGCTCGCGCCGGCGATCGTCGACCAGATCTACGGGCACGCCCGCGAGCTCGAGGTGATCGCCTTCGACCCCAACCTCGAGAACCTGCTCGCGCAGGCGCTGGCCCCGAGCGGGCCCGGCGCGGCCCCGGGCGGCGCGCTCGAGCCCGGCGTGGCGGACCTCGTCGCGAAGGCCTCGGCCGATGCCGCGTCGCGCCAGGAGAACGCCGGGCTGCCCGCCTGCCTGCTCGTGCCCGACCGCATCCGCGTGCCCGTCGCACGGCTGCTGCGCAAGGCCGCGCCGCGGCTGCGGGTGCTCGGGCACGCCGAGATCCCTGATACGCATTCGATCCGGATCGGCCGGATCATCGGAGACGCGACATGAACGTGATGCGATTCGTCGGACGGACGTCGCGCGAGGCGATGCGCAAGCTTCGCGACGCGCTCGGGCCCGACGCGCTGGTGCTCGCGAACCGGCCCTGCGCGGAAGGGGTCGAGCTGCTCGCCGCCGCGCCCGGCGCGCTGCAGGCACTGCCCGTGGCCGACGAGCCGCCGCCCCACGCCTCGGCCGCTGCGGCGGCGGGCCCGGGCGCCGCGCCGACCGCCGAGGTGCCGCCCTCCGGCATGAGCACCGTCTCGTTCCAGGACTACGTCCGACAGCGCCTGCGCGAGCGCCAGACGCGTTCGACGGCGCCGGCCGTGCCAGGCACCGGCGCGCTCGCCGAGCAGGCTCGCGCCGCCACCCGCGCGCAGCCGGCGGCCGCTCGCGGCGCGACGGCGCCGTCCGCCGCGACGAAGGCGACGGTCGCGGCCTCGCGTCCGCCGCGCGTGCCGCGCGCCGCGCCGCCGGCGCGGATCGAACCCGTCTTCGGCACCGGAGCCGGTGGCTTCGCCGGCGAGGCGGCCGCATTCGCGGCCGAGCCCGCGGCCTTCGCCGCCGCCGCGTCCGCGCCGCACCTCGCGGGCTTCGCGGGGACCGGCCATCCCGGCGGCCTCGCGCCGCAGGCCTTCGCGCACGCCGCGGGCTCGCCGTTCGCGGCCCCGGTGGCGACGCCGGCCGCGCCCGAGTGGCCGGCGACGATCACGGGCCCGGAGCGCGCGCCGGTCGCGCCCCCGGGCAACGAGGCGCTGGTCGCCGAGCTGCAGTCGCTCAAGGGCATGATCGCGCGCCAGTTCGCGACGGTCAGCTGGTTCGAGGGCGTGCGCCGCAGCCCGGTCCAGGGTCGGCTGCTGCGCACGATGGTGGGTGCCGGCTTCTCGCTCAAGCTCGCGCGCTCGGTGGTCTCGAAGCTGCCGTCCGACTATGGCGAGCGCGACGCGCAGTCCTGGCTCGAGCAGGTGCTGGCGCGCAACGTCCGCTGCGCGGGCCGCGACGAGACCTTCGAGGCGGGCGGCGTGTTCGCGCTGGTCGGGCCGACCGGTGTCGGCAAGACCACGACGACCGCGAAGATCGCGGCGCGTCACGTGCTGAAGCACGGCGCGGCCTCGGTCGCGCTGATCACCGTCGACACCTATCGTCTCGGCGCGCACGACCAGCTGCGCGCCTTCGGCCGGATCCTCGGCGTGCCGGTCCACATCGCGCACGACGCGTCGGCGCTGCACGACCTGCTGCGACTGCGTTCGAGCCGGCAGCTGGTGCTGATCGACACGGTCGGCATGGGCCACCGCGACGAGCGGATCCGCAGCCTGCTGATGTCGCTGCCGCGCACCGACATCCGGCACGTCGTGGTCGCGAGCTGCGCCGCCCAGGCCGAGACGATCGACGAGTCGCTGCGCGCCTACGAGGCGCGGCAGGCGAGCGGGGTGGTGCTGACCAAGGTGGACGAGGCCGCGCGGCTCGGCGGCGCGCTCGACTGCCTGCTGCGCCAGCGGCTGCGGCTGCTGGGCGTCTGCGACGGCCAGCGCGTGCCCGAGGACTGGCATGCGCCCGATGCCGCGCGGCTCGTGCGGCGCGCGCTGCTGGCGGCGCCGGGCGGTGCGTTCGCGCTCGACGACGAGGAGCTGCCGCTGGTCTTCGGCGTGGCGGCCGCGCTGCAGGGAGACGCCGCGCATGCTTGATCTCGGCAGGGACCAGGCCGACGGCCTGCGCCGCGCGATGCCGCGCCGCGGCGGACCGATGCTGGCGGTGGCCGGCGCGGGCGAACACCCGGACTGCGTGGTGCGGCTCGCGCAGGCGCTGGCCGACGGCGGCGTGTCGGTCGCGGTGGTGAGCGACTTCGACGCGGTGATCGACCGGCTGCACGGCGGCCGGCCGCGCAGCGGACTGCGGGCGATCCCGGCCGTGCAGGCGGGCCCGGGGCTGCAGGCGCTGCCCGGGATCGCCGAACGCGCGGCGCTGACGCTGGTGGCGGTCGACGACGCGCGGCTCGCCCGCGGCCTCGCGCTGCCGGCGAGCGAGGCGATCGTGCTGTCGGGGGCCGATGCCGAGGGGCTCGCCACCGCCTACGCGCGGATCAAGGCGATGGTCGGCCTCGGCTCGATCCGCGAGGTCTGCGCGGTGTTCGGGCGCGGCACCGGCGGCGCGCCGGCGCGCCTCGGCCACGCGCGGCTCGCGCAGGCCGTCCGGCGCTTCCTCGGCGTGGACCTGGCGTTCGCGGGCGCCGCGCCCGACGCGCCGGTGGCGGGTGCCTACCGGCGGCTTGCCGACGATCTGGCGGACTGGGCCCGGGGCCGGGAGGAGAGGTCGACATGGCGACCCCACTGAAGAAGACGGGAGGCACGATGTACACGGCTCGCGGCACCCTGGACCGCAGCGCGGCGGTCGAACGCTATGCGCCGATGGTGCGGCGCCTCGCGTCGCAGATGATCGCCCGACTGCCGGCGAACGTGGAGCTCGACGACCTGATCCAGGCCGGGATGATCGGCCTGATGGACGCGCTGTCGCGCTACGAGAGCGGCCACGGCGCGCAGTTCGAGACCTTCGCGATGCAGCGGATCCGCGGCGCGATGATCGACGAGCTGCGCGGCAGCGACTGGCTGCCGCGCTCGGTGCGGCGCAACCAGCGCGCGGTCGAGGCGGCGATCCACGCGGTCGAGCAGAAGCTGCGTCGCCCGGCCACCGAGGCCGAGGTCGCCGCGCACATGGGCGTCCCGCTCGCCGAGTACCAGCAGATGCTGGGCGACGCGCACGGCGGCCAGCTGCTCTACCTCGACGAGCTGATGGGGCCCGATTCCGACGAGAGCTTCCTCGATCGCCACGCCGCCCCCGACCGCGACGATCCGCTGAAGCTGCTCGGCGACGAGCGGTTCCGCGCGTCGCTCGCGGCGGCGATCGCCGCGCTGCCCGAGCGCGAGAAGCAGGTGATGGGCATGTACTACGAGCACGACATGAACCTGAAGGAGATCGGCGCGGTCCTCGGCGTGACCGAGTCGCGCATCTGCCAGCTGCACAGCCAGGCGGTGGCCCGCCTGCGCACGAAGCTCAAGGGCCTCTGAGCCGCCGTCGAACGTCCCCACCCGACCGTCCACGTTCCACCCACGCCTCACTCGCAGGACGAGACGCACGATGATCGCGACCCTCATGAAGCGACGCGCCGCCGCCGCCGCGCCGGACACGCCGCCCGCCGCCGCCGACGCCCTCGACGGTGCCCGCCTCGCCGAGCTGGCCCGCCAGGCCGGCGAGCTCGGCCGCGAGGCGGCGGAGCTGTCGGGCACCATCGAGGACCTCGCCGCCGCAGGCGCGAGCCAGCGCGATGCGTGCCGGCGTGCCGCCGACGAGATGGACGGCATGACCGTCGCGAACCGCTCGATCGCGCAGGCGACGCAGGCGAGCCGCGATGCCGTGCAGGAGGCGCGCGAAGCCGTGGCGCAGGTCGGGCAGGGGGTGGCCGAGGTGGTCGACACGCTGCGCGACGTCTCCGGCGCAGCCGGCGAGATCACGCGGATCGCGCTGCAGACCCGGCTCGTGGCGTTCAACGCGTCGGTCGAGGCCAAGCGCGCGGGTGACGCGGGCCGCGGCTTCGGCGTCGTCGCCGAGGCGGTCCGTGACCTGGCGGCGAAGGTCGAGGCCTCGTCGAAGCTGATCATGGGCACGGTCCAGCGGCTCGACGAGCGGATCGCGTCGCTGTCGCGCGAGATCGTCGACGGCGGCACCGGCGACAGCGCGTTCCACGGGGCGCTGGGCCGCGCCGAGGCGCGGGTCGACGAGATCGCCGCCGCCGCGCGCGAGAACGTCGCCGGCTGCGAATCGGTGCTCGCGACGGTGCGCGCGCTCGCCGGGCAGGTCGACGAGACCGCCGCCGCGCTCGATGCGGCGCGCACACGGGCCGGCACCTTCCTCGGCGTGTCCGAGTCGCTGCTCGAGCTGACCGCCGACAGCGGCGTGCACACCGCCGACACGCCGTACATCGAGACCGCGATCGCGACCGCCGGCGCGATCGCCGATCGCTTCGAGCAGGCGCTCGCCGCCGGTCGCCTCACGATCGACGACCTGTTCGACTCCGACTACCGCCCGATCGAGGGCAGCGACCCGGTCCAGCACCTGACCCGCTTCACCGCGCTCGCCGACGCGCTGCTCCCGGACCTGCAGGAGCCGGTGCTCGCGTCGCTGGCGAACGTCGTGTTCTGCGCGGCCGTGGACCGCAATGGCTACCTGCCGACGCACAACGCGACGTTCTCCCGCCCGCAGGGACCCGATCCGGTCTGGAATGCGGCGAACTGCCGCAACCGTCGGATCTTCGCCGACCGCACGGGCCTCGCGGCCGGCCGCAACCGGCGACGCTTCCTGCTGCAGACCTACCGCCGCGACATGGGCGGCGGCCAGTACGCGCTGATGAAGGACCTGTCGGCACCGATCGTGGTGCGCGGCCGCCACTGGGGCGGGCTGCGGATCGCCTACCGGTTCTGACCGGATCGGGAACGGGCGCGCCGCGCGCGCCCGGGTCGCGTGTTCAGGCCGACAGGCCGCGCGACGGACCGCCTCGGGCGCCGAGCGCGCCCTTCGACGTGTAGAGGGAGGGCGCGAGGCCCATCGCGGCGAGCGCGCGGGCCGCCTGCGCCTCGCCGCGTGCGGCCAGGCCCGCGTTCAGCGCCGCGGCGCGCAGCGCGCGCCGGACCCGGTGCGGCGAGCGGTCGCGGGCAGCGGCGTGCTTCCAGACGGGGTCGGACAGCAGCGCGTGGATCCGTTCGTGGATGGCCTCGAGGACGGTGACGTCGCCGTCGACCAGCGCCGCGCGCTGCGCGTCGAGCAGCCGCTCGAGCGCCTCGATCGCGCGCACGGGCTCGGGCGGCGCAGGCGCGCGGCCCGGAACGGCGGTGCTCACCGGGCCGGCCCCTGCAGGCCGAGCAGGTCGCGCGAGTCGGCGAGCAGCTGCTCGGCGACCCGCTTGGCGTCGACCGGGAAACGGCCCTCGGCGATCATCTGGCGTACCTCGGCGACCTTGCGCTCGTCGAAGGGCTGCGTCGTGGTCCCGCCGAGAACGGTCTCGCGGCTGCCGGACAGCGAGACGCGGTCGACGTCGGCGGGCGACGACACCGGATCCGAGCCGGATCCGGGCCGGACCGCCGAAGGGCGCTCGGTGCCGGTCGGCTTGACGCCGTCGGCACGGAGGCCATCGCTGGGTGTAGGTCCGATCTTCATCGCTTTCTCCTGCGGGGTACATCGCAGCACCCCTCAGGTTCCATTATCGGCGCACGGCCCGGGGACTTGAGGCCTGAAAAGCGCCGGTGCACGGCACCAGACCGTCCGTTCGGCATCCGGCGCCGCCGCTCAGATCCTCACCTCGACCGTGCGTCCGCGCAGGGTCCCGGAGAGGATACGACCGTTCTCGGTCCGGACCCGGATCGGCTGGCCGTCGCCCGCACCGGCGAGCGCCTGGCCATCGGCCTGGATCGTGAAGCCCTGTCCGAGCAGCTGGATGCGCACCGGATCGCCGGGCGCCACCGTCTGCGTCGCACGCAGGTGTTCCTGCCTGAGAACCTGCCCGGCCTGGACGGGTCGGATCAAGCTCCGGCCGACGAGCTGGGCCGGATCGGTGACGGGCGTGCCCGGCTCGCGGGTCAGCTCGACCTCCTCGATCCGCAGCGACGCGGTCGCGGGCTGGGCGCCGGCGGCGAGCGCCTCGCCGGCCACGATCGCGCGGCCGCGCACGCTGACGCTGACCGGCAGGGTCACGGTCCAGGTCGCCCCCTCGACGCAGCGCAGCGCGATCGCGCTGCGGCCCCACAGCCGCGTGCCGGGCAGCAGCGCCGGCTCGACGCGCGCGCAGGGCGCGAGCTGGAGCCGAGGGTCGAGCTGGCCGAGCTGCACCTCGGCACGACCCGCGGTCGCGGGCAGCTGCCGCTCGACGAAGGCGCGGATCGCGTCGGCGCCGCCGGGCAGCGCCGGCGAGTCCTGTGCGACGGTCGCGCCGGCGGCCGCGGCGAGCGCGACGGCGGCGAGCGCGCGCGGCGCGCGGCGGGGCGGGGCGGGGCGTGCTGCGGCGCTCATCGGGCGAAGGCTCTCTCGGAGGGAGGGTGACGAGGGCGAGCCTACGCGCGGGCCCGGCGTGCCGCAGGCCGATCAGCGGACCCGGCGCGCCGCTTTTCGGCCCTTAAGTTCCCGGGACCGCGGCGACCATGGCGGCCATGACCCCCGACCGGAGCCCGTCGACATGAGCACCAGCCGACTGACCGAGTCGATCGATTTCCACGGTCGCGCGCTGCTGCTGCGCGCGGAGCGGCAGAAGGTGATCGCCGGCAACATCGCGAACGCCGACACGCCCGGCTTCTCCGCCCGGGACTTCGACTTCAAGTCCGCGCTCGCCGAGGCCACCGGCACGAAGCCCGAGGCGGCGGCGGCCCCGGCGGTCGCCACGACCCACGCCGGCCACCTCGGCGGCCCGGCCGCCGGTGGCGCGCGGATCGACTCGACCGCGCTGAAGTACCGCCGGACCGAGCAGCCGAGCGTCGACGCGAACACCGTCGACCTCGACCGCGAGCGGGCGAACTTCGCCGACAACGCGGTTCGCTACGAGGCGGGCCTGCGCTTCATCAACGGCTCGGTCCGGACGCTGCTGTCGGCGATCCGGGGCGAGTGAGCGGACCGATCCGCGGGAGCATCGCCATGTCGCTGATGAAGGTCTTCAACATCTCGGGCAGCGCCGTCTCGGCCCAGAGCCAGCGCCTGAACGTGGTCGCGAGCAACCTGGCGAACGCCGACTCGGTGGCCGGTCCCGACGGCCAGAGCTACAAGGCGCGCCAGGTGGTCTTCCAGAGCCAGCCGACGCCCGACGGCGGCGCAGGCGTGCGCGTGGCCTCGGTGGTCGAGGACACGGCGCCGGCCAAGCGCGTCTTCGAGCCCGGTCATCCGATGGCCGACGCGACCGGCTACATCACCCAGTCGAACGTGAACGTGGTCGAGGAGATGGTCAACATGATCTCCGCGTCGCGCTCCTACCAGAACAACGTCGAGGTCATGAACACCGCGCGCCAGCTGCTGCAGAAGACGCTGCAGATGGGCCAGTCGTGACCGCCCCGCACACGGAGTCCGATCGATGAGCGTCACCGCCACCCAGAGTCCCTCGGCCGCGACCACGGTCGCGCAGGCGTCGTCGTCGGCCGCGAAGCCCGGTGCCGGCGGTACCGGCGCGGCGACCTTCGATGCGCTGCTGACGCAGCTGCGCGGCAGCGGCGCCGCCGCCACCGGCACCGCGTCGGAGACCGGCGGCACGGCCAGCGCCGACGAGACCGAGGAC
This sequence comes from Pseudomonadota bacterium, assembly GCA_046046245.1. Lineage (GTDB taxonomy): Bacteria > Pseudomonadota > Gammaproteobacteria > Burkholderiales > Burkholderiaceae_E > UBA4615. The sequence continues at coordinate 14,187 of JBJOKE010000013.1, read as the reverse complement.
CGCTTCCTGAAGCTGCTGGTCGCCCAGATGAGGAACCAGGATCCGCTGAACCCGGCCGACAACGCGCAGATCACGTCGCAGATGGCCCAGATCAACACGGTCAAGGGCATCGACAAGCTGAACACCGAGCTCGCCAAGCTCGTCGAGCGCAGCACCGCCGGCAGCGCGACCGAGGCCGCCTCGATGGTGGGCCGCAGTGTCCTCGTCGAGGGCGACACGATGACGCTGGCCAAGGACGGCACCGCGAAGGCGGGCTTCGAGCTCGGTACGGCCGCGACCGGCGTCGAGGTCGAGGTGCTCGACGCCAAGGGCGGCGTCGTCGACAGCCGCTCGCTCGGCGCGCTGCCGGCGGGCCTGCAGACCTTCGAGTGGGACGGCCGGACCGGCTCGACCACCGCGCCCCCGGGCGCCTACAGGATCCGCGTGACCGCGGTGAACGGCAACGACGCGGTCGGCGCGACGACGCTCGCCGCCGCGCCGGTGCAGGCCGTCACGCGCGGCACCGCCGGCGTGTCGCTGCAGCTCGGGCCCTTCGGCTCGCGCAGCCTCGACGACGTCAAGGCCATCCTCTGAGCGGCCCGCCCCCGAACCCCTTTCCCCCTGGCAGGAGTCACCCCGAATGAGCTTCCAGCACGGCCTGTCCGGCCTCAGCGCCGCCGCCAAGAACCTGGACGTGATCGGCAACAACGTCGCCAATGCGAACACCATCGGCGCGAAGTCCTCGCGGGTGGAGTTCGCCGACATGTACGCGAACTCGCTGACCGGCCTGTCGGCGGCGACCACCGGCATCGGCGTGGCGGTCTCGAGCGTCGCCCAGCAGTTCACGCAGGGAGACATCGTCTCGACGCAGAACCCGCTCGACATGGCGATCAACGGCCGCGGCTTCTTCCGCACGTCGCTCGAGGGCGCCATCCAGTACACCCGCAACGGCCAGTTCCGGATGGACAAGGACGGGTACATCGTGACGGCGCAGGGCGCGCGGCTGACCGGCTACCAGATCGACGCGGTCGGCACCGTCAGCAACGGCACGCCGACCGAGCTCCGGATCAGCACCGCCGACATCTCGCCGAAGCCGACCGCCCTCGCGCGCGCACAGCTGAACCTCGACGCGCGCGATACGCCGATCACCCTCCCGTTCGACTCGAGCAACCCGAAGACCTACCACAGCGCGATGTCGATGACCGTCTACGACTCGCTCGGTCGCGACCACCAGGTGACGCTGTTCTACCGTAAGACCGCCGGCAACACCTGGGAGGTGCGGGCCGCAGCCGACGGCACCGACGTGGCCGGCGTCGCCGCGACGCTGAACTTCAACACCGGCGGCACGGTGACCTCGCCGACCGGCCCGTTCAACCTGACGATCCCGGTCGGGGCCGATGCCGGCAGCACCATGTCCTTCGGCGTCAACCTGACCGGCGCGACGCAGTTCGGCGCGACCTTCGCGACGACCGAGATCACCCAGGACGGCTACGGCACCGGCCGGCTGTCGGGCTTCACCGCCGACGACTCGGGCACGCTGATCGGCCGCTACTCGAACGGCCAGACCCGTCCCCAGGGCCAGATCGTGCTCGCGAACTTCGTGAACCCGCAGGGCCTGGTGCCGCTGGGCAACAACGCCTGGGTCGAGGGCGCCGGCGCCGGTCAGCCGACGCTCGGCGCGCCGGGCAGCGGCATCCTGGGCTCGCTCGAGGCCGGCTCGGTCGAGAACTCGAACGTCGACCTGACGGCCGAACTGGTCAGCATGATCACCGCGCAGCGGGTCTACCAGGCCAACGCGCAGACGATCAAGACGCACGACCAGCTGCTGCAGACGATCGTCAACCTGCGTTGACGACTTCGGCAGGAACCGACCGGAGGCCTGAGTGGACCGCCTGATCTACACCGCGATGTCGGGCGCCAAGGCGACGATGGCGCGCCAGGACGCGCTCGCCAACAACCTCGCGAACGCCAGCACCGACGGCTTCCGCGCCGACCTCACCGCCTTCCGCGCGGTGCCGGTGCAGGGGCAGGGCACGCCGACGCGCGTGCACGCGCTCGAGGCGACCGCGGGCTTCGATGCCGCCGAAGGGCCGCTGACCCGGACCGGGCGCGGCCTCGACGTGGCGGTCCGCGGATCCGGCTGGATCGCGGTCCAGGGACTCGACGGCAACGAGGCCTACACGCGCGCCGGCAGTCTCGAGCTGTCGGCCGACGGCACGCTGCAGACGAAGTCGGGCCTCCCGGTGGTGGGCGACGGCGGACCGATCGTGGTGCCGCAGGGCGCCGAGGTGACGATCGGCACCGACGGCACCGTGACGGCGAAGCAGGGCACGACGCCGCCGACGCCGGTCGGCCAGATCAAGCTGGTGAACGCGCCCCCGGGCGAACTGCGCAAGGGGGCCGACGGCCTGATGCGCGGCCCCGGCGGCGACCCCCTGCCGCCCGACCCCGCGGTGCGCGTCGTCGCGGGCGCGGTCGAGGGCAGCAACGTGAACCCGGTCGAATCGATGGTCGGGATGATCGCCGCCGCGCGGCAGTTCGAGATGCAGATGAAGATGCTCCAGACCGCAGAGGGCAACGAGCAGCGCGCCTCGAAGCTGCTGGCGCCCAACGGCTGAACGGAAGGAACGCCGCCATGATCCGATCCCTGTGGATCTCCAAGACCGGGCTCGACGCGCAGCAGATGCAGCTCGACTCGATCTCGCACAACCTCGCCAACGTCGGCACGAACGGCTACAAGAAGGCCACCGTCCAGTTCGAGGACCTGCTCTACCAGAACCTGCGCCAGTCGGGCGCCGCCGAGACGCAGCAGAACACGCTGCCCACCGGGCTGCAGCTCGGCACCGGCGTGCGGCCGGTCGGCACCAGCCGACTGTTCACGCAGGGCAACCTGAACAAGACCGAGAATCCGCTCGACCTCGCGGTCAACGGCAACGGCTTCCTGCAGGTGACGATGCCCGACGGCACGATCGCCTACACCCGGGACGGCTCGCTGAAGGTCGACGCGCAGGGCCAGATGGTGACGGCCAACGGCTATCCGCTGTCGCCGCCGATCACCCTGCCGGCGAACTCGACCGCGGTGACCATCGGCGCGGACGGCATCGTGACCGCGCTGACGCCGGGCAACACCGCGCCGACCCAGGTCGGCCAGATCCAGACCGCGACCTTCGTGAACCCGGCAGGCCTCGATCCGCTCGGCCAGAACCTGTTCCGCGAGACCAACGCGTCGGGCACGCCGACCGTCGGCACGCCCGGTCTGAACGGCCACGGCGGGATCAGCCAGGGCTACGTCGAGACCTCGAACGTCAACGTCGTCGAGGAGCTGGTGTCCATGATCCAGACGCAGCGGGCCTACGAGATCAACTCGAAGGCGATCCAGACGTCCGACCAGATGCTCGGTCGCCTGTCGCAGCTGTGAGGGCCGCGATGACGACGTCGCCGTTCCCGCGTGCCGCCCGCGCCGCCGCCCTCGCGTCGGCGCTGCTGCTCGCCGCCTGCGCCGACCTGAAGGCGCCGCAGGTGCACGTGGTGGAGATGCCGCCCGCACCGGTGATCCCGCCGGTGGCGAAGGCGCCGCCGGCGAGCGCGGGCGCCATCTTCCAGGGCGAGGCCTACCGGCCGCTGTTCGAGAACGTCCGCGCGCGCGCGGTCGGCGACCTGCTGACCGTGCAGATCCAGGAGAACACGACCGCCCGGCAGAGCTCGCAGACCTCGGTCAACCGCGAGGGCAAGATCGACGCGTCGATCGCCGCGCTGCCGTTCGTGACCACGCCGGCCCTGCCTCGGGCGAAGGTCGGCGCCACCTCGACCAACGACTCGAGCGCGAAGGGCGAGAGCGGCAGCAACAACGTGTTCACCGGCACGATCACCGCGACGGTGGCCGAGGTGCTGCCCAACGGCAACCTGCTGATCGTCGGCGAGAAGCAGGTCGGCGTGAACCAGACGGTCGACTCGCTGCGCTTCTCCGGGATCGTCGACCCGCGCTTCATCCGGCCGGGCAACACGATCGTCTCGACGCAGATCGCCGATGTCCGCGTGCAGTTCCGCGGCAAGGGCGACATCGACCGCGCGCAGACCGTCGGCTGGCTGCAGCGTTTCTTCTTCAGCTACTCGCCGCTGTGAGCGGCGCCTCCGCGATGATCCTGCTCGCCCTCGCCGTCCTCTCGCCCTCGGTCGTGCTCGCGCCGCTGGCGCGCACGCTGCGCCTCGCGCGTCCGACGAAGCGTCAGCTGCTCGCGGCCATCGTGCTGCTGGCGATCGCGGGGGGCCTGCGCCCGGCGCAGGCCGAGCGGATCAAGGACCTCGCGACCGTCCAGGGCGTGCGGACCAACCAGCTGATCGGCTACGGCCTGGTGGTGGGCCTGGACGGCAGCGGCGACCAGACGACGCAGGCGCCGTTCACCACGCAGAGCCTGGGCACGATGCTGCAGAACCTTGGCATCACGCTGCCGCCGGGCGTCAATCCGCAGCTGAAGAACACCGCCGCGGTGATGGTCACCGCCCAGCTGCCCGCCTATGCGCAGCCCGGCCAGCCGATCGACGTGACGGTGTCCTCGATCGGCAACGCGAAGAGCCTGCGCGGCGGCACGCTGCTGCTCACGCCGCTGAAGGGCACGGACGGGATGATCTACGCGATGGCGCAGGGCAACGTGGTCGTGGGCGGCGCCGGGGCCTCGGCCGCGGGCAGCAAGGTGCAGATCAACCACCTGAGCGCGGGCCGCGTGCCGGGCGGCGCGACCGTCGAGCGCATCGTGCCGAACGCGGTGCTGGACAACGAGACCATCCAGCTCGAGCTGAAGACGACCGACTTCACGGCGGCGACCCTGGTCGCCGAGGCGATCAACCGCCGCGCCGGCGCGCCGCTCGCGCAGGCGGTCGACGCGCGGGTGATCCGCGTGAAGCTGCCGCCGGCCGAACAGCGGGTCGCGTTCATGTCGCAGCTCGAGAACATCGACGTCCAGGCGGTGACGCCGCCGGCCAAGGTGATCGTCAACGCGCGGACCGGCTCGGTGGTGATGAACCAGTCGGTGACCCTGTCGCCGTCGGCGGTGGCGCACGGCAACCTGTCGGTCTCCATCTCCACGACCCCTGTGATCAGCCAGCCGGGCGCGTTCTCGCAGGGCGCTACAGTCCAGGCGGAAAAGGCCGATATCACGATCAAGCAGGACGGGGCGGCGCTGATGATGCTGGAGTCGGGCGCCAAGCTGGCCGACGTCGTCAAGGCGCTCAACGGCCTGGGCGCGACCGCGCAGGATCTGATCGCGATCCTGCAGGCGCTCAAGGCCGCGGGCTCCCTGAAGGCGGAACTGGAGATCATCTAGAGATGCGGGTGCCCGGTTCGCTCGCGTCCGACGGTCGTTCGCTCGACGCGCTCAAGACCGATGCGTCGAAGGACCCGAAGGGCGCGGTCCGCCAGGCGGCCACGCAGTTCGAGGCCTTGTTCATGCAGATGGTCCTGAAGAGCATGCGCGACGCGGTGCCCAGGAGCGGGATGCTCGAGGGCCCGGGTGCCGACGTGTACCAGGGCCTGCTCGACACCCAGTTCGCGCAGGCGATGACGGGGCGCCCCGGCGGGCTGTCCGAGATGATCGCGCGCCAGCTGACGCGTGCGATGAAGCTCGACGACGCCGAGTCGACCAGCGATCGCGCCGCGTCCCCCGTGCTGCCCGGCGCCGTGCCCGCTTCCGCGTCGGCCGCGCCGCCCGCCTTCGGCTCCTCGCTCGGCCGCGCCGACGCGCTGGCCCGCGCGCTGCTCGCGCAGGACCCTGCCGATCCCGCCCTGGCGGACGGCGTCGACGAACCATCGCTCTTCCCCTCCGGCCTGCAGCGGGCGGCGCAGGCCGCCGCGGCGGCGGCGGCACGGGTGCGCGCGGCCGCCCCGCGCGAGGCCGTCGAGCCGCCGCCGGGCCCGCCCGCAGTCGGACCGGGCGCGCTGCCGTCCGCCGACGCGCCGCGCTCGCCCTCGGCCCGTGCCTTCGTCGACCGCATGTGGGGCGCCGCCGAGCAGGCCGAGCGCGCCACCGGCGTGCCGGCCGGCTTCATCGTCGGCCAGGCCGCGCTCGAGTCCGGCTGGGGTCGCCAGGAGCTCCGCCACGGGGACGGTCGGTCGGCGCACAACCTGTTCGGCATCAAGGCCGGTCCGGGCTGGAAGGGCGCCACCGTGGACGCCACCACCACCGAATGGGTCGACGGCCGGCCGCTGAAGTCGGTCGAGCGCTTCCGCGCCTACGGCAGCTACGAGGAGGCCTTCGGCGACTGGGCGCGGCTGATGGCGCAGAACCCCCGCTACGCGGCCGTGCTCCAGGCCGGCGGCAGCATCGAGGGCTTCGCGCGGAACCTGCAGCGCGCAGGCTACGCGACCGATCCCGACTATGCGTCGAAGCTGACGCGCACCATCACGCAGGCGCTCGCAGCGCGCCGCGAGAGCACCTGACGGCGAGGACGAGATGGGCGACCTGATGAGGATCGGCAGCAGCGCGATGGGCGCGGCCTACGCGCAGCTGCAGACCACCGGACAGAACATCGCGAACGTCAACACGCCGGGCTACGTGCGCCGCGAGGCGATGCTGCAGGAAGCCGGCAACATGGACGCGTCGGGCTGGATCGGGCGCGGCGTCGACGTGGTCAACGTCCGCAGGGTCTACGACGCCTTCCTCGTCCGCGAGTCGGCCGCCACCAGGTCCTCGGCCGCGCAGGACACCACCCGTGCCGATGCGCTGCAGCGGCTCGAGAACGTCTTCTCCGATCCGCAGTCCGGCCTGGGGGCGGCCTTCGACGACTTCGTCGCCGCGTTCGCCGACGTCACCGCGCGCCCGTCCGATCCGGCGGCGCGCTCGGCGGTGCTGACCCGCGCCGAGGGCTTCGCGTCGCGCGCGCAGTCGATCGACACGCGCCTGCTCGAGCTGCGCCAGTCGGCGCAGGGGCGGATGCAGAACGAGGTCACGACGGCGAACGGCGTGCTGAAGGCGCTCGCCGGCCTGAACGCGAAGATCGCCGATGCCCGCGGCGGCAGCGGCGAGCCGAACTCGCTGCTCGACCAGCGCGACAAGCTGCTGCAGGACCTGAACGGGTCGCTGCGCGCGAACGCGACCTTCGGCCAGGACGGCACGATCACCGTCACCTCCGCGCGTGGCGAGCCGCTGGTGGTGGGCGACAGCGCCTCGAGCCTGCAGCTGGTCAACGATCCGCTCGACGCGACCAAGCAGTCGGTCACCGTGGTCCGCAGCAACGGGGTCTCGCTCGCGATGGACTCGAGCGAGCTGGGCGGTGCGCTGTCCGGGCTGATGAAGTTCGCCAACGAGGACGTCGACTCGGCGCGCGCGCAGGTCGGCCGCCTGTACGCGGCGGTCGCCGGCGCGTTCAACACCCGGCAGGGGCGGGGCCTGGACGCGACCGGCAATGTCGGTCAGCCGATGTTCGCGATCGGCACGCCGACCGTCACCGGCGCGGCCGCCAACGCCGGCAGTGCGGCCTTCTCGGCGGCGATCGCCGATCCCTCCGCGCTGAAGCCGAGCGACTACGAGATCGCCTTTGCCGGCGGCCAGTACACCGTGACCCGCCTGTCCGACGGCGTCGCGCAGACCTACGCGTCGATGCCGCAGACCTTGGACGGGCTGGCCCTGTCGCTCGGCTCGGGCACGCCGTCCGCGGGCGACCGGTTCCTCGTCCGCGCCGCGAGCGGCTACGCCTCGGGCGCGAAGGCGCTGCTGTCGGGCGCGCAGCGGGTCGCGACCGCGATGCCGGTGGTGGCCGAGGCGGGCCCCGCCAACACCGGCGACCTGAAGGCCTCCGCGATCGACGTCTCGTCCATCGGCGCGATCACCAGTGCGACCGTCACCATCACGTTCACCGGTGCCGGCACCTTCTCGGTCAGCGGCGCGGGGACCGGCAACCCGACGGGGCTCGCCTACAGCCCGGGCATGATGCTGTCGTACAACGGCTGGTCGGTGACGCTCGATGGCACGCCCGCCGCCGGCGACACGATGAAGATCTCGGCGACGCCCAACCCGGCGGCCGACAACCGCAACGCCCGCGCGATGCAGGCCCTCGGCGATGCGACCTTCGTCGACGGCGGCAAGGCGATCGACCGCTACGCCGAGCTGATCGGCGACCTCGGTGGCCGCGCGCAGACGGCCAGGGCGGCCGGCGACATGAGCCAGCGGCTCTACGACGACGCCGAGCGGGCCCGCTCCGAGATGTCGGGGGTCAACCTCGACGAGGAGGCGGCCCGGCTGCTGCAGTACCAGCAGGCCTACCAGGCGGCGGCCAAGGTGATCGCGACCGCCAACGAGATGTTCCGCTCGCTGCTCGAGGCGGCGGGTTGACCGGGACCCACGGAGCGCCACGATGAGGATCGGAACCGCCTATTCCCAGCAGATGTCGATCGACGGCATCGCCGAGCGCCAGGCGAGGCTGTCCGACGTGCAGGCCCAGATCTCGTCGGGCCGGCGGGTGACCGCGCCCTCCGACGATCCGGTCGCCGCGGCCGAGGCCGAGCGGCTCCGGTCCAAGGAGGCCCGGATCGAGTCGGAGAAGCGCGCGGCGACGACGGCTCGCCAGATGCTCTCGAGCGCCGACACCGCGCTCGGCGACGCGACCGAGGTGCTGCAGTCGGCCCGCGAGGCGCTGCTCGGCGCGGGCACGGCCACCGCCGGGCCGGGCGACCGCGCGAAGTACGCCGAGGCGCTGCGCCAGCTGCGCGACCAGCTGCTGTCGATCGCCAACCGCGGCGATGGCACCGGCGGCTACGTGTTCGGCGGGCAGGGTACGCTCGCGGCGCCGATCGATGCGACCGGCACGGTCTTCGCGCCGCCCGCCGGCACGGTCACCGTGGGCCAGCAGCAGCAGAACCCGGTGTCGCTCGACGGCCGGGAGAACTTCACCGCGATCCGCACGACGACCGGCACCGAGAGCATCTTCTCGCGGCTCGACGCCGCGATCGCGTCGCTGTCGAACCCGGCGACGACGAGCGCGCAGGCCGTCGCCGCGACCGGCACCGCGCTCGATGCGGTCGATCGCTCGATCGATCGGCTCGGCATCACCCGCACGATGGTCGGCGAGCGCCTGAAGGCGATCGACGCCCACGAGCAGGCGCTCGAGACGGGCAGCATCGAGAACCAGACGCGGCTGTCGCAGCTGGTCGACGTCGACTTCGCGCGGGCGATCTCCGACATGTCGCAGCACCAGACGGCGCTCGAGGCCGCGATGAAGAGCTACGCCCAGATCTCGAAGATGTCGCTCTTCGACTACGTGTAGACCGACCGGGGGCATCCGGGACCCCGTGGTTTCCGGGCCCGCGGACCCGCCCGCCGCGCGGGCTCCTGGGGTAGGATCGGGCCCCGACCCGATCGAGCGACCCCTCTCTTGTCCGCCGTTTCCCGTCCCGAAGGGCCGGTCCGAATCCTGCTGGTCGACGGCGATGCCGTCTGGCGACGCGACGTCGTCCGCGGCCTCGCCGCCCTGGGCGTCGAGGTCCGTACCGCGACCGACCTGCCGCGCGCGCTCGCCGACCTTGCCGGCGCGCGACCGGACGCGATCGTGGTCGACGCGGGGCTGGTCGCCGACCCCGGGACCGGGCCGCTGCGCCGGCTGGCCGAGCAGGCCGGCGAGCCTCCGGTGCCGGTCCTGGCCCTGGGCCGTCGCGACGACGAGGCGACGGTCGAGCAGGCGTTCACCGCCGGCGCGACCGACTTCCTGCGCCGGTCGGCCCAGTGGAAGCTGCTCGCCGAGCGGATCGCGCACCTGGTCGGTGCCGCGCGGCTGCACACCGAACTCGCCAGCAGCCGCGTTCGGCTCGACCGGGCACACGGCCTCGCGCAGGCCTCGGTCCGCCGAGTCCGCGAGCTGGTGCAGCGCGATCCGCTGACCGGCATGCTGAACCGCCGCGGCTTCCTCGCCGAGGTCCGGTCGCGGCTGGACGCCGAGGCGCCGGATGCGCCCGTCCGGCCGGCGGCGCTGCTGGTCCTCGACCTCGACCGCTTCCAGCGGCTCAACGATGCCCTGGGCGCCGCCGCCGGCGACGAGACGCTGCGCCAGGTCGCCCTGCGGCTGCAGGCGGCCTTCCGGAACCTGCCGTCGGTGGTCTTCGGCCGGCTCGCGGGCGACGAGTTCGCGCTGTTCTTCCCGTCGCTGCCCTCCGACGCGGCGGCCGAGCGTGCCGCGCAGATCGCCGCGGCCGAGCTGTCGCGGCCGATGCGCTGCGGCGGCCTGGACTTCGTGCTGCGCGCGTCGGTCGGCATCGCCTGCCGGCCGGACGTCGCCGGCGACCCCGGGCCGGCGGCCGAGGCCTTGCTCGCCCGCGCCGGCCAGGCGATGGCGGCGGCCAAGGCGATCGGCGGCCACTGCTGGCGACGCTCCAGACCCGAGCTCGGCCACGGCGAACGCGGGCGCTTCGACCTCGAGGCCGCGCTGCACGGCGCGATCGAGCGCGACGAGCTGGTGCTCCACTACCAGCCGATCGTCGATCCGCGCAGCCGCCGCGTCGCCGGCGTCGAGGCGCTGATGCGCTGGCGCCGCGACGATCGCCTGGTCTCCCCCGGCGACTTCATCCCGATCGCCGAGGAGACCGGGCTGATCCAGCCGATGGGCGACTGGGCGATCGGCGAGGCGCTCCAGCAGGTCCGCCGCTGGCGCGACGCCGGCGTGCCGGTGGGCACCGTCTCGGTCAACATCCACGCGCGTCACCTCGAGCGGCCCGGCTTCGCCGAGGACGTGCGCGACACCCTCGAGGCGAGCGGCCTGGAGCCGGCGGCGCTCGAGCTCGAACTGACCGAGACCGGCGTGATGCGGGACGTCGAGCGCTCGCTGGACAGCCTGCGCGGCCTCAAGCACCTCGGGGTGCGGCTCGCGCTCGACGACTTCGGCACCGGCTGGTCGTCGCTCGCCTACCTGACCCAGCTGCCGATCGACACGCTGAAGATCGACCGCAGCTTCGTCGACTCGCTCGGCGGCAGCGGCCAGAGCCGAGCGGTCGTGCGCTCGATCACCGCACTCGCGCAGGCGCTCGGACTCGCGACCGTCGCCGAGGGTGTCGAGACGCGGGCACAGCTCGACGCGCTGCGCGCGCTAGGCTGCGACGAGGTCCAGGGCTTCTACTTCGCGAAGCCGATGCCGGCGCAGGACCTGTCGGCCTGGTGGAGCGCCTTCGACGGTCGGCCCGCCACGCTGCGCGTCGGCCCGCTGGGTGTGCTCCAGGCCTGAGACAATGGCGGGGTCCGCCACCCCCTCCCGTTCCCCCAGGCACGATGAACCAGGACCAGCTCAAGGAAGCCGTCGCCCGCGCGGCGATCGCCCATGTCGTCGAAGGCGCCGTCGTCGGCGTCGGCAGCGGCTCGACCGTCGGCTTCTTCATCCGCGAGCTCGGTCGCATCCGCGACCGCGTGCGCGGGGCCGTCTCCAGCTCCGAGCGCAGCAGCGCGCTGCTGCGCGAGCAGGGCATCGAGGTCCTGGGCCTCGACGCGGTCGATGCGATGCCGGTCTACGTCGACGGCGCCGACGAGATCGATCCGCTGCTGAGGATGGTCAAGGGCGGCGGCGGCGCGCTGACGCGCGAGAAGATCGTCGCCGCCGCGGCCGACCGGTTCGTCTGCATCGTCGACGCGTCGAAGTGCGTGCAGGTGATGGGCCGCTTCCCGCTGCCGGTCGAGGTGATCCCGCTGGCGGTGCCGCTGGTCACCCGCTGGTTCGCGCGGCTCGGCGGCGACGCGCGCCCGCGGTCCGGCTTCACGACCGACAACGGCAACCCGATCCTCGACGTCCACGGGCTGCGGATCGAGGACCCGGCGGGCCTGGAGACCGAGGTCAACCAGTGGCCGGGCGTGGTCACCGTGGGACTGTTCGCGCGCCGCGGCGCCGACGTCGCGCTGGTGGCCGATCCGGCGGGCGTCCGGACCCTGGTCCGCTGACGGTCGCGGCCGCGGCGCGAACCCGGCCCGGCGCGCCGGGCATCGCGCCGCCGCGGCGTCGGCGCGGGTATCCTGCACGGCCGCGCGGCGACCGCCCCGAAGGGCCGGCGACCGCGCGTCAGATTCCATCCAGGAGAGAGGCAGGATGACCCCGTCCCCGCAATCGGGCACGCCCCGCGAGACGCTCGGCCCGCGCGAGGCGATCGCGATCGTCGTCGGCATCGTGATCGGCGCCGGCATCTTCAAGGCGCCGTCGCTGGTCGCGATGAACTCGCCGAGCGCCGCGTGGATGCTCGCCGCCTGGGTCCTCGGCGGCGCCATCTCGATCGCCGGAGCGCTCTGCTACTGCGAGCTCGCCACCGCCTATCCGAGCGCCGGCGGCGACTACCACTTCCTGCACCGGGCCTTCGGGCGCCACGTGTCCTTCCTCTTCGCGTGGAGCCGCTTCTCGGTCATCACCACCGGCTCGATCGCACTGCTCGCGTTCGTGTTCGGCGACTACATGACCCAGGTGCTGCCGCTCGGGCCGTGGTCGGCGGCGATCTGGGGGGCGGGTTCGATCGTCGCGCTGACCTGGCTGAACGTGCGCGGCGTCCGCCAGGGCGCGGCGACGCAGGTCGCGCTGACCTCGGTCGAGGTCGCCGGTCTCGTGCTGGTGTTCGCCGCCGGGCTCGTCTGCGCGGTGGGCGGTCTCGGCGCGTCGGCGCCCGCTGCCGCGGCCGCCCCGTCGCCGGCAGGCGCGTTCTCGCTGCCGGCCTTCGGCTTCGCGATGGTGTTCGTGCTGCTCACCTTCGGCGGCTGGAACGAGGGCGCCTACATCAGCGCCGAACTGCGCGACCGGCAGCGGAACATGGTCCGCGTGATGGTCGGCTCGCTGGTGCTGGTGACGCTGCTCTACCTCGGCGCCAACTGGGCCTATCTCGCCGGGCTCGGGCTGCCGGGCATGGCGAAGTCGCAGGCCGTCGCCGCCGACCTGCTCGGCATCGCGTTCGGCAAGACCGGCGAGGTGCTGATCTCGCTGATGGTCGCGATCGCGGCGCTGACCTCGATCAACGCGACGATGATCGTCGGGGCCCGCTCGAACTTCGCCGCGGGCCGCGACTGGGCGGCGCTCGGGCGCCTCGGCGAATGGGTCGACGACCGCGGCACGCCGGTCAACGCGATGCTGCTGCAGGGCGGCTTCGCGCTCGCGCTGATGCTGCTCGGGCTCGCCACCGGCGGCGGCTTCTCGACGATGGTCGAGTACACCGCGCCGGTGTTCTGGCTGTTCTTCCTGCTCGCCGGCGTCAGCCTCTTCGTGCTGCGCCGGCGCGAGCCGGACACCCCGCGGCCGTTCCGCGTGCCGCTCTACCCGGTCCTGCCGCTGGTGTTCTGCGCGGCCTGCGCATACATGCTGCAGTCGAGCCTGGGCTACGTCGGCGGCAATACCTTCCTCGGCGTCAACGCCGCCTGGGTCGGCGTCGCGGTGCTCGCCGCGGGGGCGGTGCTGATGGTGGCGGTCTCGCGCGGCGGCGCCGCGCGCGACCCGGCGCGCTAGAACGCACCGGGGGCGCGCGACGATCGCGGACGATCGCCGGGCGCCCCCGGAACCGTGCCCGCCCGAGGGCGGGGCGGCCGCGTCAGCCGCGCAGCAGGGCCAGCACGCCCTGGGGCGAGGAGTTGGCCTGAGCGAGCATCGCGGTGCCGGCCTGCTGCAGGATCTGCGCGCGGGTCAGGTTCGCGGTCTCCTTCGCGAAGTCCGCGTCCACGATCCGGCTGCGGGCGGCGGTCTGGGCCTCGGCACCGATCTGCAGGTTCGCGATCACGGCCTCGAAGCGGTTCTGGATCGCGCCGAAGGTGGCGCGCTCGCTGTTGACCGCGTCGATCGCCGTGTCCAGCGCGGTGATCATCGAGTTCGCGGCCGTCGAGGTCGTGCCGGCGATCGACGCGGCGGTGCCGGTGATCGCGGTGATGCTCGTGTTGGTGGCCATGTTGGACGTGGTCACCGTCAGCTGGTCGGTCGCCGCGTTGTTCGCGCCGATCTGGAACTGCAGCGCGCCGGCCGAGCCCGCGATGATCGCCTGGCCGTTGAAGCGGGTGGAGGTCAGCGTGCGGTCCACCTCCTGCGCGAGCTGCTGGAACTCGCTGTTCAGGCTGGTCCGGTCGGTCGAGGTGTTGCTGGCGTTGGCCGCCTGGACCGCGAGCTCGCGCATCCGCTGCAGCATGTCGGTGACCTTGCCGAGCGCGCCCTCGGCGGTCTGCGCGAGCGAGATGCCGTCGTTGGCGTTGCGCATGGCGACGTTCATGCCGCGCGCCTGGGCGTCCA
>JBJOKE010000039.1:0-47863 GCA_046046245.1 Pseudomonadota bacterium | reverse complement strand
GCCGCTCTCCATCGCCGCCTTGGCGACGGCGGGCGAGACGCGGCTGATCAGCCGCGGGTCGCCGGCGTTGGGGATGCTATAGTCGGGGCCGAAGCGCCGCGACTTGCCGGCGCCGGCGCCGGCGACTTCCTCCGGCACGTCCTCGCGCGCCAGCATCGCCAGCGCCTCGGCCGCGGCGACCTTCATCGCGTCGTTGATCGTACTGGCGCGCACGTCGAGCGCGCCGCGGAAGATGAAGGGGAAGCCGAGGACGTTGTTGACCTGGTTCGGGTAGTCGGACCGTCCCGTCGCGACGATGCAGTCGGGGCGGACGGCGCGCGCCTCGTCCGGCGTGATCTCGGGGTCGGGGTTGGCCATGGCGAAGATGATCGGGTGGGCGGCCATGGACCGCACCATCTCCGGCGTCACCGCGCCCTTCACCGACAGGCCCATGAAGCAGTCGGCACCTTCCATGGCCTGGGCCAGCGTGCGCGCCGGCGTCTCCACCGCATGCGCCGACTTCCACTGGTTCATGCCCTCGGTGCGGCCGCGCCAGATGACGCCCTTGGTGTCGGCGAGGATCACGTTCTGCGGGCGGATGCCCATCGCCTTCACAAGCTCGGCGCAGGCGATCGCCGCGGCGCCGGCGCCGTTGATGACGAGCTTCACGCTCTTCAGGTCGCGCCCGGTCAGGTGGCAGGCGTTGATCAGCCCCGCGGCGGCGACGATCGCGGTGCCGTGCTGGTCGTCATGGAAGACCGGGATGTCCATCAGCTCGCGCAGGCGGCTCTCGATGACGAAGCACTCGGGGGCCTTGATGTCCTCGAGGTTGATGCCGCCGAGCGTGGGCTCCAGCGCGGCGATGATCTCGATGAGCTTCTCGGGATCCTTCTCGGCCAGTTCGATGTCGAAGACGTCGATGCCGGCGAACTTCTTGAACAGGCAGCCCTTGCCCTCCATCACCGGCTTGCCGGCGAGCGGGCCGATGTCGCCGAGGCCGAGCACCGCGGTGCCGTTGGTGACCACGCCGACCAGGTTGCCGCGCGAGGTGTACTCGGCCGCGAGCGTGGGGTCGCGCTCGATCTCCAGGCAGGCGTAGGCCACGCCCGGCGAGTAGGCGAGCGACAGGTCGCGCTGGTTCGACAGCGGCTTGGTGGGGGTGATCGAGATCTTCCCGCGGCTGGGCGCGCGGTGGTAGTCGAGGGCGGCGTCCCGGAGCGCCTGCTCGGCGGGCGACAGGGTGGGGCGATCGGTGGGCATGGCGTCTCCGTGGTCCGTGACTCCCGGCCCGCGGTGGGTGCCGGAGGAGAGGCCCCCACGGCCGGGGGGCGATCATAGCGCCGCCCGGCGGCCGCGGTCCGAATCCCGACCTCCGGGTGCGGCGGGGCCGTCCGGGTTCCGCCGCCGGTCCGATGCGCTCGCCCGGGCCGCGGGCGGGGCGGTAGGATCGGGCGCCCGCGGGGCCACCGCGGGGCGCCGCCCCCGGCCGGAACGACCCGCCCCGCGCCGAACCCGACAACGAACCAGGAGACCCCCCGAATGATCCACGTGCTCGCGTTCATCACCTGCCATCCCGGCAAGCGCGACGAGGTGCTCGCCGCGTTCCGCGAGAACATGCCCGCGGTCCACGCCGAGGACGGCTGCATCGAGTACCAGCCGGTGGTCGACGCGCCGGGCGTGCCCTTCGCCGCGCCGGCCGGCCCGGACACCTTCGTCGTGATCGAGAAGTGGCGCGACGCCGCTGCGCTCGGCGCGCACGCGGCCGCGCCGCACATGAAGGCCTACGGCGCGAAGACCAAGGCCCTGGTCGCCGATCGGCGCATCCACGTGATGAGCACGGCCGCCTGAGGCGCCGGGCCCGCGTCCCCCCGCCCGCGCGAGCGGGCCCCATCCGTTCCGCCGGCCCGCGTCCCGCGGGCTGAACCCGACGGCCGCCCCACGCAGGGCGGTCGCGATCCCGCAAGGAGGAGACCTCGTGATCCGCACCCTGTTCGCGCCGCTCGCCGCGGCCCTCGCGCTGTCCGTCGCCGTCGCGCCGCCCGCCGCCGCGCAGACCGGCCCGATCGTGCTGAAGCTCGCCCACTACGGCCCGACCGCCGACCCCGTCCACGCCGGCGCCCTGCGCTTCAAGGAGGTGGTCGAGCAGGGCAGCGGCGGCGCCATCCGCATCGACGTGTTCCCCTCCGAGCAGCTCGGCGCGGGCGTGCGCGCGCTCGAGGGCACGCAGCTCGGCGCGATCGACCTGAACATCAGCGGCAATCCGTTCTTCGGCGGCATCGCGCCCGAGCTGTCGGCGCTCGACATCCCGTTCCTGTTCCGCTCGGTCGACCATGCCTACGCGGTGATCGACGGGCCGATCGGCCGCCAGCTGCTCGAGCGGCTCGACGCGAAGGGGCTGAAGGGCCTCGCGTTCTGGGAGATCGGCTTCCGCAACCTGACGAACTCGAGGCGGCCGATCACGAAGCCCGAGGACCTGAAGGGCATGAAGCTGCGGACGACGCCGAACCCGATGCATGTCGAGGCCTTCAAGATCTGGGGCGCCAATCCGGCGCCGCTGCCGATCTCCGAGACCTACCTCGCGCTGCAGACCGGGACCGTCGACGGCCAGGAGAACCCGGTCGTGCACATCGCGAAGCTGAAGTTCCAGGAGGTGCAGAAGCACCTCAGCCTCACGCGGCACGCGTTCACCGCGGCGCCGATGACGATGAACCTCGCGAAGTTCAACGGCCTGTCGAAGGCCCATCAGGAGCTGCTGCTGCGCGCGGCGGCCGAGGGGGCGAAGGTGGAGCGCAGGACGAACCACGACGAGGAGGCGGCGAGCCTGGAGGCGATCCGCAAGGCCGGCGTGCAGGTCGTCGAGAACGTCGACACCGGACCGTTCCGCGCGGCCGCCTACGACAGGGTCCGCGCGATGTACACGTCGAAGTTCGGCACGGAACTCGTCGACCGCATCGACGCGATGGCGAAGTGACGATGCGCGTCGTCGACCTGTCGATGCCGGTGCGGGCGCACTTCCGCTGGCCGGTGGCCACCGAGACGCTCGGCGACTTCGAGCGCGGCGACCAGTACGTGGCCACCCGGCTGTCGATGTCGGTCCATGCGTTCACGCACGTCGACGCGGTCAGCCACATCGTGCCCGGCGGCGCCACCACCGACGACATCGCGATCGATCAGGTCGTGGGGCCGGCGGTGGTCGTCGACCTGGTCGACGCGGTGGGCCCGTCGACCGCGATCGACGCGGCGATGTTGGCCGCGGCCGCGCCGGGCATCGGCCCCGGCGACCGGGTGCTGATGAAGACCGCGTGGGACCGCCATCGCTCGCCCGCCGACCGTGCGTTCTGGATGGACTCGCCGTGGCTCGCGGCCGATGCGGTCGAGTGGCTGCGCGAGCGGCGGATCCGCGCGATCGCGTTCGACTTCCCGCAGGACCATGCGATCCGCCGGATGATGGCCGGCGAGCGGGTGCCCTTCGAGGAGCACCACACGCACCACCGGCTGCTGCGCGAGGGCGTCGCGCTGATCGAGTACGTCTGCAACACCGCCGAGCTGCGCGAGCCGAGGGTGCTGCTGTGCGCGGCGCCGCTCAAGGTGGCGCGCGCCGACGGCGCGCCGGCGCGGGTCTACGCGATCGAGGGGCTCTGAGCGGGCCGGGCACCGCGGCGCTTCGCGAGCGCCGCCGTCAGCGGCGCCTCGACCGAGCGGTACAGCAGCGCGCCCGCGACGTTGCTCGCCGCCCAGGCGAGCAGCAGCCCGGCCGCGGCGGGCAACGGGCTCGTCGGGAACCAGCGCGCCGCCGCGGCCTCGAACAGCACGCAGACCGGGTAGTGGATCAGGAAGACCGAATACGAGATGCGGCCCAGCGCGCCGACGACCGGCCGATCGAGTCGGTGCGCGCCCCAGCCGCGCGGCAGGCCGACTGCGAGCAGCAGCGCGGTCGCGAGCGCCACCGCGATCCGGATCCGTGGTTCCACGACGAGCGCGGCGAGCCCGAGGAGGGCGATGGCGGCGAGCGCGAGCCGGCCGTGGCGGCCCGGCCCGGCCCACGCCGCGAGTGCGCCCAGCGCATACGAGCCGAAGAAGTAGGGTCCGGCCGAGTCCCAGTGCGGGTCGCGGTTGAAGAAGAACAGCGAGGCCGCACCCAGCGCGAGCACCAGCGCCGGCGCGGCGGCCCGTCGGCCGGAGCGGGCGCCGAGCCACAGCAGACCGACCAGCAGCGCATAGAGCTGCAGGTCGATCGACACGTACCAGACGCCGGCCGACAGCGCCTCGTGGCCCAGCCAGTCCTGCAGCATCGCCGCGTTGGCCAGCACCTGCGGCAGCGTCGGCACGGCGGGCACGGTCTCGTGCCGGGTGAGCGCGCGGCCGATCGCGGCGGTGAGCAGCGCGACCGACAGCGCGGCGAGGTAGGGCCCGGCGAGCCTTACCCAGCGCCGGGCGACCAGCGACATCGGCCCGGCCACCCGCGGCACGCCGCCGGGCGCCAGCGAGCGTGCGGCGAGGTAGCCGGCGATCACCAGGAAGGGCTGCACCGCGAGCCGCCCCCAGTCGGCCAGCGCGTCGACCAGCGGCCCCGCCCACGGGCGCACGGCGTCGGACATCGGGCCGTAGATCGCGAGGTGGTGCAGGACGATCAGCTGCGAGGCGAGGGCCTTCAGCGCATCGATCAGGGGGAGGCGGACGGGCACGGAGGGGTCGGGGGGACGGACGGTCAGCCGGGGCCGACGGACGCACGACGGCCAGCAGTCTAGCTCGGCCCCGGTACCGGGGCCAGTGAGGGCGTGCGCATCGGCATCGGCCGCGTTCAGTCGATCGCGTGCGCCGCCGGCGCGTTCGCGGCCGGGCCGGTCGCCGGACGACGCGGCGGCCGGCGCAGCAGCGCCACCAGCGGCAGCGCCGCGAGGCTGACCCAGGTCATGGTCCGGAAGTCCTGCAGGAACGCGAGCGTCGCCGCCTGTCGCGCGACCTCGGCCTGGATCGCGGCCAGGCCCTCGACGGTGTCGATCCGCAGCGTGCCCGACTCGATCGCGAGCCGCATCGGCAGCCGCGACGGGTCCGCGAACACGGCCAGCGCCGCGTGGTTCGCCTGGGTATTGCGGCTGAGCTCCGAGACCACGACCGAGATGCCGACGCTGCTGCCGACGTTGCGCACCAGGCTGAACAGGCCGGTGGCGTCGTTGCGCAGCCGCGGCGGCAGCGATGCGAAGGCCACCGCGGTCAGAGGCGGGAACACGAAGCCGATGCCCAGCCCCTGGACCACGCCGGTCCAGACCAGCGTCCGCGCCGACACGTCCGTGTCGAAGCCGGTCATGTGGTGCAGCGACCAGGCCGTCAGCAGCAGGCCGCCGGCGATCAGCAGCCGCGGATCGATCCGGTCGCCGATCCGTCCGCAGGCGAGCATCGCCGCCGCGGTGCCGATGCCGCGCGGCGCGAGCACCATGCCCACGTCGATCACCGGATAGCCCATCAGGTTCGACAGGAAGGGCGGCAGCAGCGTCGTCGTCGCGAACAGCACCACGCCGACCACCGCCACCGCCGCGAGGCCGACGACGAAGTTCCGGTCGGCGAGCAGCGCGGGCTCGATGAAGGGCGCGCGGTGCGTCGCAACGTGCGCGACGAAGGCCCACAGCGCCAGCGCGGCGATCCAGGCCTCGAGCCAGACCTCGCGGCTCGCGAACCAGTCGAGCGTCTCGCCGCGGTCGAGCATCAGCTGCAGCGACGCGAGTCCCAGTGCGAGCAGTCCGAAGCCGAGCGCGTCGAGCCGGCGCGCGGGATCGACCGGGGTCTCGGGAAGGAACGCGAGCATCAGCGCGGCGGTGAGCAGCCCGATCGGCAGGTTGATGAAGAACACCCAGCGCCAGCTGTAGTACTCGGTCAGCCAGCCGCCGAGCGTCGGGCCGAGGATCGGGCCGAGCATCACGCCGATGCCCCAGGCCGCCATCGCCGCCGCATGCTTCTCGCGCGGCCAGGAGTCGAGCAGCACCGCCTGCGACAGCGGCACGAGGAAGGCGCCGAACATCCCCTGCATGACGCGGTAGAGCACGATCTGCCCGAGCGAGCCCGCGGCGCCGCAGAGCATCGAGGTCGCGGTGAAGCCGATCACCGACGCGACGAACAGTCGCTTGCGGCCGATCCGCGCGGCGAGGAAACCGGTGAGCGGCATGAAGACCGCCGACGCGAGGATGTACGAGGTCAGCACCCAGCTGATCTGGTCCTGCGTCGCGCCGAGCGTGCCCTGCATCCTGGGCAGCGCGACGTTCGCGATCGTCGAGTCGAGCGTCTGGATGACCGTGGCGAGCATCACCGCCACGGTGATCAGCGACCGGTGGCGGGCCGCGTCGCTCACGGCAGCAGGTCCGACAGCCGCCGCTCGTGCCCGGTCCGCACGGACACCCTGGCGCTCAGTCCGGCGCGCAGCGGCGGGCCGTCGGCGCGCGACTCGACTCGGATCCGTACCGGTACGCGCTGCGCGATCTTGACCCAGTTGCCGGTCGCATTCTGTGGCGGGATCACCGCGAACTCGGCGCCGGTGGCGGGCGCCAGGCTGTCGACCGCACCGGACCAGGTCTCGCCCGGATAGGTGTCGATGCGGATCGTCACCGGCTGGTCGGGACGGATCCAGGCGAGGTCGGTCTCGGTGAAGTTCGCCTCGATCCAGATCGCGCCGTCGGCGACCAGCGCGAGCGCGGTCGCGCCCGCGGCCGCGTACTGGCCGGGTTTCGGCGGCCGGCTCACCGTGCCCGCCACCGGCGCGCGGACCTCGGCGCGCGACAGGTCGAGCCTCGCCTGCATCAGCTCGGCCTGCGCGGCGAGCACCGCCGGATGGCGATCGACGGGCGCCTCGGGCCCGCCGCCGAGCGTCTCGGCGATCCGTGCGAGCTCGCGCTCTGCGGCCACCGTCTGCTGGCCGGCGAGCTCGGTCGCCTGCCTCGCCTCGTCGAGCCGGGACGTGGAGATGAAGTTGCGCGCCGCGAGGTCGGCCTGGCGCGCCTCGTCGCGGCGCGCGAAGTCCTGCCGGGTGCGGGCCAGCGCGATCTCGGCCTGCTTGGTCCGGTAGCCGGCCTTCATCGCGGCGACATCGGTGCGGGCCTGCGCGACCTTTGCCTCGGCCTTCGCGACCGCCACGCGGAAGGGGGCATCGTCGAGCCTGAACAGCAGCTCGCCGGCGGCGACCGCCTGGTTCTCGCGGACGCGGACCTCGCGCACCGTGCCCGCCACCTCGGCGCTGACCGGGATCTTGTCGGCCTTCACGTAGGCGTTGTCGGTCTCGGCCACGCCGCCGCCGCGCAGCCAGACGTCCAGACCCGCCGCGACCGCGACCAGCGGCACGACGACCAGCAGCAGCAGGCGAAGCAGCCGGCGAGGCCCGCCGGGCGGCGGTTGCGGCGCGGGTGCGGCCGGCGCAGCCGCGGTGGGCGGCGAGGCCGGCGCGGAGAGTCCGGCGGGGGCCTCCCCACCGTCGGTACGGCGCATCTCAGGCCTCCCGCTCGGCGGCCGCGGCGCGCGCGCCGGCGCGCCGGGGCGTGGCGAGCGCCTCGCGCATCCGGCGCAGCGCGCCGAGCACCTGCGTGGCCTCGGCGCGCGACAGGCCGGCGAGCGCGTCCTCGCGGATCGCCTCGCCGATCGCGCGGATCTCGGCGATCCGCGGCGCGGCCGCGCGGGTCAGGTAGAGCCGGTAGGCGCGGCGGTCCGCCGGATCGGGGCGGCGCTCGACCAGTCCGGCCTCGGCGAGCTGGTCGACGAGGCGGGCGAGGGTGATCGGCTGGATCTCGAGCTGCTCGGCGAGGTCGACCTGGCGCAGCCCCTGCTGGCGGGCGAGCCAGACCAGCGCCCGGGCCTGCGCATAGGTGAGGTCGCGCCCCTCGAGCCGCTGCTGGAACGCGCGCCGCATCAGGCGGGCGACGTCGGCGACGAGGAAGCCGACGCTGTCGGTGGAATCGGGCATCGTGGTCCAGGTGATATACGTTGCTCATCATATGCCTCGCATCCTGATCATGGAAGTCCGACCCGTGCCGGTTCCCGTCGGCCGCGTGCTCGGGCATGATGGCGCCCCGACCGGGACGACGCCGGTCGGACATATCATTGTCACGAGCCCAGCACAGACTGCGCCGCGATCCGACACCCCCTGGAGACGAGATGAAGCTCAGGTCCCTGATGTTCGCCGCGGCGCTTGCCGCAACCGCCGCGTCCCCCGCCCGCGCCCAGGTCGAGGTCCAGTGGTGGCACGCGATGAGCGGCGCCCTCGGCGAGTGGGTCAACGGCCTGGCCAAGGACTTCAACGACAGCCAGAAGGCCTACAAGGTCGTGCCGACCTTCAAGGGCACGTACGACGAGGCGATGACCGCCGCCATCGCCGCGTTCCGCGCCGGCAACGCCCCGCACGTGCTGCAGGTCTTCGAGGTCGGCACCGCCACCATGATGGCGAGCCGGGGCGCGATCGTGCCGGTCGGGAAGATGATGACCGAGGCGGGCTACAAGTTCGACCCGAACGTCTACGTGTCGGCGGTCGCGGGCTACTACACCGCCCCGAACGGACAGATGCTCAGCTTCCCGTTCAACAGCTCCACCACGGTCTTCCACTACAACAAGGACGCGTTCAAGGCGGCCGGCCTCGATCCGGAGAATCCGCCCAAGACCTGGCCCGAGGTCGCGAAGGCGGCGGCGCTGCTGAAGGCGAGCGGCCACAAGTGCCCGCTGACGACCAGCTGGGTGAGCTGGACGCAGCTCGAGAGCTTCTCGGCCTGGCACAACGTGGAGTTCGCGACCAAGCGCAACGGCTTCAACGGGCTGGACACGCGGCTCGCGTTCAACTCGCCGCTGCACCAGCGCCACATCGAGAACCTCGCCAACCTCTCCAAGCAGGGACTGTTCGTCTACAAGGGGCGTGCCAACGCCGCCGACGCGACCTTCGTGTCGGGCGAGTGCGCGATGACCACCGGCTCGTCGGCGCTCTACGGCAACGTCAAGCGCAACGCGAAGTTCACCGGCGGCATCTCGACGCTGCCGTACTACCCGGACGTCCCGGGCTCGCCGCAGAACACCGTCATCGGCGGCGCGAGCCTGTGGGTGATGTCGGGCAAGAAGGCCGAGGAGTACAAGGGCGTGGCGGCGTTCTTCGACTTCCTGTCGCGCGCCGACGTGCAGGCCAAGAGCCACCAGCAGACCGGCTACCTCCCGATCACCGCGAAGGCCTTCGACCTCACCGAGCAGGCGGGCTTCTACAAGCAGAACCCGGGCACCGACGTGTCGGTCACGCAGATGATCCGCAAGACGACCGACAAGTCGCGCGGCATCCGCCTCGGCAACTTCGTCCAGATCCGCACGATCATCGACGAGGAGCTCGAGCAGGTCTGGGCCGGCAAGAAGAGCGCGAAGGAGGCGCTCGACACCGCGGTGAAGCGCGGCAACGAGCAGCTCGAGCGCTTCGAGAAGGCGAACAGGACCTGAGCGGCGCGCGGACGGCGGCCGGCCTCGGCAGGTCGTCGTCCCCGGTGCCCGCGCCGGCTTTCCGACTCGCGTCCGTCCTCGCCGTCGCCCGACCGTGGCCATCGAGAAACGCGTCCGCTTCCGCAGCCGCTGGCTCCCCTATCTGCTGATCGCCCCGCAGATGGCGGTGGTGCTCGCGTTCTTCTTCTGGCCGGCGGGCCAGGCGCTCTGGCAGAGCGCGCTGAGCCAGGACGCGTTCGGCACGTCGACGCAGTTCGTCGGGCTGGAGAACTTCGAGCGCCTGTTCGGCGACGCCTCCTACCTCGCATCGTTCCGCACCACCGCGGTGTTCTCGCTGCTGGTCGCGGTGGTGGGCCTGTCGCTCGCGCTGCTGCTGGCCGTCATGGCCGACCGGGTGCTGCAGGGCGCGACGATCTACCGGACGCTGCTGATCTGGCCGTACGCGGTCGCGCCGGCGGTGGCGGGCGTGCTGTGGCTCTTCATGTTCGCGCCCTCGATCGGCGTGGTCAGCCACGCCCTCCGGGCGCTCGGCTACGACTGGAACCACCTGCTCGACGGCGGCGACGCGATGGCGCTGATCGTCATGGCCTCGGTCTGGAAGCAGATCTCCTACAACGTCCTCTTCTTCCTCGCCGGCCTGCAGTCGATCCCGAAGAGCCTGATCGAGGCGGCGGCGATCGACGGCGCGCGCCCCTGGCGCCGCTTCTGGACGATCGTCTTCCCGCTGCTGTCGCCCACCACCTTCTTCCTGCTGGTGATCAACGTCGTCTATGCGTTCTTCGACACCTTCGCGATCGTCGACGCGGCGACCCATGGGGGGCCCGGCAAGGACACCTCGATCCTGGTCTACAAGGTCTACTACGACGGCTTCAAGGCGCTCGACCTCGGCGGCTCGGCCGCGCAGTCGGTGGTGCTGATGGCGATCGTGATCGCGCTCACCGTCGTGCAGTTCCGCTACGTCGAGCGCAAGGTGCAGTACTGAGATGGTCGAGCGGCGTCCCGGACTGAACCTGCTCGCGCACCTGGTGCTGGTGCTGGGCGTGCTGATCGTCGCGTTCCCGGTCTACCTCACCTTCGTCGCGTCCACGCAGACCGCCGAGCAGATCGTGCAGGAGCGGCCGATGTCGCTGCTGCCCGGCACGAACCTGCTGGAGTCGTACCGCGTGGCGCTGTTCGGCGGGCAGAGCAGTTACGGCCAGGCGAGCGTCGCGGTGCTGCCGATGCTGAAGGTGAGCCTGGTCTCGGCGCTGGTCATCGCGATCGGCAAGATCGCGATCTCGCTGCTGTCCGCCTTCGCGTTCGTCTATTTCCGCTTCCCCGGGCGCTCGCTGTGCTTCTGGATGGTGTTCGTGACGCTGATGCTGCCGGTCGAGGTCCGCATCGGACCGACCTACGAAGTGGTGTCCGACTTCGGGATGTTGAACAGCTACGCCGGCCTCACGGTGCCGCTGATCGCGTCGGCGACGGCGACCTTCCTGTTCCGGCAGTTCTTCCTCACCGTGCCCGACGAGCTGGTCGAGGCCGCGCGGATCGACGGCGCCGGCCCGATGCGCTTCTTCCGCGACGTGCTGGTGCCGCTGTCGGCGACCAGCATCGCCGCGCTGTTCGTGATCCAGTTCATCTACGGCTGGAACCAGTACCTGTGGCCGCTGCTGGTCACCACCGACGAGTCGATGTACCCGGTGGTCATGGGCATCAGGCGGATGATCTCGGGCGGCGACGCCGCTACCGAGTGGAACGTGGTGATGGCCACCGCGATGCTCGCGATGATCCCGCCGGCGATCGTGGTGCTCGGCATGCAGCGCTGGTTCGTCAAGGGCCTGGTCGACTCGGAGAAGTGACGTGGGAGCGCTGTCGATCCGCGAGGTGGTGAAGGAATACGGCCGCGGCCCGCAGGCGAACCGCGTGATCCACGGCGTGTCGGCCGAGATCGCCGACGGCGAGTTCATCGTGATCGTCGGGCCCTCGGGCTGCGGCAAGAGCACGCTGCTGCGGATGGTCGCGGGCCTGGAGGAGATCAGCGGCGGCGAGATCGCGATCGGCGGGCGGGTCGTCAACGACGTCGAGCCCTCCGCGCGCGACATCGCGATGGTCTTCCAGAACTACGCGCTCTATCCGCACATGAGCGTGTACGACAACATGGCCTACGGGCTGAAGATCGCGAAGGTGCCGAAGTCCGAGATCGACGCGCGCGTGCGCAAGGCGGCCGGCATCCTGGAGCTGGGCGCGCTGCTCGAGCGCAAGCCGCGGCAGCTGTCGGGCGGCCAGCGCCAGCGGGTCGCGATGGGCCGAGCCATCGTCCGCAACCCGCAGGTCTTCCTCTTCGACGAGCCGCTGTCGAACCTCGACGCGAAGCTGCGCGCGCAGACCCGGATCGAGATCCGGAAGCTGCACGCGGAGCTCGGCGTCACCTCGCTGTTCGTGACCCACGATCAGGTCGAGGCGATGACGCTCGCGCAGCGGATGATCGTGATGAACAAGGGCGTGGTCGAGCAGATCGGCACGCCCGAGGCGGTCTACGCGCGGCCCGAGACCACCTTCGTCGCGGGCTTCATCGGCTCGCCGCCGATGAACCTCGTGGCCGGCCGTGCGGACGGCGTGCGCTTCGAGCTGCCCGGCGCGGTGATCGCGCTGCCGGCGTCCGCGCCGCGCGCCGGCGAGCTGGTGCTCGGCGTGCGGCCGGAACACCTCGCGCTCGAGCCGGGCGGCTGGCCGATGCGGGTCGAGCTGGTCGAGATGCTCGGCGCCGAGCGGCTGGTCCACGGCCGTGTCGGCGATGCGGCGCTGACCCTCCGGATCGACGGCACCGCCTCGGCGCCGTCGGCCGGACAGACCGTGGGCGTCGCGGTGGCGCCCGCGCAGATGCACTGGTTCGACGCGGCGAGCGGCCGCAGGGTGGGCGCATGAACGAACCGATCGAGTCCCTGCCGGCGCCGCTCGAGGCGGCGCTGCTGCCCGCCGGCGTGCGTGCGCGCTTCGTCGACGGCGTCAACGGCCTGCGGATGCATGTCCTCGAGGCCGGCCATGGCCGCGAGGGCGCGCCGATGCTGCTGCTGCTGCACGGCTTTCCCGAACTCGCCTACAGCTGGCGCGCGGTGATGCCCGGGCTCGCCGACGCGGGCTGGCACGTCGTGGCGCCCGACCAGCGCGGCTACGGCCGGACCACCGGCTGGGCGCGCGGCTACGACGCGGATCTCGCGCCCTTCCGGATGGCGAACCTGGTGCGCGACGCGATGGGTCTGGTCGCGGCGCTCGGCCGCGACCATGTCGACGCGGTGATCGGCCACGACTTCGGCTCGCCGGTCGCGGCCTGGGCCGCGCTGATGCGGCCCGACGTGTTCCGTTCGGTGGTGCTGATGAGCGCGCCCTTCGGCGGTCCGCCGTCGCTGCCGCCGCTGGGCGGATCCAGGCCCCCCGGCGACCCGGGCGCGGCGCTCGCCGCGCTGGCCGCGCTGCCGCGGCCGCGCAAGCACTACCAGTGGTACTACTCGACCCGCGAGGCCGACGCCGACATGCTCGGCGCGCCCCGGGGCCTGCACGCGTTCCTGCGCGCCTACTATCACGTGAAGAGCGCCGACTGGCCCGGGAACCGTCCGTACCGGCTCGCCGGCTGGTCCGCCGACGAGCTCGCGAAGCTGCCGACCTACTACGTGATGGACCTCGCCGACGACATGCCGGCCGCCGTCGCGCCGCATGCGCCGACGGCGGCCGAGGTCGCGGCCTGTCGCTGGCTGCCCGAGGAGGCGCTGCGCGTCTACACGCACGAATACGCGCGCAC
The DNA here is from genome assembly GCA_046046245.1 of Pseudomonadota bacterium. Taxonomy (GTDB): domain Bacteria; phylum Pseudomonadota; class Gammaproteobacteria; order Burkholderiales; family Burkholderiaceae_E; genus UBA4615. Next base: position 34,662 of record JBJOKE010000039.1, on the reverse strand, counting down.
CGGCTTCCAGGGCGGCCTGCAGTGGTACCGCTGCGGCACCTCCGGTCGCTTCCTCGCCGAGCAGCAGACCTGGGCGGGCCGGCGGATCGAGGTGCCCGCGATGTACGTCGCCGGCGCGGCCGACTGGGGCGTGCACCAGAAGCCCGGCGACTTCGAGGCGATGCGCACGCGCGCCTGTGCCCGGATGCTCGCCTGCGAACTCGTGGAGGGCGCAGGCCACTGGGTTCAGCAGGAGCGGCCCGACGAGGTCGTCCGGCTGCTGAGGGGCTTCCTGCGCGAGGCACGCGGCTGAGCCCGCGCGCCCGACGTCAGTCGTCCGAGGCCGTTCCCCGCCTGGGCTTCGACGCGAGGTACTGCGCGACGAGCATGTCGATGACCTCGCCCTGGCTGGGCAGGTCCTCGGTGGTCTTCAGCCGGGTCAATCCCTCGCGCGTGGTCGCCTTCACCAGCACGTTGATGTAGACGCGGCGCGGCGGACGGCCACGCCGCGCGGTGCCGGCTGCGGCTTTCGTCGGTTCCGTTTTCTTGCTCGTCATCGGCGATCCCGGAGCGGGACTTCGTGGAAACTTCGCCCACAGGGTAGCACCCCATTGCCCCAAGGGGTTCCGAAGACGCTCGCGACCGGCCCGTCGGGCTCAGTCGCAGCGATGCGCTGGCGCAACGTGCTCAGCGAGGAACCGACCCATCGAGGGCGCGGCGAGCCAGTCGCGGACCAGCCCGGCGTCGACCCCACACCAGGCTCGCATCCGGCCGCGGACCTCGGCGAGCGCGACCGCGCGCTCGGCATCGTGGCACACGCGTGTCACCTCTCGGCTGCGCGGGGTCGACACGCAGTCGAACCCCTCGAGCGACATCGGCCCGAGCGCCTCGACGACGACCTGTTCGGCCGCGGGCGAAGCCGGCGCGGTCGGCGCGGTCGCGGCCATCCAAGTCATCCACATCGCGATCAGCGCGCTCATCGTCGGGCTCCGTGCCGCACGAGCATAACGCGCAGGCTCGGCTACGATGCGCCCGGATCGCCCGGTGCGCACGGAGACCCGACATGACCCTGATCCTCGAGCCCGGTCGCACGCAGCTGCGGCACTGGCGCGCGGTGCTGCACGGTGCGGTGCCCGCCCTCGATGCGCGCTGCCTCCCGGCGGTCGCCGCGGGCGCCGACGCGGTCCGCCGCATCGTCGCGGCCGGCGAACCCGTCTACGGCGTGAACACCGGCTTCGGACGGCTCGCGAGCGTGCGGATCGCCGACGCGGACCTGCGCACGCTGCAGCGGAACATCGTGCTGTCGCATGCGGCCGGGACCGGCGAGCCGATGCCCGGCCGCGTGGTGCGGCTGATGATGGCGCTCAAGCTCGCCAGCCTGGGGCAGGGCGCCTCCGGGGTGCGGCCCGCGACGCTCGCGATGCTCGAGGCCATGCTCGCGCGCGGGCTGCTGCCGGTGGTGCCCTGCCAGGGCTCGGTCGGCGCCTCGGGCGACCTGGCGCCGCTCGCGCATCTCGCCGCCGCGATGATCGGCGTGGGCGAGATCGAGACGCCCGCGGGCCGGCGTCCGGCCGCGCAGGCGCTGCAGGCGGCCGGGCTCGCACCGATCGAGCTCGACGCGAAGGAAGGGCTCGCGCTGCTGAACGGCACGCAGTTCTCGACCGCCTATGCACTCGCCGGGCTGTTCGACGCGGAAGACCTGCTGCGTGCGGCGATCGTCACCGGGGCGCTGTCGACCGACGCGGCCCGCGGTACCGACACGCCGTTCGACGAGCGGATCCACCGGCTGCGCGGCCACCCCGGACAGCGTGACACCGCGCGCGCCTACCGCGAGCTGATGGCGGGCAGCGCGATCCGGGCGTCGCACCGCACCGGCGACGCGCGTGTCCAGGACCCGTACTGCCTGCGCTGCCAGCCGCAGGTGATGGGGGCCGCGCTCGACCTGCTGCGCCAGGCCGCGACCACGCTCGCGATCGAGGCCAACGGCGTGTCGGACAACCCGCTGATCGTCGCGGACCCGCCGCAGGCGCTGTCCGGGGGCAACTTCCATGCCGAGCCGGTGGCCTTCGCGGCCGACATGGTCGCCATGGCGGTCTGCGAGATCGGCTCGCTCGCCGAGCGACGGATCGCGATGCTGGTCGACCCGTCGCTGTCGGGCCTGCCCGCGTTCCTCACGCCGCGGCCCGGCCTGAACTCGGGCTTCATGATCCCGCAGGTGACCGCGGCCGCGCTGGTCGCCGAGAACCGGCAGCGCGCGTTCCCGGCCAGCGTCGACTCGATCCCCACGTCGGCCAACCAGGAGGACCACGTGTCGATGGCCGCGCACGGCGCGCGCCGGCTCGGCCCGATGGCCGCGAACGCGCGCGCGATCGTGGCGATCGAGTGGCTGGCGGCCGCGCAGGGCTGCGACTTCCACGCGCCGCTCGCCTCGAGCGCGCCGCTCGAGGCGCTGCGGGCACGGCTGCGCGAGCGGGTCCCGACGCTCGTGGAGGACCGGCACCTCCATCCGGATCTCGAGGCGGCGATCGAGCTCGTCGCGGCGGGCGACGCGGTCCGCGCGGTCGCGCCGGTGGGCCTGCCCGGCCTCGACTGAGGGCCGGACCCGTCTCCGAGACGACGACGGGTCCGCTGCCGCGCTTCGACGTACAGTGCGGCCATGGCCCTCGACTACTACGCCCTGACCGGTGCCCCGGTCGCCGACGTCATCCAGCGCTACGATGCGCGCGATGCGATCCTCTACGCCCTCGGCATCGGCCTGGGCGAGGACCCGATGGACGAGCGCGCGCTGCGCCACCTGCTCGAATCGAGACTGGTGGTGCCGCCCACCTTCGCGACCGTGATCGGCTATCCGTTCATGTGGTTCGACGATCCGCGCTTCGGGGTCGACGGGGCTCGCCTGGTGCACGCGGGTCATGCGCTCGAGGTGCACGCACCGCTGCCGCCCGCCGCCACCGTGCGCGGCCTCACGCGTGCGGCCGCGGTCGCCGACAAGGGACCGGGCCGCGGCGCCCTGCTGGTGCTCGAGCGCACGCTGACCGACGACGCCGACGGGCGCCTGCTCGCGACGCAGACGATGACGCTGATGGCCCGCGGCGACGGCGGCTTCTCGGCCCGGCCGGGCAACGGCCCGCCGGGCGGGGACGCGGTCGCCGCCCCGCGCGCGCCGCTGCCGCCGCGCGCGCCCGATGCGGTGGTCGCGCTGCGCACGCTGCCGCAGCAGGCGCTCCTCTACCGGCTGGTCGCCGATCCGAATCCGCTGCACGCCGACCCGGCGTTCGCGCGCGAGGCGGGCTTCGAGCGCCCGATCCTGCACGGGCTCAGCGCCTACGGGATGGCCGGTCGTGCGGCCGCGATCGCGTTCGCCGACGGCGATCTCGCGCGGCTGTCGCGGCTGTCGCTGCGTTTCGCTGCGCCGGTGATCCCCGGCGATGCGCTGCGATTCGAGCTCTGGGACGACGCCGGCACGGTCCGGCTGCGGGCGACCGTGCCGGCGCGCGGCGACGCGGTGGTGCTGGACCAGGGCGAGGCGCGGCTGCGCTGAGCCCGACGCGCCCTCAGTCCCGGGCGGCCAGCGTCGTGTCGCGCACCGCGTGCGCGACACGCTTGATCTCGCGCTGCTCGGCGCGCAGCCGCTCGAGGCGCTCCGGCGTGAGCGACGCGACGTCGAGGACGTGCCGCTTCCAGTCGGCCTCGCGGGTCCAGCGCAGTGGCGTCTGCACCGTGGTGCGGGGCGCGAACGCGTGCTCGAGCAGCGCGAGCGCGGCCTCGAGCGCGGCGTCCTGCGAGGGCCTGTCCCAGGGCAGGCCGGCCGCGTTGCCGAGCGGCACGTCGCTGAACACGAAGCGCGGCACGCCGCAGTGCTCGACGATGTCCTTGGCCGCGCCCATCACCACCGTCGGGATGCCCGCGGCCTCGAGCGCGCGGGCGGTCAGCGCCATGGTCTGGTGGCAGATCGGACAGTTCGCGACCAGGATCGCGCAGTCCGCGCCGTCGTCCCGGCAGCGCGAGACGAGCTCGGGGGCGTCGACCTCGACGGTGTGCCGATGGCTTCGGTTCGTGGGCACGCCGTGGAAGCGCGGCGCGAGCGCGCCGATGCGTCCGGCGGCCACCGCGCGGCGCAGCGCGGGCAGCGGGAAGAAGCAGTCGGTGTCGTCCGTCAGCTGCCGCCGATCGATGCCGACGTGCGAGACCCGCAGCGCGTGGTCCACCGAGGTGTCGCCCGAATAGACCGCGTAGAACTTAGCGGCCGCGTTGTACGGCGCGCCCGCGCCCTGCGGCCCCTTGTCGGGACGGAAGGGGGCGGCGGTGGTCAGCAGCGCGACGCGGCTTCGCGCGAGCGGCGTGCGCAGCGGCACGAACGGGACGTCCGAGTACGACGCATAGCGGTAGGGGTTGTTCGTCCCGATCGCGTCGTACCACGCGTGCGTGCGCTCGATGTAGCGGACCGGCTGGTCGGACTCGGGCGAGAAGCCCAGCGCGTCGGCGTCGATGCCCATGTCTGTGTTCCGTATCCGTGAACGGGTGTTCTGGCCTGTGCCCCGAGCCTACCGGCGGGATGCACGAAGTCAAGCCGCGTTACCGGAACGCCGACCGGCGCTGCGGGGACCCGCGCGGCGCGGTACGCTGCGTCCCGCGCCGCCGCTCGACCGTGTCCGTCTCGGCGCCCGCGCGACCCCGACCCACGGAGACCCGACCCGATGCAGGCCACCGACCGCCCGACGCCGACCTTGCCCGGCCACGCCCGGTATCCGCACCTGTTCTCGCCGCTCGACCTCGGTGTCGTGCGACTGAAGAACCGCGTGCTGATGGGCTCGATGCACACCGGCCTCGAGGAGGCGCCCGACGGCTTCGAGCGGATGGCCGCGTTCTTCGCCGAGCGCGCGCGCGGCGGCGTGGGGATGATCATCACCGGCGGCATCGCGCCGAACCCCGAGGGCGGCAGCGGCGCGAAGCTCGCCACCGCCGAGGAGGCCGCGAGCCACCGGATCGTGACCCGCGCGGTCCGCGAGGCCGATCCCGACGTGAGGATCTGCCTGCAGATCCTGCATTCGGGCCCGCTCGCGAACACGCCGGCCTGCGTCGCGCCGTCGGCGGTGAAGTCGCGCATCGGCCGCCACGTGCCGAACGCGCTCGACGAGGCCGGCATCGAGAAGCAGATCGCCGACTTCGCGAACTGCGCGCGACTCGCGCGCGAGGCCGGCTACGACGGCGTCGAGATCATCGGCTCGGCCGGCTACCTGATCAGCACCTTCCTCGTGCGCAAGACCAACCTGCGCACCGACGACTGGGGCGGCGACTGGCCGAACCGGATGCGTTTCGCGGTCGAGGTCGTGAAGCGCGTGCGCGCGGCGGTCGGCTCCGACTTCCTGCTGGTCTTCCGGATCTCGGCGATGGACATGCTCGACGGCGGCCTCGCATGGGAGGAGGTCGTCTCGCTGGGCCGCGCCGTCGAGGCGGCCGGCGCGAACGTCATCAGCACGCACTTCTGCTGGCACGAGGCGCCGGTACCGACGATCGCGACGATGGTGCCGCGCGCCGCGTTCACCGACGTGACCGGTCGGCTGCGGCGCGAGCTCACGGTGCCGCTGATCACCAGCAACCGCATCAACATGCCGGACGTGGCCGAGGCGGTGCTGGCGCGCGGCGACGCGGACCTGGTGTCGATGGCGCGTCCGATGCTCGCCGACGCCGAGCTGGTGCTGAAGGCCGCCCAGGGCCGCGAGGACGAGATCAACACCTGCATCGCCTGCAACCAGGCCTGCCTCGACCACACCTTCGGCGGTCGCAGGCAGGTCAGCTGCCTGGTGAACCCGCGGGCCTGCAACGAGACGCTGCTGCGCTACGAGCCCGCGCGGGTGCCGAAGCGGATCGCGGTCGTCGGCGCGGGGCCGGCGGGCCTCGCGTACGCGACGGTCGCGGCCGAGCGCGGCCACCGGGTGACGCTGTTCGAGGCGGCCACCGAGATCGGCGGCCAGTTCAACCTCGCCAAGCGGATCCCCGGCAAGGAGGAGTTCCACGAGACGCTGCGCTACTTCCGCCGCCGCCTCGAGGTCACCGGCGTCGAGCAGCGGCTCGGCACGCGGGTCGACGCCGCGACGCTGGTCGCGCAGGGCTTCGACGAGGTCGTGGTGGCGACCGGCATCGTGCCGCGGCGGCCGGACATCCCCGGCATCGATCATCCGATGGTGGCCGGCTACATCGACGTGATCACCGGTCGCCGCGCGGTCGGGCGCCGCGTCGCGATCGTGGGGGCGGGCGGCATCGGCTTCGACGTCGCCGAGCTGGTCAGCCACGCCGGCCCGTCGGCCGCGCTCGACCGCGAGGTGTTCGCCCGCGAATGGGGCATCGACTTCGCCAACCATCCGCGCGGCGGCGTGACCGGCGTCGAGCCGCGGGTGACCGCGGCCGAGCGTACCGTCTGGCTGCTGCAGCGGCGCAGCGACCCGGTGGGCGCGACGCTCGGCCGGACGACCGGCTGGACGCACCGGATGACGCTGAACCGGCGCGGCGTGAGGATGGTCAACGGCGTGGAGTACGTCCGGATCGACGACGCGGGGCTGCATGCAACGGTGAACGGCGCGCCGGTGCTGTTCGACGCCGACACGGTGATCGTCTGCGCGGGCCAGCTGTCGCAGCGCACGCTGCACGACGAGCTCGTCGCGCTGGGCGCGAAGGCCGCGCTGGTCGGCGGCGCGCACGAGGCCGCCGAGCTCGACGCCAAGCGCGCGATCGACCAGGCCTGCCGGCTGGCGGCGGTCGCATGAGCGGTTTCTTCTTCGACCGCGAGACCGCCGTCGAACCGGCGGGCGAGGGGGTCTGGATCGGCTCGGTCTCGTCCGGCTGGAGCATCGGGTCGAACCCCAACGGCGGCTATCTCCTGGCCATCGTCGGCGCCGCGCTGCGCGACGCGCTGCCCGCGCAGCCCGACGCGCTCAGCCTGACCGCGCACTACCTGAAGCCCGGTCTGCCGCAGGCGCCGTGCCGGGTGGCGACCCGGGTGCTGCGTTCCGGACGATCGCTGTCGACCGTGCGGGCCACGCTGTCGCAGGCCGACGGCGATCGGATCGAGGCGATCGCGGCGATGGGACGACTCGACGCGGCGGCCGAGCCGCGGCTCGAACCGCCGCCGGTCGCGCTGCCGCCGCCCGAGGCCTGCGTGCCGCGCTCGCCGGGCGAGCAGGGCGTGCCGCTGCCGATCCTCGACCGCCTCGACATCCGCCTGCATCCGGACGAGGCCCACGCCGGCCGTGCCGGCCGTGCACAGGTCACCGGCTGGATCCGCTTCCGCGACGGCCGCGAGCCCGACCCGCTGGCGCTGCTGCTGTTCGCCGACGCGTTCCCGCCGGCGGTCTTCGGGCTGCTGGGCGCGGTGGGCTGGGTGCCGACGGTCGAGCTGACCGTGCAGCTGCGCCACCGTCCCGCGCCCGGCTGGATCCGCGCGCGGTTCCGCACGACGGACCTGTCGGACGGTCGGCTCGTCGAGGACGGCTGGCTCTGGGACTCGCACGGCCGGCTGGTCGCGCAGTCGCGGCAGCTCGCCCTCGTCCGGACGCCGGCCGGCGGCTGAGCCGCAGGCGTCCGTCGCCGCGGCAGCGGCAGCCGGACTGGCCGGCTCAGCCGCCGGTCCGACCGATTTGCAGGGGCCGCGCCCGGCGGGTACCTTCCTGCGGGACATGCCGGTCGAGCGGTTCCCGAGCACGAAGCGCGCCATCGCGGCCCTGTGGGCCGCGTGCGTCGTGCCATGGTGCGCCGCGCAGACCGTTCCGGCGGCCTCGGACGTCCCGGGGCAGCGGGCGCCCGAGGCCGTCGCGCCTACGCCGGCGCCCGGCCTGCGTCCGGCCGACGCCGCGGCGCCGGCCGTGCCCGCTTCGCCGCTGCCGGGGTTCGCGCAGCTCGAGGCCGCCGGGGCCCGGATCGGCCGGATCACCGTCCGCCCGCTCGAGGTGTTCGACACCGAGGATCCGCGCGAGTCGAACTGGCTGTTCCGGACCGCCAACGCGCTGCACATCACGACCCGTCCGTCGGTGATCGAGCGCGCGCTGCTGTTCCGCACCGGCGATCCGGTGTCGGTCCACCGGATCGAGGAGACCGAGCGGCTGCTGCGCGGCGCACGGTTCCTCTACGACGTCTCGATCCGTCCGGTCGCCGTCAACGACGGCGTGGTCGACGTCGAGGTGGTCACCCGGGACACCTGGACCCTCGACCCGGGCGTCACCGCCGGCCGCTCGGGCGGCGCGAACTCGAGCTCGGTGTCGATCAAGGAGTACAACCTGCTCGGCACCGGCGTCGGGGTGTCGTTCGGTCGCAGCAACACGGTCGACCGCTCGGGCAACGAGTTCCAGATCGGCGCCGACCGAGTGCTCGGCACCTGGGTCTCGGCGGGCTATCTGCACGCGAACAACGACGACGGCCGCCGCGAGGCGATCCGGCTCGTGCGGCCGTTCTACGCGCTGGACGCGCGCTGGGCGGCAGGCGTCGTCGCATCGCGCGACGATCGCGTCGATCCGGTCTACCAGGGTGGCCAGGTCATCGCCCGCTACCGGCGCGAGGAGGAACGGGCCGAGGTGTTCGGCGGACGCTCGCGCGGCCTCGTCGACGGCTGGGTCCAGCGCTGGTCGGCGGGCGTCAGCGCCGCGCGCGACGCCTACGCGCCCGAGCCCGGGTTCGTCGCGCCGCCGGTGCTCGCGCCCGACGAGACGCTCGTCGCGCCCTTCGTTCGCTGGGAGGTGATCGAGGACCGCATCGTCACCGCGCGCAACCTCAACCAGATCGGCCGGCCCGAGTTCCTGACGATGGGCTGGCAGTCGCTGCTGCAGCTCGGCTGGGCGGCGCCCGCGCTGGGCTCGACGCGCGAGGCGCTCCTCTACTCGGGCCGCGTCTCGCGCGGCTTCGAGCCCGGCCGGCGGCAGGTGCTGCTCGCCTCGGGGACGATCGATGGACGTCTGACGGACGCGGGCATCGAGCGGCAGCGGCTCGGCGGTGCGCTCCAGTGGCACGTGCCGGTGGCGCCCGGCTGGGTGTTCTACCTGGGCGCCGCGGGCGACGTGCTGACGCGGCCGGGGCCGCTCGACATGCTGACCCTCGGCGGCGACAACGGCCTGCGCGGCTATCCGCTTCGCTACCAGACCGGGACCCAGCGGGCGCTGTTCACCGTGGAGCAGCGCCACTACACCGACCTGTATCCGTTCCGTCTCTTCCGCGTCGGGGCCGCCGCGTTCGCCGATCTCGGTCGCGCCTGGGGCGGCCCGAACGCCGGACCGACCTCCGATCGCTGGCTCGCGGACGTGGGGATCGGGCTGCGGATCTTCAGCGTGCGTTCCGCATTCAGCAACGCGTTGCACCTCGACATCGCCTTTCCGATCGACGGCGACGCGGACACGAAACGGATCCAGTTCCTGGTCAAGACGCGCGTGAGCTTCTGAGCCAGGCCGCGCGTTCCCGGGGCCCGGCCGCACCCGCCTGGCGGGGCCCGCCGCGACGGTCCGCGGTAGCATCGGACCATGACCGATCCCTCCGACCCGTCCGCCCCGACGGGCGCCGCGCGTCCGGGCGAGGTGCCGGCCGCGCCCGCGGCCCTGCTGCGGGCCGAGGCGCTGCGCTGGCACTGGCCCGGCACGCCGCTGATCGACGGCGTCTCGATCACGGTCGGCCCCGGCGTCGCGCTGGTCCGCGGTGGCGACGGGCGCGGCAAGACCACCCTGCTGCGCCTGCTGGCGGGCACGCTCGCGCCCCAGGCCGGGCGCGTCGAGGCCTTCGCGCCGGTCTGGCTCGCGGATGCCGGAGCGCCCGAGGACGACGGCGTGGGGGCAGGCGACTGGCTCGAGCGGGCGCGGATCGCCCGCGCGCCGTGGGACGCGACCCTGGCAGCCGACCTCGTCGAGGCCTTCGCGCTGGGCCCGCATCTCGACAAGGCGCTGTTCCGTCTGTCGACCGGCAGCCGGCGCAAGCTCGCGCTGGTGGCCGCGTTCGCGGGCGGCACGCCGGTGGTCCTGCTCGACGCGCCCTTCGCCGCGCTCGATGGCCCGTCGCGCGCGGTGCTCGGCGAACTGCTCGCGGCGGCGGTCGACCACCGACGACGCGCGTGGATCGTGGCCGACCACGAGTGCCCGCGATGGCTCGAGGGCCGTCGGCTGGCCGGCGAGGTGGACCTGGGCGAGTGATCCGCACTCGGCGGCCCCGATCCGGCCTCGGCGGCTCGCCGCGCCCGCCGTCCGTCCCCGAAGCGCCTGGGCGAGGTCTCGTGCGGCGGCCCGGGTTCGGCTAGAGTCCGCGCTCGACCGGCCGCGAGGCCGGCACCACGACGGGCATGCGCCCGCGCCATCACCGAGGAGACACGATGACCGACGTCCGGGACCCGACCGTTCCCGTTCCTGCCGCCCGTCCGCGCACCCTGCAGCGACGGCGCGCGATCGCCGCCGGCGGCGCGCTCGCGCTCGGCGCCGCGCTGCCCGGCGCGGTGCGTGCCCAGTCCGACTTCCCGTCCCGCCCGGTGCGCTTCGTCGTGCCGTTCCCGGCGGGCGGCGCCGCCGACCTCGGCGCCCGCGCCATCGCCACGCAGCTCGGCGCGGCCTGGGGACGGCCGGTCGCGGTGGAGAACCGCGCCGGTGCCGACGGCGCGGTCGCCGCGCTGGAGGTCGTCAAGGCGCCGGCGGACGGCCACACGCTGTACTTCGGGACCGCGACCTCGATGTCGTACACGCCCGCCATCCGCCGCGCGCCGCCCTACGACCCCATCGCCGACTTCACGCCGATCTCCAACGTCTGCGTGTTCACCTTCTACTTCGCCGTGGCGCCGAGCGTGCCGGCGAACACGCTCGCGGAATTCGTCGCCCACGTGCGGGCGAACCCCGGCAAGCTCGCCTACGCGACCGGCAACAGCACCGGCATCCTGGCGAGCGCGCAACTGGCCGCCGGCAACCGGCTCGACATGACCCACGTGCCGTACAAGGGCGAGGCGCAGGCGGCGATCGACCTCGCGGGTGGGCGCGTGCAGGCGATGTTCGCGACGCCGGCGATCCTGCCGCAGCTGCTCGAGCGCAAGTTCCGGCTGCTCGCGGTGCTGCTGCCGCAGCGGACGCGGGCCTTCCCCGACGTGCCGACCATGGCCGAGGCCGGCCAGTCGCTGGTCGACATCTCGCCCTGGGGCGGGCTGTTCGGCCCGGCGCGGATGCCGCGCGATCTCGTCGACCGCATCTCGCGCGACTTCAACGTCGTGATGCGGCGTCCCGACGTCGTCGAGCAGTTCGACAAGCTCGGGCTGCTGCCGCTGCCGTCGACGCCCGACGAGCTGGCCGCGGTGGTCCGGGACCAGCTGGGGACCTTCCGCCGCGCCATCCGCGAGGCGGGCCTGCAGCAGGAGTGACCGGCAGCCGAGCCCGGGCCGCGCGGGGTCATGCGATCCGCGCGGCCCGGCCGCTGCCGGCCGGCGCGCCGATCAGTCCTCGGCGTGCCGGCGGTCGAAGTCCCAGATCGCCTCGAAGCCCATCAGCCTGCTGAAGTCCATGAAGTCGGCCAGCGGGGCCGGGCTGCCGATCGACGAACCGGTCGCCCTGATCCGCGCGTACGACTGCTCGAGCGCCCAGCCGGCTGCGAGGAAGCCCGCGGCCGGGTAGATCGCGAGCGCGAAGCCCATCTCCTCGAGGACCTTCGGCGGAAGGACCGGCGTGCGTCCGCCCTCGACGCAGTTGATCAGCATCGGCACGTCGAAGCTCGACGCGATCCTCGCCATCTCGGCCTCGGTCTCGGGCGACTCGACGAACAGCACGTCGGCGCCCGCCGCGAGGTAGGCCTCCGCGCGGCGCAGCGCCTCGTCCAGGCCGAGCGTCGTGCGGGCATCGGTGCGCGCCACGATCAGCATGTCGCCGCTGCGCGCCTCCTTCGCGACCTTGATCTTGCGGACCATCTCCTGCATCGGCACCACACGCCGGCCCGGCGTGTGGCCGCACTTCTTCGGGAATTCCTGGTCCTCGAGCTGGATGCCGGCGGCGCCCGCGGCCTCGTAGCCGGCCACGGTGTGCGCGACGTTCAGCAGCCCGCCGTAGCCGGTGTCGCCGTCGCAGATCACCGGCGTGCCGGCCATCGTGCAGAACGCGCGCACGCGGTCGACCATGTCGGTGTAGCTCGCCAGCCCCGCGTCGGGCAGTCCGAGGTGCGAGGCGACCGTGCCGTAGCCGGTCATGTACAGCGTCTCGAAGCCCATGCGGTCGGCGATCCGCAGCGAGACCATGTCGTAGATGCCGGGCGAGGCGATGAGCCGCCCCTTCCTCAGCACGCCCTTCAGCGATCGTTTCACACTCATGCGTGGACTCCCTGGTGGTGGTCGCGGTCCTGGTAGATGCGGAAGGCCATCCCGTGGTGGGCGGCCAGGCGGGCCTCGAAGGCCTCGATCTCGGGGGTGATGCCCTGGCCGCGGAAGCCGCCGCGCACCGCGCGTGCCGCCACGTCCTTGTAGGCGAGCCGCCACGACTCCGGCAGCGCCGGCGATTCCGGCAGCGACAGCCAGAGCCGCAGCAGGTGGCGCTTGCGCTCCGGTTCCTCGTGGTCGACGTAGTCGGTGCGCGAGTGCAGCACGACGTGGTTGTTGATCAGCTGCACGTCGCCCGGCTCGAAGTCCAGCCGGAAGCAGACCTCGGGCCGCCGCAGGATCTCGTCGAACAGGTCGAGCGCCTCGAGTTGCGCGGGCGAGAGCCGCGGCACCTCGGGGAAGCTCAGCTGCGCGGACTTCACGTGGTTGCGGATGTGTCGGCACGCGAAGCGCCCGTCGCGCACGCCGAGGATCGCGGCCTCGTACCACGGCGGCTCCTCGGGCGCCTGCTCGCCCTGTCGGCTGAAGACCAGCGGCTCGTAGAGCAGCGCGAGCAGGTCGGGCCGCTCGGCGAGCATCGTGTTGTGCGCGGTGACCGACGACGAGATCAGGCTCTCGCCGCCGGACACCGCGGTGCGCAGGCACATCAGGCCGACGAGGTCGCTGCCGTCGGCGTGGAAGTCGAGCGCCGACTTGGTGTTGTAGCCGCGGCCCTGCACGCTGCGGTAGGTGCCGCCGGCGTCGCGCACGTCGGACATGAACTGGCTCGCGCGGCCCTGCGGGCGCGGCACGCCGAGGTGCAGGCCCAGGCCCCAGAAGAAGAGCCGCGAGTCGTCGACGCTCCAGCGCTCCACGGGCAGGCCGCGCAGCATCTGGAAGCCGCGGCCCTCCTGGGTCTCGGCGACCGCGGACCGCAGCCGCGCGAGCGCTGCCGGGCCGAACGGGAAGTCGGCGGGCGACAGGTCGTAGAACGGGCGGCCGGTCGAGCGCGCGTGCACGAGGCCGCGCTCGAAGTCGGCGATTTCCTCGCGCGAGAGGCGCACGGCCCAGCCGCCGTCGCCGCGCAGCGCGTCGGGGGTCCAGCCGCGCGGCCGGACGACGGGTTCGATCGTCATGGTCGAGGCTCGATCGATCGGCGGGTCACTCGGGCTTCAGGCCGACGTCGACGACGGCCTTCTGCCAGAACGCCGCATCCTTCTTCACCTGCGCCTCGGTCTCGGCGACCGACGCGCCGACCGGCGTCGCGGCCTGGTCGGCGAGGATCTTCACCATCTCGGGCGTGTGGATCACCGCGGCGATCTCCTGCTGCAGCCGCTCCAGGATCGGCCGCGGCGTGGCGGAGGGCGCGTAGAGCGTGTAGTCGGTGAAGGTCTCGAAGTCGCGTGCGCCTTCCTCGATCATCGTCGGCACGCCCGGCAGTGCGTCGGTGCGCTTCGAGCTGGTGACCGCGATCGGCCGCAGCTTGCCCGACGAGATGAAGGGCCGCGCAGTGAGGATGCTGGTCACGCCGATGGTGGTCGTGCCCGCGGCCACGTCGGCCATCAGCGGCGCGCCGCCCTTGTAGGGCACGTGGACCGCGTCGGGCTGCCCCTGCGAGCGCACGAACATCGCGCCCACCAGCCGCGTCATGTTCTCCGAGCTGCCGTAGCTCACCTTGTCGGGCGCGGCCTTCATGATCGCGTTCAGCTCGCGCACGCTCTTGGCCGGCAGGTCCGCGTTGACGACGATGACCATCGGCGAGGTCGCGACCTTCGTGATCGGCGTCAGGTCCCGGAAGGTGTCGTACGGCATCTGCTTCATCAGCAGCGGATTGAGCAGGTGCGTGTTGACCACCAGCACGACCGTCGTGCCGTCGGGGGGCGACTTCGCGACGATGTCGGTGCCGATCACGCCGTTGGCCCCCGGCTTGTTGTCGACCACGACCGGCTGACCGATCCGCTGGCGCAGCCGCTCGGCGACGTGGCGCGCGAGGATGTCGGTGCCGCCGCCGGGCGAGTAGGGGACGACGAGCCGGATCGGCTTGTCGAAGATCGGCTTGCCGGCGGCGGCGGGCGGCTGTTGCGCGAGCGCTGCGGGCGCGGCGGCGCAGGCGGCGATCGCCAGCGCGAGCCGGCCCAGGGTCAGGCGGCGGGGGGTGGTCATGGCGTCCTCCTTCGTATCGTTCGTGACGACCCGCATCGGGGCGGGACACAGGGTGATGGACACGCGCTGGCCTCAGGGCCCTCGGCCCGGCGACTGGCGCACGTCCATCCGGTAGGTGAAGCCGTCGGCGGGATGCACGGTGCGCGTGACCTCGAGCAGCCGGCCGCGCTCGCCGTGGTAGCGCCGCACGATGACCAGCACCGGGCGGCGGGCGTCGATCGCCAGCGCACGTGCCTCCGCGGCATCGGGCAGCGTCGCGCCGATCTCCTGCCGGATCTCGACGATCGGTTCGCCGAGCGCGCGGATGCGCTCGAAGATCGGCGCGCCGTCGCCGGGCAACTCGCCCAGCGCGTCGGCGATCGGACGCGGCACGAAGACGTCGGCGACCGTGAGCGGCGTGTCGTCGCCGAGCAGGGTGCGGCGCAGCCGCAGCCGCAGCCAGGCCTCGCCCGGCCGGCCACCGATGCGTGCGACGAAATCGTCGTCGGCCTTGAACGACTCGCGTTCGAGCTCGGTCACGCGCGTGGTCCGCGTGTACTGCAGCAGGTCCTCGACCGAGCCGAAGGTCTGCCGCCACGGTCCGTCGTCGCGGGCGGCGCGGACCACGCTGCCCACGCCCGGCCGCGGCGTGATCAGGCCGCGCTCCTGCAGGGTGCGCAGCGCGGCGCGCACCGTGTGGCGGCTCACGTCGAAGCGGCCCGACAGGTCGGACTCCGAGGGCAGCGTCGTGCCCACCGGGTAGACGCCGCGCGAGATGTCGTCGGCGAGCACGCGGCTGATCAGCGCGTGCTTGGCGAGCGGCGGAACCGCGGGCGCGGTGTGCATCGGTAGCTGGGGGCGGGGGGGGTACGGGCCTGGCCGAACCTGTACGTACAGGCTGTCGGAGCGTAGTGGGCGGCGCCGTCCGGTGTCAACGCGGCGTGTTCCATCCGGACGGTCGCGATCGAACCGTCAGGCTCGAGCCCGGACGACGACCCACCGAGTACGCCCGTCGCCCATCCCCTTCGCCCATCCCCTTCGCCATGATCCCTTCCCGCCGTCGCCTCCTCGGCGCCGCCGTCGCCGCCGCGTCGCTCGGCGCGCTCGCCGCAGGACCGTGGGCGCGTCGCCTGCATGCCGACGAGCGCCAGCCCGACCCGATCGACCTCGACGCGATCGACGCGGGCCGGGGTCGGCCCGTGCCGATGCGCCTGCACCTGCCGCCGGGCGCGTCGCCGCGCGACCCGGTGCCGCTCGTCGTCTTCTCGCACGGCATCGGCGGCTCGCGCCAGGGCTATGCCTGGCTCGGACGGCACTGGGCGACCGAGGGCATCGCCAGCCTGCACCTGCAGCACGTCGGGAGCGACCGCACCCTGTGGTTCGCCGGCAGCCCCTTCGGTCTCGCCGGTCGCCTGCAGTCGGCCGCGCAGGAAGGCGAGGCGATCGCACGGGTCCGCGACCTGTCGTTCGCGCTCGACCATGTGCTCGAGCACCCGCTCGGCGCGTCGCTCGATGCGGCGCGCATCGTCGCGGCCGGCCACTCGTACGGCGCGAACACCACGCTGCTGGCCAGCGGGGCGCGGGTGGAGCGCGGCGGCGCGTCGCTGGACCTCGGGGACGCGCGCGTTCGCGCGGCGATCGTGCTGTCGGCACCGCCGTTCTATGGCGAGCCCGATCCGGCGCGCATCCTCGGCCCCGTGGTCGTGCCGAGCCTGCACGTCACCTGCACCGAGGACGTCATCCGCATCCCCGGCTACTTCAGCGGCCCCGACGATCGGATCGCGGTCTTCGAGGCGGTGGGCGGCCGGCGCAAGGCGCTCGCGGTCTTCGAGGGCGGCTCCCACTCGATCTTCACCGACCGCGGCGCGCCCGGCGGCGTGGCGCTGAACGCGCGCGTGAAGGCGGCGACGCGCGAGCTCACCACCGCCTTCCTGCGCGGTGTGCTCGACGGCGACGAGCGACCGCTGCGCGACTGGCCAGCGCGCCACGCGGAGCTGGTGGCGCGCTGGGTGGCGCACGCCTGAGATCCGCCGGCCGCGATCGCGGCGGGCCGCGGCGCCCGGGCCGGCTATGATGCGGGCCCGAACGCGCCGCGCGCGCCCCGCCCACGATGAACCGCCTCCCGCCGAAGCCCCCCCGACGTCCGGTCGCCCCGACGCGTCCTGCCGGCGCGTCCCCCGCGGCGCCGCGCGACGACGTGTCCGACGAGACGCCGCGGCTGTCGAAGCGGATGGGCGAGCTCGGCCTGTGCTCGCGCCGCGAGGCCGAGGAGTGGATCGTCAACGGCTGGGTGCGCGTCGACGGCGAGGTCGTCGCCACGCTGGGCTCGCGGGTGTCGCGCCGGGCGCGGATCGAGGTCGACGCGGCGGCCCGCGCCCACCAGGCCGAGCGCGTGACCATCGTGTTGCACAAGCCGATCGGCTACGTGTCCGGCCAGGCCGAGGACGGCCACGAGCCGGCGATCGTGCTGATCCGACCCGATAACCGCTGGCCGGACGACCCCTCGCCGCTGCGCTTCAAGCCGGGGCACCTGCGCGGCCTCGCGCCCGCCGGTCGGCTCGACATCGACTCGACCGGGCTCCTCGTCTTCACCCAGGACGGCCGTGTCGCGCGTCGGCTGATCGGCGACGACACCTCGGTCGAGAAGGAGTACCTGGTCCGCGTCGAGGGCACGCTGTCGGACGAGGGCATGCGCCTGCTGCACCACGGCCTCGAGCTCGACGGCGTGACGCTGCGGCCGGCGAAGGTGTCCTGGCAGAACGAGCACCAGCTGCGCTTCGTGCTGCGCGAGGGCCGCAAGCGGCAGATCCGCCGGATGTGCGAGGCGGTGGGGCTGAAGGTGGTCGGCCTCAAGCGGGTGAGGAGCGGCGGCGTGCCGCTCGGCAAGCTGCCGCTCGGACAGTGGCGCTACCTGCGCCCCGACGAGTCGTTCTGAACGGGCCCGGGAGGCCGACATGACCGAAGCCGCCGCGCCGCCCCCGGCGCCCGTCGTCCGCTGGACCGAGCAGGGCGGGGATCACGCCGCGCGCTGGCGCTCCGAACGCGGTGCGCCGCCGCCCAGGCGCGTCGAGGTCGTCGACGACACGCTGCGCGCCGACGACGCGTTCTCGCTCGCCACCCAGGGCACCGGCCTGCTGTGGCGCGGCGACTTCCACAACGCACGCCAGCTGCTGGTCGCGCTCGCGCACCGGGTGGACCGCGCCCCGCGCCGCGGTCCGCCGGCCGATGCCGCACCGATCGACGTCTTCAATCGCATGCGGATGGCCCGCGCGCAGCGCGCCCGCACGCTCGGCGCGCTGCTCGTTCCGCTCGAGGCCGATCACGCCATCCCGCTGCGGCGCGCGCCCGACCTGCGCGCGGCCTGCACCGAGGCCTGGGGGCCGGGGGACGGCCCCTCGGTCGCGTCGCTGCGCGAGCTGCAGGGCCTGGTGGGCGCGCACGAGTGGCGGGTCAACGGCATCGAGGTGCCGGCCGCGGGCGGCCGCATCCACCCGCACTACGGCGTGTTCGCCCCGACCCGCCGCGAGTACCTCGGTCTGGTGGCCGAGGCGCCGCTCGGGCCGGGCATCGTCGGGTCGCCGGTCGCCTTCGACGTCGGCACCGGCACCGGCGTGCTCGCCGCGGTGCTCGCGCGCCGCGGCTTCGGCCGCGTCGTCGCCACCGACGTCGACGAGCGTGCGCTCGCCTGCGCGCGCGAGAACGTCGCGCGGCTCGGGCTCGCCGCGCGCGTCGAGGTCGTGCGCGCCGACCTGTTCCCGCCGGGCCGCGCGTCGCTCGTGGTCTGCAACCCGCCGTGGCTGCCGGCACGGCCCGCGTCGCCGATCGAGCGCGCGGTCTACGACGAGGGCTCGCGGATGCTGCGCGGCTTCCTCGACGGGCTGGCCGCGCACCTCGAGCCCGGCGGCGAGGGCTGGCTCGTGCTGTCGGACCTCGCCGAGCGGCTCGGGCTGCGCAGCCGCGAGACGCTCACCGGCTGGATCGCGGCCGCGGGCCTGCGCGTGATCGCCCGGATGGACGCGCGGCCCGCGCATCCGAAGGCGCTGGACCGCAGCGATCCGCTGAACGCCGCACGCGCGGCCGAGGTCACCTCGCTCTGGCGGCTCGGCGCGGCCTGAGTCCCGAGCGGCACGATCCCCGCGGCGCGACCCGCAGCCGGCGAACGAGCCGTCGGCTTGACCCGGACAGGATCCGGCCCGCAGCATCGGCGCGCCATCCGACGAGGAGACGATCCATGCCGCGCCTGACCGGCCGCTCGGCCTTCCTGCAGCTGCTGCGCGACGAGGGCATCACCCACCTGTTCGGCAATCCCGGTACGACCGAACTGCCGATCATGCACGCGCTCGCCGAACATCCCGAGCTCACCTACGTGCTCGGCCTGCAGGAGAGCGTCGTGGTCGGCATGGCCGACGGCTTCTCGCGCGCCTCGGGCCGGCTGGTGGCGGCGAACGTGCACGTCGCCCCCGGCCTGTGCAACGCGATGGGTGCGCTCTACAACGCGAAGTTCACCGGCACGCCGCTGATCCTCACCGCCGGCCAGCAGGAGCAGGGCCACGGCCTGACCGAACCGCTGCTCTACGACCCGCTGGTGCCGATCGCCGAGCCGCTGGTGAAGTGGGCGGTCGAGGTCACGCGGCTGGAGGACCTGCCGCGCATCGTGCGTCGTGCGGCCAAGATCGCGACGACGCCGCCCACCGGCCCGGTCTTCATCTCGCTGCCCGGCGACATCCTGAACGCCGAGGCCGACCTCGACCTGCTCGCCTCGAGTCGCGTCGATGCGCGCTCCCGGCCGTCGGACGACACGCTGCGCGCGCTCGCCGACCGCCTGCTCGCGGCCGAGCGGCCGATCGCGATCGTGGGCGACGAGCTGGTCCGCGGCGACGCGCTCGCCGACGCGGCCGCGTTCGCCGGGACGCTCGGCTGCCCGGTGTGGCAGCAGCCGGTCGCCTGGGGCGCGCACTTCCCGTCGGAGCATCCGTGTTTCGTCGGCGCGCTGTCGCGCTCGCAGCCGCAGGTGAGGGAGGTGCTCTCGCGGCACGACCTGGTGGTGGTGCTGGGCGCGGACCCGTTCTGCATGTCGGTCCACAGCGAGACCGAGCCGGTGCCGCCGGGGCTGCCCGTGGTGCACGTGGGCCTCGTCGACCGCCACATCGCGAAGAACTGGCCGGTGGAGATCGCGGTGCAGGCCGAGGTGGGCGAGACGCTGCGCGCGCTGCTGCCCGTGCTGCGCGAGCGGGGCGGTGCCGCACTCGCCGTGCGCGCCGCGACGCGCGTGGCCGCGATCGCCGCCGACAACTGGACCGCCCGCCGAGCGCGCCTCGCCGCGACGATCGCGAACCGCGCGGGTGCGACCCCGATCGACACCGACTGGGCCGTGCTGCAGGCGATCGACGCGCTGCCCGACGACGCGATCTTCCTCGACGAGGCCCTGACCGCCTCACGCCACGTGCCGGCGCTCCTGCGCTACCGCGACCGGCACGGCTACCACTCGATGGCCTCGGGCGGCATCGGCTGGGGGCTGCCGGCCGCGGTGGGCGCATCGCTCGCCAACCCGGGTCGGCCCACCGTCTGCCTGACCGGCGACGGCAGCGCGATGTACACGTTCCAGGCGCTGTGGACGGCCGCGCACCACCGCCTGCCGCTCAACGTCGTGCTGGTGAACAACGGCGGCTACCGGATCATCAAGCAGCGGCTGCTGTCCTTCCACGGCAGCCGGGGCTTCGTGGGGATGGACTTCGCGGATCCGGCGATCGACTTCGCGGCGATGGCGGGGGCGATGGGGCTGGAGGCGATCCGGGTGAGCGATCCCCGGGCGGTGCGGGAGACGTTCGAGTCGGCGTTCGGGCGGCCGGGGACGAAGCTGATCGAGGTGGTGGTGGATGGGACGGTGTGAGGGGACACCGCCCCGCCGGAACGACCCGACTCAGGAATACACCTTGGTCGCCACCGCATTCTTCCGGATGAACTCCCAGTCGTACCTCACCCCCAACCCCGGTCCGTCCGGCACCGACACGCACCCGTCGTCGCCGCAGCAGTCGAGCTGGTCGGTGTAGCCGCAGGTGTAGACCGGCGCCACCATGTTCGGGCAGTCGGGACCGACCAGCGCCAGCTCGTAGAAGTTGCTGTTCCGCATCGCCGACATCAGGTGCCGGTGCGCCGGCCCGCAGGCGTGGACCTCGACGTCCAGCCCCAGCGCCTCGCCCAGGTGCGCGATCCGCAGCGAGCCGGTGATGCCGTGGTCGTATTCGGGATCGACCCGCAGGTAGTCCGTGCCGCCGGCGATCACGAAGTCCGCCTTCGGCTCGATGCCCCGCACGTACTCGGTGATCAGCAGCGGCGTCTTGATCATCTCGCGCAGCTTCCTGTGCATGAACGCCGACTTGCCGTTGTCGCGCATCGGGTCCTCGTACCAGAAGTAGTTGCCCTCGTCGCAGGCCTTGCCGACGTGGAGCGCGTCGCTGAACTTGCGCAGCTGGTTGGCCGGGTCGAGCATCAGCGTCATCCGGTCGCCGACCTTCTTCGCGACGTGCAGCACGTTCTCCGCCTCGCGCCGCGCGTCGCCCTCGTTCCAGCCGTGGATCTTGTAGGCGCGGAAGCCCAGCGCGTAGCACTGCTCGGCGAAGTCCGCGTAGGCCTCCTTGCAGTGCAGCCCGCCCTCGTCGTCGCCGAGGTAGGTCGACGCATAGACCGGCAGCCGCGTGCGGTAGCCGCCCAGCAGCTCGCTGATCGACGCACCGTACTTCTTGCCGGCGAGGTCCCAGAGCGCGATGTCGAGCGGGCCGTGGCCCATGCCCGACCACTGTCGGATCTCGCGCTTGAGGTCGTCGAAGATCTCCTCGCGCCTCATCGGGTCGCGGCCGATCAGGAAGGGCGCGAGCATGTCCATCTCGCCGCGCGTGCCGGGCGTGGCCACCCAGTTGGTCACGTACTCGCCGCGCAGCCCGTCGTCGGTCTCGATGGCGATCGCGTTCTTGGTCACGCGGATCGACGCGCCGCGCCTGAAGGTCACCAGCTGGCCGGTGCCGACGCGGGTCTTGTTGGGGGAGTCGAACTGGAAGTCGACGATCTCGACGCGGGTGATGCGGCTCACGGGAGGTCTCCTGGTATCGGGGCGACGGCCGGCCGGCGGCCGCGTGCCGGGTGCACGCTGCGCGTGAGGGGGTCGGGCGTCAAGGTCGCGGCGCGAAGCGTGGAACGCCGCGCGGCACGCCACGCGGCGCACGGGTCGACGGCGCGCGGCGGCCGAGGCATCCTCGCGGCAGGGCGTCGGGCCGCGGCCCGAGCGCCCGCGGTCGGGGTCGGCGCGCCGCCCGTCCGCGCGCCATCGCCCGCATCCCGTTCCGATCACCGTCCGCGCCCGAGCGCGCGTTCCCCGAGGCACCCATGGCCCTGCTGTCGTCCCTGATCGAGGCCCACCGCGGCGAGTTCACCGCCTGGCGGCAAGACATCCATGCCCACCCCGAGCTGGGCTTCGCCGAGAAGCGCACCGCCGAGATGGTGGCGGCCAAGCTCGAGTCCTTCGGCATCGAGGTCCACCGCGGCATGGGCCGCACCGGCGTCGTCGGCGTGCTGCGCAACGGCACCTCGTCGCGGACCATCGGCCTGCGCGCCGACATGGACGCGCTGCCGATCCACGAGGCGAACCGCTTCGGCCACCGCTCCACCTACGCCGGCCTGATGCACGCCTGCGGCCACGACGGCCACACCGCGATGCTGCTCGGCGCGGCCAAGCTGCTCGCGAAGACCCGGAGCTTCGACGGCACGGTCCACTTCGTGTTCCAGCCGGCCGAGGAAGGCCTGGGCGGCGCGAAGGCGATGATCGAAGACGGCCTCTTCGAGCGCTTCCCCTGCGAGTCGATCTTCGGCATGCACAACCGGCCGAAGCTCGAGGTGGGCCGCTTCTGCGTGCGCTCGGGCCCGATGATGGCCGGCGGCGCGTTCTTCGACATCGACATCGAGGGCCGCGGCGCACACGGCGCGCGCCCCGAGACCGGCATCGACCCGATCATGGTCGGCACGCAGATCGCGTCGGCGCTGCAGACCATCGTCTCGCGCAACGTCGCGCCGCTCGACAGCGCGGTGCTGTCGATCACCCAGTTCCACTCGGGCGACGCCTACAACGTGATCCCGCAGTCGGCGCGCCTGTCGGGCACGCTGCGCGCGTTCTCGCGCGAGACGATGTTCATGATCGCCGAGCGGATGACGAAGACCGCCGAGGGCATCGCCGCGTCGATGGGCGCGACCGCGAAGGTGGACGTGCGGGTGAACTTCGCGCCGACGGTCAACGACGCCGAGCAGGCCGCGTTCGCCGCGTCGATCTGCGACGAGCTGGTGGGACCGGACAAGGTCGACCGCAACCCGCCGCTGATCATGGCGAGCGAGGACTTCTCGTTCATGCTCGAGAAGGTGCCGGGCTGCTACATCAACATCGGCAACGGGAACGGGGAAGGTGCCTGCGAGGTCCACAACCCGTCGTACG
The DNA here is from genome assembly GCA_046046245.1 of Pseudomonadota bacterium. GTDB lineage: Bacteria > Pseudomonadota > Gammaproteobacteria > Burkholderiales > Burkholderiaceae_E > UBA4615. The sequence goes on along the minus strand of JBJOKE010000039.1, from coordinate 11,782 downwards.
ACTTCAACGACGAGGCGATCCCGCTGGGCGTGGCGTTCTTCGTGCGGGCGGTGGAGCGCAGGCTGGCGAGGGCCTGATCGTCGGATCGGCCCGTGCGTCACGGCAAGGGCCGCCGCTCAGGTGATCGGCGCCGGGTTGAACAGCACCAGCGCGTTGTGCAGCCTCCACTTCTCGGCGAAGGTCGTCGCGCGCCCGCTCGCCACGTCGAGCATCAGCCGGAACAGTTCCCAGCCCACGTCCTCGATCGTCGCTTCGCCGTCGGCGATGCGCCCGGCGTTCACGTCCATCAGGTCGTGCCAGCGGCGCGCGAGTTCGGTCCGCGTCGCGACCTTGATCACCGGCACCGCGGCCAGCCCGTAGGGCGTGCCGCGGCCGGTGGTGAACACGTGCAGGTTCATGCCGGCGGCCATCTGCAGCGTGCCGCAGATGAAGTCCGAGGCGGGCGTGGCCGCGTACACGAGGCCGCGCTCGATGCCGCGGTCGCTCAGCCGCTCGCCCGGCGACAGCACGCCGGTGATCGGCGCGCTGCCGCTCTTGACGATCGAGCCCATCGCCTTCTCGACGATGTTCGACAGGCCGCCCGCCTGGTTGCCCGGCGTGGTGTTCGCGCTGCGGTCGACCGCGCCGCGCGCGAGGTAGGCGTCGTACCAGGCCATCTCGCGGACCATCGCGTCGGCCACCTCGGGCGTCGCCGCGCGCGAGGTCAGCTGGTCGATGCCGTCGCGGACCTCGGTGACCTCGGAGAACATCACGGTCGCGCCCGCCCGCACCAGCAGGTCGCTGCAGAAGCCCACCGCCGGGTTCGCGGTCACGCCGCTGAACGCGTCGCTGCCGCCGCACTGCACGCCCACCACCAGCGCGCTCGCCGGCACGGTCTCGCGGCGCCGCGCGTCGAGCCGGCGCAGGTGGACCTCGGCGCTGCGCAGGATCGACTCGATCATCGACATGAAGCCCACGTGCGCCGGGTCCTGCAGGCAGACCACGTCGAGGCCGGCCGCGCCGTCGGCGATCGGGATCGAGCCGGGCGGCATCAGCCGCTCGGGCTGCAGCTTCTCGCAGCCCAGGCTCACCACCATCACCTCGTCGCCGAAGTTCGGGTTGCGCGACAGGTTGCGCACCGTGCGGATCGGGATCGCCGCATCGGCCGCGTCGATCGCGACGCCGCAGCCGTAGGCGTGGTCGAGCGCGACCACGCCGTCGACGTTCGGGAAGCGCGGCAGCAGCTCGGCGCGGATCCGCCCGATCGCGTGCTCGACGACGCCGGCCACGCACTGGACGGTCGTGGTGATCGCGAGCAGGTTGCGCGTGCCCACCGTGCCGTCGGCATTGCGGTAGCCCTCGAAGGTGTGACCCTCGAGCGGCGGCAGCGGCTCGCGGGCGCGGGTGGCCACCGGCAGTCCGTCGAGCGGGCGGGCCGAGGGCATCTCCAGCAGCCGCTCGTGGACCCAGGACCCGGCGGGGATCGCGCGCGCGGCCCGGCCGATCACCACGTCGTAGCGGCGCACCTCGGCCCCGGCCTCGAGCTCGACCAGCGCCACCTTGTGCCCCTGCGGCACCTTCTCGCGCAGCACCAGGCCCGAGTCGAGCCGTGTGCCCGCGGGCAGGCCGCCGTCGTTGGCGACGATCGCGACGTTGTCGCGCGGGTGCATCGAGAGGGTCAGCGGGCGGACGCGGGCGGGCTCGGACATCGGGGTCTCCTGCGGTCGCGGGTCGGGCGGCGGACGGCGCCGGTCGGTTCCTGCGGGGCGGGCGCGGCGGCGCCCGGCGCGATCCTACGGTCCGTCCCGCCGCCGGGCCAGCCTGCGGAGCCGGCGCCCCTCCCGGCCAGCGGGATTGGATATGCTGCGGGGGTCGACCGCGGCGCGACCGCGGCCACCTGAGGAGACGGGGATGACGGACCGGGCGACGCTGGAGGCGGCGCGCGAGCGCGCGATGACGATGCCGATCGACGAGATCGACGTGTCGGACCACGAGCTCTTCCGCGCGGGGGTGGCGCTGCCGTACTTCGAGCGGCTGCGGCGCGACGCGCCGATCCACTGGCAGCCGGCCGGCGCCTGCGGCGCGTTCTGGTCGGTCACGCGCTTCCAGGACATCATGGCCGTCGACACGAACCATGCGGACTTCTCGTCGGACTGGCGGCGCGGCGGCATCTCGATCGTCGACGTCGAGCAGATCCAGCAGATGCAGAGCTTCATCGCGATGGATCCGCCGCAGCACGACGTGCAGCGGCTCGCGGTCTCGCCGATCGTCGCGCCCGCGAACCTCGCGCGGCTGTCGGGCACGATCCGCGAGCGCGTCGTCGACATCCTCGACCATCTCCCGCGCGGCGAGGACTTCGACTGGGTGGACCGCGTGTCGATCGAGCTGACCACGCGGATGCTGGCCACGCTGTTCGACTTCCCGTTCGAGGAGCGCCGACGCCTGACCCAGTGGTCCGACGTCTCGACCTACACGCCGCCGGCGCACAAGGTCGAGAGCTGGGCCTGGCGCAACCGCCATCTGGCCGAGTGCCGCGACTGGTTCACCCGGCTGTGGAACGAGCGCGTCAACGCCGCGCCGGGCAACGACCTGATCTCGATGCTCGCGCACGCGCCGGCCACCCGGAACATGAGTCCCGACGAGTATTTCGGCAACGTGATCCTGCTGATCGTCGGCGGCAACGACACCACCCGCAACTCGATCAGCGGCGCGGCCTGGTTCTTCTGGAACAACCCCGGCGAGTGGGAGAAGCTGCGCGCGAACCCGTCGCTGGTGCCGAACGCGGTGTCGGAGATCGTCCGCTACCAGACGCCGCTCGCGCACATGCGGCGCACGGCCGTCCGCGACGTCGACCTGGGCGGCCAGCGCATCCGCGAGGGCGACAAGGTGGTCATGTGGTACGTCTCGGGCAACCGGGACGGCTCGGTGATCGAGGACGCCGACGCCTTCCGCGTCGACCGCGCGCGGGCCCGGCAGCACCTGTCGTTCGGCTTCGGCATCCACCGCTGCGTGGGCAACCGTCTCGCGGAGATGCAGCTGACGATCCTGCTCGAGGAATGGCTGCGGCGGGACCTGCGGCTGGAGGTGCTCTCGCCGCCCGAACGTGTCCCCTCGTGCTTCATCAACGGCTACCGGTCGCTGCCGGTGCGCCTGCGCGGCTGAGCGCCCGACCCCCGGGCCCGCCGATCCCACGACCCCTCTCGACCCCGCCGTCTCCCCGAGCCTCCGATGCCCGCCTCCCCGACCACCGACCGCTGCCTCGCCTGGCTCGCCGGCTTCGACGCCGCGCTGCGCGCCGGCGATGCCGCGCGCGCCGCCGCCTGCTTCGCCGACGACGGCTTCTGGCGCGACCTGACCGCCTTCACCTGGTCGATCCGCACGATGGAAGGGCGCGGCGCGATCGAGCGCACGCTGCGCGACGCGCTGCCGCACGCGCGTCCGCAGGCCTGGACGCTCGAGGGCGAGCCCGTCGAGGCGAACGGCACGACCGAGGCCTGGCTGCGCTTCGAGACCGCGATCGGCCGCGGCCGCGCGGTGCTGCGGCTGCGCGAGGGGCGCGCGTGGACGCTGATGACGATGCTGGTCGAGCTGAAGGGGCACGAGGAGGCCGCCGGCGAGCGCCGTCCGCTCGGCGTCGTGCACGGCGCCTACGGCCCCGGCCGTCGCACCTGGCTCGAGCAGCGGCGGGCCGACGCCGCCGAGCTGGGCCTCGCCAGGCAGCCCGAGGTGCTGATCGTCGGCGGCGGGCAGGGCGGTCTCGCGCTCGCCGCGCGGCTCAAGCGCCTCGGCGTGCCCGCCCTCGTCGTCGACCGCCACGCGCGCCCCGGCGACGCCTGGCGAAACCGCTATCCGTCGCTCGTGCTGCACGACCCGGTCTGGTACGACCACCTGCCGTACCTGCCGTTCCCCGACCACTGGCCGGTCTTCACGCCGAAGGACAAGATGGCCGACTGGCTCGCGTCCTACGCGTCGATCATGGAGCTCGACGTCTGGGGATCGACCGAGTGCCTGCGCGCGGTCCGCGACGAGGCCGGCGGCGGCTGGACGGTCGAGGTCGACCGCGCGGGCGAGCGCAGGATCCTGCGGCCGCGCGAGCTGGTGATCGCCACCGGCCTGTCCGGCGCGCCGCAGGTGCCGGCGTTCCCCGGGGCCGACACCTTCGCCGGCACGCAGATGCACTCCGGTTCGTGGCCGGGGGGCGCAGGCTGGGCCGGCAAGCGCTGCGTCGTCATCGGCGCGAACAACTCCGCGCACGACGTCTGCGCCGACCTCTGGGAGCACGGCGCGACGGTCACGATGCTGCAGCGATCGTCGACGATGGTCGCGCGCTCCGAGACGCTGCAGGCGCTCGGCTGGGGCCGGCTGTTCTCCGAGGACGCGCTGCGCCGGGGCATCACCACCGAGCGGGCCGACATGACGCTCGCGTCGATGCCGTACCGGCTGCTGACCGAGGCGCAGAAGGCGGTGACCGCGCAGATCGCCGAGCGCGACGCGGGCTTCTACGACCGGCTGCGGGCGGTGGGGTTCCGGCTCGATTTCGGCGAGGACGGCTCGGGCCTGTCGCTGAAGTACCTGCGGCGCGGCTCGGGCTACTACATCGACGTCGGCGCGTCCGCGCTGGTGGCCGACGGCCGGATCGGCCTGCGCAGCGGCGTCGGCGTGCGCGGCCTCGATGCACGCTCGGTCGTCCTCGACGACGGCAGCGTGCTGCCGGCCGATCTCGTCGTCCATGCGACCGGTTACGGGCCGATGTCCGACATCGTCGCGAAGCTGGTCTCCCCCGAGGTCGCCGAGCGGATCGGCCCGTGCTGGGGCCTGGGCTCGGGCACGACACGAGACCCCGGGCCCTGGGCCGGCGAGCTGCGCAACCTGTGGACGCCGACCGCGCAGCCGGGGCTGTGGCTGCACGCGGGCAACCTGCAGCAGTCGCGCTTCTACTCGCTGCAGCTCGCCCTGCAGCTCAAGGCCCGCAGCGTGGGCATTCCGACGCCGGTGGCGCCGTCTTCGGCACAATGACCCGATGAGCCGTACCGATCCCGCCCCGGCCGACGCGCCGTCGGCCCGCGCCCTCGACTGGGCCCGCCGCCTCGTTCGCCTGAACACCGTCAGTTCGAACTCGAACCTCGAGCTGATCGAGACGATCCGCGACGAGCTCGCGTCGCTCGGCGTCGAGAGCCGCCTGACCTTCGACGAGACCGGCCGCAAGGCCAACCTGTTCGCCACGCTCGGCGAAGGCAAGCCGGCCGGCGTGATCGTCTCCGGCCACACCGACACCGTGCCCTGGGACGGCCAGGACTGGACGCTCGATCCGCTGGGCGCCGAGGTCCGCGACGGCCGCCTGTACGGCCGCGGCTCGGCCGACATGAAGGCCTTCATCGGGCTGGCCGTCGCGCACGCGCGCACCTTCCTCGAGAGCGATGCGCCGTTCTCGGTCCACTTCGCGTTCAGCTACGACGAGGAGGTGGGCTGCTTCGGCGCACGCCACCTGATCGCGGACCTGCGCGAGGCCGGCATCTCGCCGCTCGCCTGCATCGTCGGCGAGCCGACCGGCATGATCCCGGCCATCGCGCACAAGGGCGTGCACCGCTGGCGCTGCTGCGTGCGCGGCCGCGAGGCGCATTCGTCGCTGACGCCGAAGTCGGTCAACGCGATCGAGATGGCCGCCCGCGTGATCGGCCGTCTGCGCGACCTCGCCGAGCGGCTCGAGGCCGAGGAACCGCGTTACGCCGGCTTCGACGTGCCGTTCTCCACCGTGAGCGTGGGCCAGTTCCACGGCGGCATCGCCGACAACGTCGTGCCGCGCGACGCCGAGTTCCGCTACGAGATCCGCGACCTGCCCACCGCCGACGTCGGCACGCTGCAGGCGGGCATCGTCGACTACGCGCGCGGCCTCGAGCCGGCGATGCAGCGGGTGGCGCCGCAGGCCGGCTTCCGGTTCGAGCCGATCTGCTCGGTGCCGAGCTTCCTCGGCTCGGCCGACGACCCGGTCGTGCGGATGGCGAAGCGGCTCGCCGGCGAATCGCGCACCACGCTCGTCGCCTTCGGCACCGAGGCGGGTCTCTTCCAGCGGGCCGGGATCCCGACCGTGGTCTGCGGCCCGGGCCACATCGCGCAGGCGCACGAGCCCGACGAGTACGTGACGCTCGATCAGCTCGCTCGCTGCGAGCGCTTCCTGCTCGGCCTCGCCGGCAGCCGCGCGATCGGCTGACGCGCGCGGCGCGCGTCGCGCACCGCGCCGGGAGGTGGCCGGTCAGGCGACACCGGCCCACCGACCGGCATCCGTACGCCTCAGCCGCCGGGCACGCCGCGGCCCGCGGCCTCGAGCCGCGCGCCGATCGCCGCCACCAGCTCGCGCAGCCGCGGCACGCGGCGCTGCTCGACCTCGCGGCGGTCCACCGCCGTGCGCGGGAACACCAGGTTGATCGCGGCCACGACACGCCCGTGCGCGATCACCGGCAGCGCGATCGCCGCGAAGTCGGCCTGCGGCAGCCACTCCCCCTCATTGGTCGCCCAGCCGCGACGGCGGGTCGCGGCCAGCAGGCGAGTCATCGCGCGCCGGTCACGGGCGAGCGCGCCGACGGCGTCGTCGCGCGAGGCGATCAGGTCGAGGGTGGCGCGGCGCTCGTCGTCGCCGCACCAGGCGAGGTAGGCGCGGCCGGCCGCGGTCACCGGCATCGGCAGCCGCGTGCCGATCATCGCGCGGTGCTGCGACAGCGTGCTGCCGCGGTGCGTCGACTCGCGGACCACCATCCAGCCGGCCTCGGGCGTCGAGATGTCCGAGGGCCACAGCAGCGCCGGCAGCGCCTCGAACATCGCCGGCACCGCGATCCGGTCGATCCAGTCGGCGGTGCCGTAGCCCTCGGACAGCCGGCGTACCTCGAAGGTCAGCGCGTAGAGCCCGCTCTCCGCGTCGTGCTCGACCAGGCGCTCGGCGCGCAGCGTCTCGAGCAGGCGCTTGACCGTCGTGCGGTGCAACCCGCTCCCCTCGGCGAGCGCGGTGATCGAGCCGATGCCGCCGGGCAGCCGGTTCAGCGCGCGCAGCAGCGTCACGCCGCGCGTCAGCCCCCGGACCTCCTTGTAGTCGCCGCCGCTCGACGGCGGGCCGCGTCGGGTCATTCCCGCTCCGAATTAGTGCACTGGGTGCACCCAGTGTACGCGGGCGGGCGCCGACCGGAGAATCCGGCGGCCCGCGTCGGATCCCGCGCGGCCGAACCGAGGAGACCCCCGATGAGCACCGCGACCCCGATCACCGACGCCGACTCGAGCCGCTTCTTCCGCGTGCAGGACGGTGACGCCGCCTACGACATCCACGTCAACGACTTCGGCGCGGGCGACCGGGTGGTGGTGATGCTGCACGGCTCGGGGCCGGGCGCGAGCGGCTGGGCGAACTTCCACCGCAACGTCGAGCCGCTGCTCGCGCAGGGCTTTCGCGTGCTGCTCGTCGACTGCCCCGGCTGGAGCCGCTCGAGCCCGGTCGTCTGCACCGGCTCGCGCTCGGACCTGAACGCGCGGATCACGAAGGGCGTGCTCGACGCGCTGGGCATCGCGCAGGTCGACCTGGTCGGCAACTCGATGGGCGGCCACGGCGCGGTCGCGTTCGCGCTCGCCTTCCCCGAGCGGACCCGCCGGCTGGTGCTGATGGGCGGCGGCATCGGCGGTCCGAGCCAGTTCGTGCCGATGCCCACCGAGGGCATCAAGCTGATGCAGCAGGTCTGCCGCGAGCCGAGCCTGGAGAACGTGAAGCGGATGATGTCGGTCTTCGTGTTCGACGCGTCGAGCCTGACCGACGAGCTGCTGCAGATGCGGGTCGACGCGATGCACGCGCGGCGCGAGCACCTGGACAACTTCCTGAAGAGCCTGGCCGCGAACCCGAAGCAGTTCCCCGACTACGGGCACCGCCTGGGCGAGATCAAGGCGCCGACGATGATCGTCTGGGGCCGCGACGACCGGTTCGTGCCCTTCGACATCGGCCTGCGGCTGCTCTGGGGCATTCCGAACGCCGACCTGACCCTCTTCAGCCGCTGCGGCCACTGGGCACAATGGGAGCAGGCGGAGAAGTTCAACACCATGGTCGTCGAGTTCCTGTCGCGCTGAGCGGGCGCCGCGACGACCGCAGCAGGGAGGAGACCGACTTGAACGCCATCGACCTGAAGGACCGCTGCGCGGTCGTCACCGGCGGGGCCGCCGGCATCGGCCTGGCCGTCGCGCAGCGCTTCGCCGCGAGCGGCGCGCGCGTCGCGCTGTGGGATCTCGACGAGGCGGCGGCGAAGGCCGCGGCCGCCTCGCTCGGCGCGGGCCACCTGGGCGTGGGCGTCGACGTGGCCGACGAGGCCGCGGTGCAGCGCGCGACCGACGCCACGCACGCCGCCTTCGGCCGGCTCGACGTGCTGGTCTGCAGCGCGGGCATCGCCGGCGCGACCGTGCCGACCTGGGAGTATCCGACCGACGCGTGGCGCCGCACCTTCGACGTCAACGTCCACGGCACCTTCTACTGCAACCGCGCGGTGGTGAGGCGGATGCTCGAGCGCGACTACGGCCGCGTGATCAACATCGCGTCGATCGCCGGCAAGGAGGGCAATCCGAACGCGTCGGCGTATTCGGCCTCGAAGGCTGCGGTCATCGGCCTGACGAAGTCGATCGGCAAGGAGACCGCGAAGACGGGCGTGCGCGTCAACTGCATCACGCCAGCCGCGGTCCGCACGGCGATCTTCGACCAGATCACGCAGCAGCACATCGACTTCATGCTGTCGAAGATCCCGATGGGGCGCTTCGGCCTGGTGGAGGAGATCGCGGCGATGGTCGCATGGCTGGCGAGCGAGGAGTGCTCGTTCACCACCGGCGCGGTCTTCGACCTGTCCGGCGGGCGGGCGGTCTACTGACGCGTTCGCCCTCGCGTCGCCTCGTCGCGACCGCGCTGGCCGCCGCCGCCGGCGCGTTCGCGGCCGCGAGTGCCGGGTGCCCAGGGCGTCGAGGCGGGCGGCCGGCTCGGCCCGAGGGTGCCGAAGGGCACGCCGCCCGGTAACGCCGGCGCTCGACCGATCCGCCGCGTCAGCGCGCCGCCGCGCGCAGCGCGCCCTCGACCAGCGCCCGCAGCATCGGCAGCCGGCCCTTGAAGAAGTGGTCGGTGGCCGGCACCACCGTGACCGGCTGGCCGTGCGCGGCCGCCCAGTGGAGCACCGCCGCGAGCCGCACGCGGTCGTCGTGTTCGCCGTGGACGACGAGCGCACCCGGCGGCAGCGCATCGACCGCGTAGTGACGGCCGGTGTCGACGGTACCCACCGGCATGCCGGCGAGGATCGCCGCGGCCGCCGGCCGGCCCTCGGCCGCGAGCCGCGTCGCGACCCGCGCCTGCACGTAGGCGCCGAACGAGAAGCCGACGAGCGCGAGCGGCGCCCACGGCCGTTCGGCGCGCAGCGCGTCGACGACCGCCAGCAGGTCCTCGGTCTCGCCCTCGCCGTGGTCGTGCGTCCCGGCGCTGCCGCCCACGCCGCGGAAGTTCGGCCGGACCGCGAGCCAGCCGAGCTCGCGTGCCGCGCGTGCCAGCAGCTGCGGGATCTTGTGCTCGGCGCTGCCGCCGAGCAGCGGCTGCGGATGCGCGACCAGCGCCACGCCGGCCGGCTCGCCGCGCGGCGCGTCGAGCAGCAGCTCGATGTCGCCGACGGCGCCGGCGACGACGCGCCGCCCGGTCGCGGCCGGGGCTGCGGTGGCCGCCGTGGCGGCCGGGGACGACGCCGGGGAAGGGAGCGCGGCGTCGCTCATCGCGTCGTCCCGGTCAGACCGCACCGGCGGCGCGCAGCGCCGCGACCTCGGCCTCGCCCAGGCCCAGCTCGCGCAGGATCGCGTCGGTGTGCTCGCCCAGCGCCGGCACCGGGTCCATCCGCGCCTCCCAGGCGTCGGTCGATCCCGGCGGCAGCAGCGCGGGTACCGGCCCCGCCGGCGTGCCGATCTCGACGAAGCGGCCGCGCGCGTGCAGCTGCCGGTGCGACCAGACCTCGCCCATCCGGTTGACGCGCGCATTGGCGATCTGCGCGTCGTCGAGCCGTGCGATCACCTCGGCCGTGGTCAGCGGCGCGAAGGCCGCGACGATCGCGTCGCGCAGCGCGGCGCGGTTCGCGTTGCGCGTCGGCCCGGCGTCGAAGCGCGGGTCGGCGGCGAGTTCCGGCCGGCGCAGCACCTTCGTGCAGAACGCCGACCACTCGCGCTCGTTCTGCACGCCGAGCAGCACCGTGCCGCCGTCGCCCACGGGGAACGGCCCGTAGGGCTGGATGGTCGCGTGCGACGCGCCGGTGCGGGCCGGGGGCGGCGCACCGTCCATCGCGTAGTAGAGCGGGAAGCTCATCCACTCGGTCATCGACTCGAGCATCGACACGTCGATCCGGCAGCCGCGCCCGGTCCGACCCCGCTGCAGCAGCGCAGCGAGGATCGACGAGTACGCGGCCATGCCCGCCGAGATGTCGGCGATCGAGCAGCCGGCCTTGGCCGGCTCGTCGGCCGTGCCGGTCACCGAGAGGAAGCCCGACTCGCCCTGGATCAGCAGGTCGTAGGCCTTGCGGTCGCGGTCCGGGCCGTCGGCGCCGTAGCCGGAGACGTCGCAGACGATCAGGCGCGGGTGGCGATCGGCCAGCGCGTCGTACGAGAGTCCGAGCCGCGCCGCCGCGCCGGGCGCGAGGTTCTGCACCAGCACGTCGGCGCGGTCGATCAGGGCCGCGAGCACGCGCGCGGCCGACGGGTGCTTGACGTCGAGCGTCAGGCTCTCCTTCGAGCGGTTGGTCCAGACGAAGTGCGAGGACAGGCCGCGGACGCGGTCGTCGTAGGCCCGCGCGAAGTCCCCCGAGCCGGGCCGCTCGACCTTGATCACGCGCGCGCCGAGGTCGGCGAGCTGGCGCGTGCAGAAGGGGGCGGCGATCGCGTGTTCGAGGGTGACGACGGTGATCCCGTCCAGGGGGCGCATGGCTCGGCTCGTGGCGGCAGGGGCCGCCATCGTAACCGCTGCCGCGCCGGCGCACGCGGGCGCCGGCACGCCCCTCAGGCGGCTGGCGCGGGCCGGGTGCGATAGAACGTCAGCGGCTCGGTCTTCAGCTGCTTCAGGACGTTGCGCCGCATGGCGCCCACCACGTGCATCTCGCAGGGCTTGCAGTCGAAGCGCAGCGTGAGCACCTCGTCGCCGTGGCGGATCGTCATCGGCTCGGCCCGCACCGTGCCCTGGACGCCTTGCACGCCCTTGGCCTGCTTGGGGCACAGGCTGAGCGACCAGCGCACGCAGTGCTTGGTGATCATCAGGCTGGCCTCGCCGAGCGCCTCGTGGCTCTCGTAGGCCGCCTCGATCACCCGCACGCCGTGGCGCGCATAGAAGTCGTGCGCCTTCTGGTTGTAGACGTTGGCCAGGTAGCTCAGCGTGTCCTCGGGGTAGGGGACGGGCGGCTCGACCGCAGCATCGCGCGGCAGCGGCCGCAGGGCGGCCAGGCGGGCGGCGTCGAGCGCCTCGACCGCCGCGCGGCGCAGCGTGTTGAGTGCGCTGGCCGGCACGAACCAGGGCTGGGCGCAGGCGATTCGGATCTCGTGCGCGGCATAGATCGTCGTGCCGAGCTTGCCGAGTTGCTCGCGCAGGGTCGACTCGGCCCGGCCCAGGTCACGCGGCGGCTGACGTTCGACCGCCAGCGTGGCGACGGCCTCGTGGCCGGCCTCGTCGGTCAAGGTCAGCGCGAGGCCGTCGGGCCGGTCTGACAAGGTCATCCACACGCCGATGCGGCGCTCGGCCGAAGGCTTGTCGAGCAGCCGGTCCCAGGCCATGTCGCGGTTGCGG
>JBJOKE010000009.1:0-9970 GCA_046046245.1 Pseudomonadota bacterium | reverse complement strand
ACCGGGAACTTCTCGTCGACGAGCTTGGTCTCCTGCAGGCACAGCACGTCGACCGGGTTCGCCTCGAGCCAGCCGAGCACCTGCGGCAGGCGGACCTTCAGCGAGTTGACGTTCCAGGTGGCGAGTTTCAAGTCATCCCCAAGCGGTGGGAGTGGTCGGGTTCGCGTTCCCGCCCTTCGGCGGGTGCGTGCTGCGGGTCCAGGGCGAGGGTGGCATCGACACAGGCGCGCTCACCAGCGCAGCACGCGCGCACCGAGGGCCGCGCCGAGGGCGCCGGTCAGCAGGATGCCCAGCGAGTACCAGACGGCCACGAAGGCGACGGAGGCCTCGGGGCACGCCAGCGCGTAGCCCATCGCGCCCACCGAGCCCGCCATCAGGCCGGCCGCGAAGCCGGCCGCGCGCGGGCGGGTCGGCGCCAGCCCGCGGACCGCCCACAGCGCCGCGGCCAGGGCCGGCAGGGAGAGCGCCAGGACGGTCGGCGGACAGATCGCCCACGAGTGACCCAGCAGCGCCGCCGAGCGGCCGTCGGCGGGCGTGGACAGCCAGGACACGAGACCGGCCGCGGCCGTCGCGAGCACCACGCCGACGACCGCGCCCCGCGGGCGGGCGATCGGTGCCGCGGGCCGGGAGAGCCGGGCCGCCCACCAGGCCGCGGCAGCGGCGAGGGCCCCGCCGTAGGCCATCTTGGTCCACGGCGCGGGCGTGCCGAACAGCGACCACGGGATCAGTCCGAACCAGGCGACGGCAGCCCAGGCGCTGGCCAGTGCTCCGACGACCGCGGCCGGGGACAGCCGCTTCGCCGCCAGCGCGCGAGGCGCCGGTCCGGCGTTGCGGGCCAGCATGTCGATCAGCGTATCGGTCTTCATGCGCGTCCTCGGTCGGTCGCCGCGTGCTCCGTTGCGTCTCGCCGCACCAGCCCGGCCAGCCGCTTGAGTCCCCGGTGTACCTGGACCTTGATCGCGGACGGCGAGGCGCCCGTGCGCGCCGCGGCCTCGGCCACCGTCAGGCCCTCCAGCTTGGTGAGCACGATCGCCTGCCGCTGCGCCTCGGGCAGCGCCTCCAGCAGGCCCTCGAGATCGCGCCGGGCGCCCCCGTCGTCGGGCTCCGCGGCCAGCAGTCGCTCGTCGACGTCGTCGATCGCGTCGTGCAGGTCCTCCCGACGACCGCGCCGCCGCCACACGTCGACCAGCTTGTGCCGTGCGATGGCGAGCGCCCAGGCGCTGACGGGCAGCGTCGGGTCGTAGGTGCCTCGTTGCAGGTGCAGCGCCAACAGCGTCTCCTGGACCAGGTCCTCCACGTCGTCGGGCACGCCGGACATCCGGCGCTTCAGGTATCCGCGCAGACGCGTCGCGAGCAGCGCGAGCGACTGCCGGTAGGCCGCTTCGTCGCCGGCCTGCGCACGCAGCCACAGTGGCTTCAGGGCGGCCTCGAAGTCGCCGGGAGAGGTGTCGACGGACATGTCGGGATTCCAGCAGTTCGCGATTCTAGGTCCTCCGGTTACACCGACCCGCGCCCGGGTGCCGGGGGCATGCCGCTGTAACCGTTCGGCGCGCGGTGGCGAATGGAAGGCATCGCACGCTCGCCGACCCGACACCGATGCACCCCACGCTGCCCTTGCTCGCCGCCACCGATTTCCCGCCGATCCGGCGCCGGTCGCTGGAGACCCTCCAGGTCAACCTCGGATACCGGTGCAACCAGCGTTGCCTGCACTGCCATGTCGCGGCCGGCCCGCAGCGGACCGAGGCGATGGACGCCGACACCGTGGGGCTGGTGCTGGAGGTGCTGCGGCGCCGTCGGGTCGCGACGCTGGACCTCACCGGCGGCGCGCCGGAGCTGAACGAGCGGTTCCGCGATCTGGTCCGGCAGGCGCGCGCGCTGGACGTGCGCGTCGTCGACCGCTGCAACCTGACCATCCTCTCCGAGCCGGGCCAGGAGGACCTCGGGGCCTTCCTGGCCGAACAGGGGGTCGAGGTCACCGCGTCGCTGCCGTGCTACTCGCCGGCCAACGTCGACCGCCAGCGCGGCGACGGTGTCTTCGAGCGCAGCATCGCCGGGCTGCGCCGGCTGAACGCGCTGGGCTACGGCGATCCGACGCGCGGTCTGGTGCTCAACCTCGTCTACAACCCGCAGGGACCGTCGCTGCCGCCGCCGCAGGAGCCGCTCGAGGCCGACTACCGGCGCGAGCTGATGCGGCACTTCGGCATCCGCTTCGACCACCTCTTCGCGCTGACCAACATGCCGATCCAGCGCTTCGGCAGCACGCTGGTCAGCAGGGGGACCTTCGGCGCCTACATGCGGCTGCTGCGCGACAGTCACCGCGCGGCCAACCTGGAGACCGTGATGTGCCGCAGCCAGGTCAGCGTCGACTGGCAGGGCTTCCTGTACGACTGCGACTTCAACCAGATGCTGGGCCTGGACGCCCGTCTCGCGGGGCGGCCTCGACCGCACCTGCGCGACCTGCTGCGCCACGACCCCGCCGGTGCCGAGATCCGGGTCGCCGACCACTGCTACGGCTGCACGGCCGGGCAGGGCAGCAGCTGCGGCGGCGCGCTCGACGCGGCGATGACCGACGCGCAGGCCCGCTGATGGCCCCCCGCTCGAAGGCTCCGCTGTGGGCCGGCGCGGTGGCCGTGGTGCTGGCGGCCCTGTGGGCGTGGCAGCATTTCGGCCTGGGCGCGCTGCTCACGCTGGACGCGCTGAAGGCCAGCCGCGACGCGCTGCAGGCCCGGGTGCACGCCGAGCCGCTGGCGACGGCCGCGCTGTTCTTCGCCGCCTACGTGGCTGCAGCGGCACTGTCGGTCCCCGGCGCCGCGATCCTCACGCTGGCCGCCGGCGCGATGTTCGGCCTCGGCTGGGGCCTGCTGCTGGTGAGCTTCGCGTCGAGCCTGGGCGCGCTCCTGGCCTTCCTGGCCGCACGTCACCTGTTGCGCGACATCGTCCGGGCACGCTTCGGCAAGGCCCTCGCGCCCGTCGAGGACGGGGTGCGCACGGACGGGACCTTCTACCTGCTCACGCTGCGCCTGGTGCCGGTGTTCCCGTTCTGGCTGATCAACCTGCTGATGGGCGTCACGCCCATGGGGGCCGGCCGCTTCTATGCGGTCAGCCAGGTCGGCATGCTGGCCGGCACGGCGGTCTACGTGAACGCCGGCACGCAGCTGGCCGCGATCAGGTCGCCCGGCGACATCCTGTCGCCCGCGCTGCTCGGCAGCTTCGTGCTGCTGGGCCTGTTCCCGCTGCTGGCCAAGGCCGGGGTGGGGTGGCTCGAGCGGCGCGCGCTCTACGCGGCGTGGACCCGGCCGCGCCGCTTCGACCGCAACCTCGTGGTCATCGGCGGCGGCGCGGGCGGACTCGTCTCGGCCTACATCGCCGCTGCGGTCAAGGCCGAGGTCACGCTGGTCGAGGGCCACCGGATGGGCGGCGACTGCCTGAACGTCGGCTGCGTGCCGAGCAAGGCGCTGATCCGCTCGGCCAGGATGGCGCGGCAGCTGCGCAAGGCGCACGAGCTGGGCGTGGCCGACGCGGCGGGCCGCGTGGACTTCGCTGCGGTGATGCAGCGTGTGCATCGCGTGATCCGCGACATCGCGCCGCACGACTCGGTCGAGCGCTACACCGGCCTCGGCGTGGAGGTGCTGCAGGGCCACGCCCGCATCACCAGCCCTTGGACGGTGGAAGTCGCGCTCGCCGACGGCACGACGCGGACGCTGACGACGAAGTCGATCGTGATCGCCGCGGGCGCGAGCCCCTTCGTGCCGACGATCCCGGGTCTGAAGGACGCGGGCTTCCTGACCAGCGACACGCTCTGGGGCCTGACCGAGCTGCCCGGACGCCTCGTGGTGCTGGGCGGCGGCCCGGTCGGCAGCGAGCTGGCGCAGAGCTTCGCCCGGCTGGGCAGCGCCGTCACGCAGGTGGAGATGGCGCCGCGCATCATGGTGCGAGAGGACCCGGAGGTCTCGGAGCTGGTGGCCGCCTCGCTGCGCGCCGACGGCGTGAACGTGCTGACCGGGCACCAGGCCGTGCGGGTCGAGGTCGTGGGCGGGGAGAAGCGCCTCGTGGCCAGGCAGGGCGATGCCGAGGTCGCGATCCCCTTCGATCAGCTGCTGTGCGCCGTCGGCCGCAGCCCGCGCGTGTCGGGCTACGGGCTGGAGGAACTGGGCATCCCGCTGACCCCGCGCGGGGCGATCCAGACCAACGCCTGGCTGCAGACGCGCTACCCGAACATCTACGCCGTGGGCGACGTGGCCGGGCCGTACCAGTTCACGCACACGGCGGCGCACCAGGCCTGGTATGCGGCGGTGAACGCGCTGTTCGGTCGACTGCGCAGGTTCAGGGTCGATTACCGCGTGATCCCCTGGGCCACCTTCACCGACCCGGAGGTGGCTCGCGTGGGCCTGAGCGAGACCGAGGCGACGGAGCAGGGCGTGGCGTACGAGGTGACCCGATACGGCATCGACCGGCTGGAACGGGCCATCGCCGACGGTACGGCCCAGGGCTTCGTGAAGGTGCTGACCGCGCCGGGAACCGACCGCATCCTCGGCGTGACCATCGTGGGCGAACACGCCGGCGACCTGCTGGCCGAGTACGTGCTGGCGATGAAGCACGGCCTGGGCCTGGACAAGATGCTCGGTACCATCCACGTCTACCCGACGCTCGCCGAGGCCAACAAGTACGCGGCCGGCGAGTGGAAGCGCGCGCACGCGCCGCAGGCGCTGCTGCGGTGGGTGCGGCGCTACCACGCATGGGAGCGGGCATGACCCGGTCGACCCGACGCGCCTGGCTCGGCATGGCGCTGGATGCCGCGGTCGCGCTGGCCGCTCTGCAGCCCGGCGCCGTGCGTGCGCAGCAGTCGCCGGGCTTCGATCATGCGCACTCGGCCTGGACGGCGCTGCTGCGCCGGCACGTGCGGCTCGTGCGCGGCGGGCAGGCCACGCAGGTGGCCTACGCCGGTTTCGCCGCCGACCGCGCCGCCCTGAAGGCCTATCTCGACGGCCTCTCGGCGGTGACGCCGTCCGCCTTCGAGGGCTGGAGCCGGGCCGAGCGCCAGGCCTTCCTGATCAATGCCTACAACGCCTTCACCGTCGAGCTGATCCTCACGAAGTATCCCGACCTGAAGTCCATCAAGGACCTCGGGTCGCTGATCGCCAGCCCGTGGAAGCCCAGGTGGATCCCGCTGCTCGGGGGGCGGGTGTCGCTCGACGACATCGAGCACGCGATGCTCAGGAAGCGCGGCGACTACGACGACCCGCGCGTGCACTTCGCCGTCAACTGCGCCAGCGTCGGCTGCCCGGCGCTGCGCGAGGAGGCCTTCGTCGCCGCTCGGCTCGACGCGCAGTCGGACGAGCAGACGCTGCGCTTCATGAGCGACCGCACGCGCAACCGCTACAACGCGCAGCGCGGACGCCTGGAGCTCTCGAAGATCTTCGACTGGTACGGCGACGACTTCCGGGCCGGGCACCGCGGCATCGCGTCGCTGCCGGCGTTCGCGGCCCGCTACGCCGATCAGCTCGCCGACGCGCGGGCCGATCGCGAGCGGATCCGAGCGGGCGCCGTCGACATCGCCTTCATCGACTACGACTGGTCCCTGAACGATGTGCGGTGAGCTCGGCGCCGCACAGGGCGCCGGAGAGCTCGGGCAGCGGATGCATCGTGCCTTCGCGCGCAGCTGGCGCGCCACCGCCGCGCGCTGGTTCTCGGACATGACCTGGAGCCTCACGATGAACCCGAACCGCCGCGATGCCGTCGGCCTGGCCCTGGGCAGCCTGCTGGGCCTGCCCGCCGCGGCGTGTGCGCAGGCCTCCGCAGGGGGCGCCCCGCTGACGTTCGGCGTCGGCATGTTCCAGCCCGACCGCGAGAAGAACGACGCGACCTACCGACCGCTGGCTGCCTACCTGGCGCAGCGCCTGGGCCGCCCGGTGGCGCTGCGCACCGTCGACAGCTGGGAGGGGCTCGCCAGGAGCCTCGCCAACGGCGAGACCGACCTCGCGCTGATGGGTCCCTGGGGCTACGTGCTGGCCCACCACCACAGCGATGCCCAGGTCGTCGCGACCCTCCTCCACCAGGGCAAGCCGGAGTACTTCGCGATGATCGTCACGCACCCTGACTCGGGGCTCGACAGCCTCGAGGACCTCGTCGGCGCGAAGGGCCGGGGCCGCAGCTTCGCCTTCGGCGACAAGGGGTCCACCTCGGGCTACCTGATCCCGTTCCACGAGTTCCGCAAGCGTGGCGTCGATCCCGAGAAGCACTTCGGCCGCGTGCTCTACACGAAGCACCAGGCCATCCAGACGCAGGTCACCGCGGGCCGGCTCGACGCCGGCGCCGACTACAACCGCAATCGCGACGCGATGATCGCGCAGGGCCTGATCTCGCCGGCGCGCAGCAAGGTGATCTGGCAGTCGACGCCGCTGCCCAACGACGCCTTCGCGGTGAGCGCGGCGCACGCCCGGGACGCGGCCTTCGTCGAGCGCCTGCGGGGTGCGCTGACCGACATCGGTCCGCTGCTGGCCGCCCGGCCGAACCTGCTGCCGGCCGACTACACCGGCTTCGTGGCCCGCGACAACGTGTTCTACAAGCCGATCCGCGACGCCGGGCTGGCGACGGGCACGCTGGGGGCGCGATGACGCTCGCTCGGGCGCGTGCGCAGCGCCGGCCCTCGTACCGGATCGCGCTCTCCGGCCGGGTCGGCTTCGCCGGGCTCGTCGCGGTGTACGCCGCGCTCGTGACGCTGTGTGTCGCGGCGCTGGCCGGCGCGGGCGATCTCGATCTCGGCCGCAATCCCTGGAGCAACCTGCTGAAGACGCTGGGCGAGTTCGCGCGGCCCAGCGTCCTGGACGTCTGGTTCGGGCCGGAGCGGCTCGAGTACCGCAGCGACGACGGCGCCGTGCTGCGGGTGGAGAACCGCCGCGAGGTCGAGGCGGCCTTCCTCGCCGCCGTGGTGCGTGCCGCCTGGACGACCTTCCAGATCGCGACGCTGGGCTCGCTGCTGGCGGCCGTGATGGCGCTGCCGCTGGCGATGCTGGTGGCCCGCAACCTGCGTGCGCCCCGGCCGCTGGCCTGGGCGGCGAAGGGCATCCTCGACACCGCGCGCGCCGTGCACACGCTCGTGTTCGGCCTGGTCCTGGTCGGCATCGTCGGCCTGGGGCCGACGGCGGGCGTGCTGGCCATCGCGCTGCATTCGATGGGCACCTGCGGCAAGCTGTTCGCCGAGAGCATCGAGTCGCTCGACGGCGCCGCGGTCGCTGCCGTGCGCGCCACCGGTGCCGGCGAGGCCCAGGTGTTCTTCCACGGCGTGTGGCCGTCGGTCCTGCCGCAGTTCGTGGGCCATCACCTGTACGTCTGGGAGTTCAACATCCGCGACTCGACCCTCCTCGGGCTCATCGGCGCGGGAGGGCTGGGCCTGCTGATCAGCGAGGCGGTGAGCCTCTTCCAGTGGAGCCGGCTCGCCACGCTGCTGATCGTGGTGGTGGCGCTGGTGATGCTGTTCGACGCGCTGTCGCGTCGGATCCGGGAGGCGCTGCGTTGACGCACGCGATCGAGCTCGAGGCGGTGCGGGTGGTCGCGGGCGGGCGCGTGCTGCTCGACGTGCCGAGCCTGGTCATCGACCCGGGCGAGCGGGTGGCCGTGGTCGGCCCCAACGGCGCCGGCAAGAGCACGTTGCTGAAGCTCGTCGGCGCGCTGCTCGAGGCCCGGCAGGGGCGGGTGCGGGTGCTCGGGCGATCGATCGGTCCCGGCGGGCGCGAGGACGCGGACCGGCCTCGCCCGATCACGCGCGACGACCGCCGTGTGCTGCGGCGGGAGACCGGCCTGCTGATGCAGGGCCTGCACCTGGTGCCGCGCCTGAGCGCGCGGGAGAACGTGCTGGTGGGCGCGCTGGCCCGGCTGCGGGGGGCGCAGGCGGTGCGCAGCTGGTGGCGCCGGTACCCGCAGGCGCTGGTGGCCGAGGCCGACGCCGCGCTGGCGGTGCTGGGCCTCGCCGATCGGGCCGACGTGCGCGCCGACCGGCTGTCCGGCGGCGAGCGGCAGAAGGTCGCGCTGGCCCGCCTGCAGTTGCAGCGCCCCCGCCTGCTGCTGGCCGACGAGCCCACGGCGGCCCTCGATCCGGCGGCGACGCGCGAGGTCTGCCTCGCGCTGCGGCGCGTGGCCGGCGAGCCCGGCCGCACGCTGGTCACGGTCGTGCACGACCTCGAGCTGCTGCCCGTGCTGGCGACCCGCGTCATCGGCCTCTCCGGAGGTCGGGTGCGCTGGGACCGCCCGATCGCCGAAGCGTCCCACGCACGGTTGCGGGCGCTCTACGATCGGCGATCGGGCGATGACGCCGACCCGGCGTCATCGGATCCGAGCCGCGGGTCGGGGCGGCCCGCGGCCGACCCGCCCGATCCGACACCGTGGACCCATCGACCGCAACGAGGAGAAGACCGCATGCACGTCGCGACGACGGATGCCCGCCCGCCACGTCCCGCCGCACGCCCCGCGACGCGCACCGACCGGAGGCTGCGGTGAGCGCGGTCGACGCCGGGCACGCGCCCCAGGATCGGGCGCCCGGGCGCAGCTGCCCGCTGCATTACCGCTACCGGCCCGAGGACTTCGCGGTGGACGCGCCCGAGCGGCTGCAGTCGCTCGACGTGCTCTACGTCGTCGGCGGCCTGTACGGCAACGAGTCGGCGCTCGAGCGGGTGCTGGAACGCTTCGACCGCGAAGTCGGCCGCAAGCGCCTGGTCTTCAACGGCGACTTCCACTGGTTCGACGCCGATCCGGCGACCTTCTCGCGCGTGCAGCGCGGCGTGCTCGCGCACGTGGCCCTGCGCGGCAACGTCGAGACCGAACTGGCCGCACCGGATGCGGAGGCGGACGCCGGCTGCGGCTGCGCCTATCCGGACTGGGTCGGCGACGGGGTGGTCGAGCGCTCCAACCGCATCCTGGCGCACCTTCGCACGGCGGCGGACGCGCGCCAGCGCGACGAACTCGCGGCGTTGCCGATGCGCCTGCGCGCCGATGTCGGCGACCGGCGCGTGGGCCTGGTGCACGGCGATGCCACGTCGCTCGCCGGTTGGGGCTTCGCACAGGAACACCTGCGCGACGGGCGGCACCGGGCCGAGGTCGCGGGCTGGCTCGACCGCGCCGAGGTCGACGCCTTCGCCTGCACCCACACCTGTCTGCCGGTGTTCCAGGCCGTGCCGGACTCACGGGGAGGTGCCGCGCGCTGGGTCCTCAACAACGGCGCGGCGGGGATGGCCAACTTCCGGGGCGACACCGCCGGCCTGCTGACCCGGATCGCCACGACGCCCTCGGCCGGCGCGGACCGCAGGTTCGGCGTCGCGCTCGGCCGCGAGGTGTTCGCCGAGGCCATCGCGATCGACTTCGACCTGGCGACCTGGCGGGGCCGCTTCGAGGCGCTGTGGCCGGAGGGCAGCGACGCCCACCTGTCCTACCTCGACCGCATCGTTCGCGGGCCCGACTACGACGCCGCCGACGCGGTCCGTCCGTCGGCGCTCCGGACCTGAGCAGGCCGCTCCGCCGCACGCGACGACACCCGCGGTCACCGCGCCAGGATCCGGGTCGTCGCGGCGCGGGCGGACGCGGAGACCGCGGGCGGCGGCCCGCGCGGGGAGGGGCGGAATTTATCACGATGTGAAATGTCCGGCCGGTGTCCGGGAAAGCGACCGCTCGTGCTCGTTTGTCCTGGACGGGATCCTGTGTGACGCAGGGCTTAAGCCGACGCACCCCCCGGCCAGTCCATCCGCCGATCCGCGGCCCGGTGTCGACAGCCGAAGTCGCCCGGGACACCTGTCGGGCCGGCATCACCGTGATTCCCCACCGACCCGGTGCGCCCGTACTCACCGGAGCGGCGTGTACGGTGTCGCGGCGGCGGGGCTGGTCATCGGCGCGCTCGCGGCGGCGCACGTCTGACCCCAGACGGACCGCCCGCCGTGGCGCTCAGGACCCTGCGAGCTCCACCGTCACCGGCGCGTGATCCGAG
>JBJOKE010000008.1:0-193484 GCA_046046245.1 Pseudomonadota bacterium | reverse complement strand
GCGCTCGGCGATGCCGCCGCCATGCCGGTGCAAGGCATGCTCAAGCATTTCCGCGACGAGTTCGCGTACCACATCGAACACAAGACCTGCATGGTCCCCGCGTACGTCTGAACCATGGCTGAGATCACCCTGGACGGCAAACCCGTCACCATCGCCGACGGCAGCATGGTGATGCATGCCGCCGACGCCGCTGGCGTCTACATCCCGCACTTCTGCTATCACAAGAAACTCAGCATCGCGGCCAACTGCCGCATGTGCCTGGTCGATGTCGAGAAGGCGCCCAAGCCGCTGCCGGCCTGCGCGACGCCGGTCTCGCAGGGCATGAAGGTCTGGACCAAGTCCGAGAAGGCGGTCAAGGCGCAGAAGGGGGTGATGGAGTTCCTCCTCATCAACCACCCGCTCGACTGCCCGATCTGCGACCAGGGCGGCGAGTGCCAGCTGCAGGACCTCGCGGTGGGCTACGGCCCCTCGGCCTCGCGCTACACCGAAGAGAAGCGCGTCGTCTTCCACAAGTCGATGGGACCGCTGATCTCCGCCGAGGAGATGAGCCGCTGCATCCACTGCACGCGCTGCGTGCGCTTCGGCCAGGAGATCGCCGGCGTCATGGAGCTCGGCATGGCCGGGCGTGGCGAGCACTCCGAGATCATGAGTTTCGTGGGGCGCGGCGTGGAGTCGGAGCTGTCGGGCAACATGATCGACGTCTGCCCGGTCGGTGCGCTCACCAGCAAGCCGTTCCGCTACAGCGCCCGCACCTGGGAGCTCGCGCGCCGCAAGTCGGTCGCCGCGCACGACTCGCTGGGCTCGAACGTCGTCGTGCAGGTCAAGCAGAACGCGGTCATGCGCGTGCTGCCGCTCGAGAACGAGTCGGTCAACGAGTGCTGGATCTCCGACCGTGACCGCTTCTCGTACGAGGGCCTGAACTCGACCGAACGTCTCGAGCGCCCGATGCTCAAGCAGGACGGCCAGTGGCACGAGGTGGACTGGCAGGTCGCGCTCGACTACGTGGCGCATGCGCTGGGTAGCGTCCGCGCGAAGCACGGTGCCGCGTCGATCGGCGGTCTCGCGCATCCGCAGGCCACGGTCGAGGAGATGTTCCTGCTGTCGAAGCTGGTCCGCGGCCTCGGCAGCGAGAACGTCGACTTTCGGCTGCGCGTGTCCGACGCCGCGCTCGCGCAGCGGACGCAGGGCGTTCCCTGGCTCGGCCTGCCGGTCGCGTCGGTCAATGGCCTCGATCGCGTGCTGCTGGTCGGTTCGTTCCTGCGCAAGGACCAGCCGCTGCTCGCGTCGCGGATCCGTGCGGCCGTCAAGCGCGGCGCCCGCGTCGCAGTGCTGAACGGCGCCGACGACGACCTGCTGATGCCGATCGCCGCGAAGGCGATCGTCTCGCCGGACCGCTGGGCCGAGACGCTCGCCGGTGCGCTGGTCGCGCTGAAGCTGGGTGCGAACGAAGCCGTGCCGGCCGAGCTGTCGGGTATCGAGCCGTCGGACGCCGCCCGCGCGCTCGCGGCCACGCTGTCGCAGGGCAAGGCGAAGGCCGTGTTCCTCGGTGCCGCGGTGGCCCATCATCCGCAGGCTGCCGCGATCGCGGTGCTCGCGCAGGCGCTCGCCGCCGCCGCCGGCGCGACGCTCGGCTGGCTGGTGGATGGGGCGAACAGCGTCGGCGGGCACCTCGCCGGCGCGCTGCCGGGCGCGGGCGGACTGGACGCCGCCGCGATGATCGAGCGGCCGCTGAAGGCCTACCTGCTGCTCGGCGTCGAGCCGGCGCTCGACCACGGCCGGGGCGCTGCCGCGCGGGCCGCGGTCGCTTCGGCCGACACGGTGATCGCGCTGTCCGCGTTCAGGTCGGCCGAGCTGCTCGAGACGGCCGACTGCCTGCTGCCGGTGACGCCGTTCACCGAGACCGCCGGTGCGTTCGTCAACATGGCCGGCACCGTGCAGGCGTTCTCCGGCGTGGTGCGTCCGCGCGGCGACGCGCGTCCGGCGTGGAAGGTGCTGCGTGTGCTCGGCAACCTGCTGCAGCTGCCCGGCTTCGACCAGGAGAGCGTCGAGCAGGTCCGCGTCCAGGCGCTGCCGGCCGACGTCGCCGCGAAGCTGTCGAACGCGGTGTCGGGCGCCGTCGCGGTGCCGAAGGCCTCGGGCGGCCTGCAGCGCGTGGCCGACGTGCCCATCTACGCGGTCGACCCGATCGTGCGGCGTGCCCCCAGCCTGCAGCAGACCCGTGACGCCGCGGCGCCGACCGCGCGGATGAACGCGGCGACCCTCGCGGCGCTCGGCCTCGCGGCCGGGGACGCGATCGTCGCGAAGCAGGGCGCCGGCAGCGCGAAACTGGTCGCCGCCCTCGACGCGGGTGTGGCCGACGGCACCGTCCGCATCGCCGCGGCGAGCGACGCCACGGCCGGCCTCGGAGCGATGTTCGGCGCGATCGCCGTGGAGCGTGCGTGATGAACTGGATCGATGCCCTCGATGCCCAGGGCCAGGCGCTGCTCGGTGGCGCGTGGCCGGTGGTCTGGACACTGATCAAGATCGTGGCGGTGCTCGCGCCGCTGATGGGCTGCGTGGCCTACCTGACGCTGTGGGAGCGCAAGTTCATCGGCTTCATCCAGCTGCGCATCGGGCCGAACCGGGTCGGCCCCGGCGGCCTGCTGCAGCCGATCGCCGACGCGGTGAAGCTGATCTTCAAGGAGATCATCCTTCCGTCCCAGGCGAGCAAGGGCCTCTACATCCTCGGACCGATCATGACGATCATGCCGGCGCTCGCCGCCTGGGCGGTGATCCCGTTCGGCCCCGACCGCGCGCTCGCGAACGTCAACGCCGGCCTGCTGCTGCTGCTCGCCATCACCTCGCTCGAGGTCTACGGCGTGATCCTCGCCGGCTGGGCGTCGAACTCGAAGTACGCGTTCCTCGGCGCGCTGCGCGCGTCGGCGCAGATGGTCTCGTACGAGCTCGCGATCGGCTTCGCGCTGGTCGTGGTGCTGATGGTGTCGGGCAGCCTGAACATGACCGACATCGTCGAGGGCCAGAACCAGGGCCGCTTCGCCGAGATGGGCCTGAACGCGCTGAGCTGGAACTGGCTGCCGCTGCTCCCCGTCTTCGTCGTGTACTTCATCTCCGGTGTCGCCGAGACCAACCGCCACCCGTTCGACGTGGTGGAGGGCGAGTCGGAGATCGTCGCCGGTCACATGATCGAGTACTCGGGCATGGGCTTCGCGATCTTCTTCCTGGCCGAGTACGCCAACATGATCCTGATCTCGGCGCTCGCCGCGATCATGTTCCTGGGCGGCTGGGCCCCGTTCTTCTCGCTCGGCATCGAGCTCGGCCCGCAGTGGTTCTGGGACTGGTTCTGGCTGTTCCTGAAGACCTTCATGCTCGTCACGGTCTTCATCTGGATCCGTGCCTCGTTCCCGCGCTACCGCTACGACCAGATCATGCGTCTGGGCTGGAAGATCTTCATCCCCGTCACGCTGGCGTGGCTGGTGGTGGTCGGCATCTGGATGCAGACGCCCTTCAACATCTGGGGCTGAGCCCCGAACGAAGACCGTCATGGAAGCGATCAAGGACTTCGTCAAGAGCTTCATGCTCGTCGAGCTGCTGAAGGGCCTGAAGCTCACGGGCTCGCAGGTGTTCGCGCGCAAGATCACCATCCAGTTCCCCGAGGAGAAGACGCCGTACTCGCCGCGCTTCCGGGGGCTGCACGCGCTGCGGCGCTATCCGAACGGCGAGGAGCGCTGCATCGCCTGCAAGCTGTGCGAGGCGGTGTGTCCGGCGCTTGCGATCACCATCGAGTCGGACGTGCGTCCGGACGACGGCACGCGCCGCACCCGGCGCTACGACATCGACCTGACCAAGTGCATCTTCTGCGGCTTCTGCGAGGAGTCGTGCCCGGTCGATTCGATCGTCGAGACCCACGTGCTCGAGTACCACGGCGAGAAGCGCGGCGATCTCTACTTCACCAAGGAGATGCTGCTGGCCGTCGGCGACCGGTACGAGAAGGACATCGCGGCCGCCCGCGAGGCCGACGCCCGCTACCGCTGACCCGGCGCCCACCCATCGAGAGCCCACAGTGGATCCGACAGCCATCCTGTTCTACGTGTTCGCGGCGGTGACCGTGTTCTCCGCGCTGCGCGTCGTCACCGCGCGCAACCCGGTGCATTCCGCGCTGTTCCTCGTCCTCACCTTCTTCTCCGCGGCAGCGATCTGGCTGATGCTGAAGGCCGAGTTCCTCGCGATCACGCTGGTGCTCGTCTACATCGGCGCGGTGATGGTGCTGTTCCTGTTCGTCGTGATGATGCTGGACATCAACGTGGACCGGATGCGCCAGGGTTTCTGGAGGAACCTGCCGGTGGCCGCCTTCGTCGGTGCCGCGGTGGTGCTGGAACTCGCCGCGGTGCTCTGGCATCAGTTCGGTACGGTCAAGGCCTCCTACGCGCCGCGGCTGCCCGCCGACTACAGCAATACCAAGGCGCTCGGCAAGCTGATCTATACCGAATACGTCTACGCCTTCGAGATCGCCGCGGTGATCCTGCTGGTGGCCATCGTCGCCGCGATCGCGCTGACGCTGCGCCGCCGCGAGGGCGTGAAGGCGCAGAACGTCGGCGAGCAGGTCCGCGTGCGCAGCACCGACCGCGTCCGCCTGGTGAAGATGCCGGGCCGGCCCGCGACCCCGCCGGCCGCCCCCGTCGCCGCGACCGAGAGCGAGCCGCAGAAATGACCATCACCCTCGCGCACTACCTCGTGCTCGGCGCCATCCTGTTCGCGATCAGCGTCGTCGGGATCTTCCTGAACCGGCGCAACGTCATCATCATCCTGATGGCGATCGAGCTGATGCTGCTCGCCGTCAACCTCAATTTCGTCGCCTTCTCGCATTTCCTGGGTGACGCGGCGGGGCAGATCTTCGTCTTCTTCATCCTGACGGTGGCCGCCGCCGAGTCGGCGATCGGCCTCGCGATCCTGGTGGTGCTGTTCCGCAACCTCGACACGATCAACGTCGAGGACCTGGACGCGCTCAAGGGCTGACGGCTGCAGGGGAGAGAGAACAAGATGAAGACGTCCTACCTGCTCGTACCGTTCGCGCCGCTCGTCGGCGCGATCATCGCCGGCCTGTTCGGCCGGGTGATCGGTCGCACCCTCAGCCACGTGGTGACCATCCTCGGCGTGCTGGTCTCGCTGCTCGCGTCGCTGACCGTGCTGCGCGACGTGCTCGCCGGCAACACGTTCAACGGCCCGCTCTACACCTGGGCGATCGTCGACGGCGTCACCTTCGAGGTCGGTTTCCTGATCGACTCGCTCACGGCCACGATGATGTGCGTCGTGACCTCGGTGTCGCTGATGGTGCATGTCTACACCATCGGCTACATGAAGGACGACGACGGCTACCAGCGCTTCTTCGCCTACATCAGCCTGTTCACCTTCTCGATGCTGATGCTGGTGATGTCGAACAACTTCCTGCAGCTGTTCTTCGGCTGGGAGGCCGTCGGCCTGGTCTCGTACCTGCTGATCGGGTTCTGGTACACGCGGCCCACCGC
Organism: Pseudomonadota bacterium; assembly: GCA_046046245.1. GTDB lineage: Bacteria > Pseudomonadota > Gammaproteobacteria > Burkholderiales > Burkholderiaceae_E > UBA4615. The sequence goes on along the minus strand of JBJOKE010000008.1, from coordinate 187,962 downwards.
GATCTACGCGAACCTGAAGGCCTTCCTGGTGAACCGGGTCGGCGACTTCGGCTTCGTGCTCGGCATCGGCCTGGTGCTCGCGTACTTCGGCAGCCTCGACTACAAGGCGGTGTTCGAGGCAGCGCCCGGGCTGGCCGACCGGACGGTCCACTTCTGGGGCGTGTCCGAGTGGTCGCTGATGACGGTGACCTGCATCTGCCTGTTCATCGGCGCGATGGGCAAGTCGGCGCAGTTCCCGCTCCACGTCTGGCTGCCCGACTCGATGGAGGGCCCGACCCCGATCTCCGCGCTGATCCACGCGGCGACGATGGTGACGGCTGGCATCTTCATGGTCGCGCGGATGTCGCCGCTGTTCGAGCTGTCGGACACCGCGCTCTCGTTCGTGATGACCATCGGCGCGATCACCGCGCTGTTCATGGGTTTCCTCGGCATCATCCAGAACGACATCAAGCGCGTGGTCGCGTACTCGACGCTCTCGCAGCTCGGCTACATGACGGTGGCGCTCGGCGCATCGGCGTATTCGGTGGCGATCTTCCACCTGATGACCCACGCGTTCTTCAAGGCGCTGCTGTTCCTGGCCGCCGGTTCGGTGATCATCGGGATGCACCACGACCAGGACATCCGGAACATGGGCGGGCTGCGCAAGTACATGCCCATCACCTGGATCACCTCGCTGCTGGGCTCGCTCGCGCTGATCGGCACGCCGTTCTTCTCGGGTTTCTACTCCAAGGACTCGATCATCGAGGCGGTCAGGTTCTCGCACCTGCCGGCTTCGGGCTTCGCCTATGCGGCGGTGATGATCGGGGTCTTCGTGACCGCGTTCTATTCGTTCCGGATGTACTTCCTGGTCTTCCACGGCAAGGAGCGGTTCGACACCAGCGGCGGCCACGGACACGGTCACGGCGAGCACGACCACGGTCACGACGATCACGGGCACGGCCACCACGGCGGCGTGCCGCACGAGAGTCCGGCGGTGGTCACCGTGCCGCTGATCGTGCTCGCGATCCCGTCGGTGCTGATCGGGCTCTACACCATCGAGCCGATGCTCTTCGGCGAGTTCTTCAAGGACGTGATCCACGTCGACGCCGGGAAGCACCCGGTGATGGAGGAGCTCGCGCACCACTTCCACGGCTGGGTCGGGATGGGCGTGCACGCGCTGCAGACGCCGGTGTTCTGGCTGGCGGCCGCGGGCGTGGCGGCCGCCTATTACTGCTACCTGGTCAACCCGGCGGTGCCGGCGGCCTTCATGAGGGCGCTGTCGCCGGTTCACCGCGTGCTCGAGAACAAGTACTACCTCGACCGGATCAACGAGGTGCTCTTCGCCGGGGGCGCCCGGGCGCTCGGGGCCGGCCTGTGGAAGGTCGGCGACCAGGCGCTGATCGACGGCGTCGCGGTCAACGGCAGCGCGAAGCTGGTCGGCTGGCTGGCCGGCGTCCTGCGCTTCGTCCAGTCCGGCTACATCTACCACTACGCGATCGCGATGATCGTCGGCGTGGCGGCGCTGGTCTGGTGGTTCGTGCCGATGGCGACGCGCTGACGGGCACGGGGACACGAGAAGATGAACACCTCCGTCGGATTCCTCAGCGCGGCGATCTGGATCCCGATCCTCGCCGGATTCTTCGTGCTCGCCTTCGGCAGCGATCGCAACGCGGGCGTCGTCCGTGCCGTCTCGCTGTCCGGCGCGATCGCCGGCTTCGTCGCGACGATCCCGCTCTACACGCGTTTCGACGCCGCCTCGGCCGAGATGCAGTTCGTCGAGAAGATGCCTTGGATCGACCGCTTCGGGGTCGACTACCACCTCGGCGTCGACGGCATCTCGCTGTGGTTCGTGCTGCTCACCGCGTTCATCACGATCTTCGTCGTGATCGCGGGCTGGAAGGTCATCGAGGAGCGGGTCGCCGGCTACATGGCGGCGTTCCTGATCCTGTCGGGGCTGATGGTGGGCGTGTTCTCGGCGCTCGACGGCCTGCTGTTCTACGTGTTCTTCGAGGCGACCCTGATCCCGATGTACGTGATCATCGGCATCTGGGGCGGCCCGAACCGCGTCTACGCCGCCTTCAAGTTCTTCCTCTACACGCTGCTCGGCTCGCTGCTGACCCTGGTCGCGATCATCTACCTCTACCTGAAGTCGGGCACCTTCTCGATCCTCGAGTGGCATCAGCTGCCGCTCGCGATGAACGAGCAGCTCGCGATCTTCTTCGCGTTCCTGCTGGCGTTCGCGGTCAAGGTGCCGATGTGGCCGGTCCACACCTGGTTGCCCGACGCTCACGTCGAGGCGCCCACCGGGGGCTCGGTGGTGCTGGCCGCGATCATGCTGAAGCTGGGCGCCTACGGCTTCCTGAGGCTGTCGCTGCCGATCGTGCCGGACGCGAGCCAGTCGCTGTCGGGCTTCATGATCACGCTGTCGCTCGTCGCGGTCGTCTACATCGGGCTGGTCGCGCTGGTGCAGACCGACATGAAGAAGCTGGTCGCCTATTCATCGATCGCGCACATGGGCTTCGTCACGCTCGGCTTCTTCATGTTCGAGCAGCTGGCGGTGCAGGGCGCGATCGTCCAGATGATCTCGCACGGCTTCATCTCGGGAGCGATGTTCCTGTGCATCGGCGTGCTCTACGACCGGATGCACAGCCGCCGCATCGCCGACTACGGCGGCGTGGTGAACACGATGCCCAGGTTCGCGGCGTTCTTCATGCTGTTCGCGATGGCCAACAGCGGGCTGCCCGCGACCTCGGGCTTCGTCGGCGAGTTCATGGTCATCCTGGGGGCGGTGAAGTACAACTTCTGGATCGCCGCGATCGCGGCGACGACGCTGATCTTCGGCGCGGCGTACTCGCTCTGGATGTACAAGCGAGTGGTCTTCGGCGAGGTGGCCAACGACCACGTCCGCGAGCTGAAGGACGTCGATGCCCGCGAGTTCTGGATGCTCGCGGCGCTCGCTGCGGCGGTGCTCTACATGGGCCTGTACCCGAAGCCGTTCACGGACGTCTCCGAAGCGTCGGTCAAGGCGCTGCTCGAGCACGTCTCCGTCTCCAAGATCGCCGAGTGACCCCGATGGACAAGCTCAACCTGACCGCCGCGCTGCCGGAGATCCTGCTGCTGGTGGCCGCCTGCGGGGTGCTGCTCGTCGACGTGCTGGGCAAGCCGGCCGAAGGTGAGGAATCGCGGATCGACCGTCTCGCGATCGCACTGCTTCTGCTGCCGGCGGCGGCGACGGTCTGGCAGATCGGCCAGCCGGCGCAGATGGCGTTCGGCGGCATGTACGTCGCCGACGGCCTGGGTCACGTGCTCAAGCTCGTGTCGTACCTCGCGGTGGCCACCACGCTGATCTACGCGCGCGGCTACGTGTCCGATCGCGGCATGCACCGCGGCGAGCTCTACGCACTCGCGCTGTTCGCGCTGCTCGGCCAGATGATCATGATCTCGGCGGGCAACCTGCTGGTGGTCTATCTCGGCCTGGAGCTGATGTCGCTGTCGCTCTACGCGCTGGCGGCGCTGCGTCGGGACCACGCGGTCTCGACCGAGGCCGCGATCAAGTACTTCGTGCTGGGCGCGCTCGCGTCGGGCTTCCTGCTCTATGGCATGTCGATGCTCTACGGCGGTACCGGCACGCTGGACCTCGACCGGATCGCCGGTGCGATGAGCGGGCGCAACCCTGCGAACCAGACGGTGATGGTGTTCGGCCTGGTGTTCATCGTCGCGGGCCTCGCGTTCAAGTTCGGCGCGGTGCCGTTCCACATGTGGGTGCCCGACGTCTACCAGGGCACGCCGACGGTGGCCACGCTGCTGATCGCATCGGCGCCGAAGCTCGCCACCTTCGCGATCGCGTTCCGGATCCTGGCGGAGGCCTTGCCGGCGGTCGCGGCGGACTGGCAGCAGATGCTGCTGGTGCTGTCGGTGCTCTCGATGATCGTCGGCAACGTCGTCGCGATCGCGCAGACGAACCTCAAGCGGATGCTCGCGTACTCGACCATCGCGCAGATCGGCTTCGTGCTGCTCGGCATGCTCTCGGGCGTGGTGGGCGGCAGCACCGACGGCATGACCGACGCCTGGAGCGCGTCGATGTTCTACGTCGTGACCTACGTGCTCACCACGCTGGGCAGCTTCGGCCTGATCCTGCTGGTCGCGCGCAAGGGGCATGAGGCCGAGGAGATCGCTGACCTGAAGGGCCTTTCGCGGCGCAATCCGGGCCTGGCCTTCGTGATGCTGATCCTGATGTTCTCGCTCGCCGGCATCCCGCCGACGGTCGGCTTCCACGCCAAGCTCGCGGTGCTGCAGGCGGTCGTCGAGGCGGGGCTGCTGTGGCTGGCGATCGCGGCCGTGCTGCTGTCGCTGATCGGTGCGTTCTACTACCTGCGGATCGTCAAGACCGTCTATTTCGATGAGCCGGCCGATGCGTCCGCCATCGAGCCACGTGTCGGCGCGAAGGCGGTGATGGCGGTCAACGGTGCGCTGGTGCTGCTGCTCGGGCTGGTGCCCGGGCCGCTGATGACGCTGTGCGCCGGCGCCGTCCGCCAGGCCTTCGGCGTCTGACCGGGGCCCGGGTCCCGCCGCATCGCCTTCGATGAGCGCGCACCTCGAAGAGACGACGGTCGATTCGGAACTGGTCTACCAGGGCCTGTTCCTGAAGGTGCGACGCGACCGCGCACGCTTGCCGGATGGCAGCCTGCACGGCCGCGAGTGGGTCGTCCATCCCGGTGCGGCCGCGGTGCTGGCGATCGGCGACGACGGTCGCGTCCTCGTCGAGCGGCAGTGGCGCTATGCGATGCGTCGGGCCTATACCGAGATTCCGGCAGGCAAGATCGATCCGGGCGAGACGCCGCTGCAGACCGCCAAGCGCGAGCTGCTCGAGGAGACCGGCCACGTCGCTCGCGAGTGGGCGCCGCTGGTGCGGATCCACCCGGCCATCGGCTTCTCCAACGAGGTGATCGACGTGTTCGTCGCGCGCGGACTGGAGCATCGCGCCGACGCGGCGCCCGACCACGGCGAGCTGATCGACGTCGCGTGGGCGACGCCCGACGAGCTGGTCGCGCTGCTGCGATCGGGCGGCCTGCCCGACGTCAAGACGCACATCGCGGTGATGCACCTCGATCGGATGCGGGCGGGCGACTGGCCCTGGCCCGAGTTCTCGCCGGCCTGACCGCTGCGCCCCGCCCGGTCGGATGTGCGATCATCGACCGGCCGGAGGGATGGCCGAGCGGTTTAAGGCAGTAGTCTTGAAAACTACCGAAGATTGACGTCTTCCGTGGGTTCGAATCCCACTCCCTCCGCCAGGCCGCGTCCGACCCCCGATCCGATCGAAGACAGGAGGCAGGCATGGAGCTCGGACTCGCCGGCAAGGTGGCCATCGTCACCGGCGGCACGCAGGGCATCGGACGCGCCACCGCGTTCAGGCTGTGCGAGGAAGGCGTGCGCGTGGCCATCTGCGGGCGCGACGCCCGGCGGCTCGAGGAGACGGTCGCTGCGTTGCGCGCGCGCGGAGCGCAGGCGATCGGCGTCAGGGCCGACGTCGCGCGCTCCGAGGACTGCGAGCGGCTCGTCGCCGAGACCGTTTCCGCCTTCGGTGGCCTCGACATCCTCGTCAACAATGCCGGTACCTCGCAGGTCGGCGCGTTCGAATCGGTGACCGACGCCACCTGGCAGGCGGACCTCGACCTGAAGCTGTTCGCGGCGATCCGCCTGTGCCGACTCGCGATCCCGTCGATGCGCGAGCGCGGCGGGGGCCGCATCGTCAACGTGACCAACATCGGCGCGAAGCAGCCGGCCGCCAAGTCGATGCCGACGACCGTCTCTCGTGCGGCAGGCCAGGCGATGACGAAGGCGCTGTCGCGCGAGCTCGCGCCGGACCGCATCCTCGTGAACACCGTGTGCATCGGGCTCGTCCGCGCGGGGCAGCACGAGGCCCGGGCGCAGCGGCAGGGCCTCGACGCGGAGGCGCTCTACGCCGAGATGGGGCGCGGTGTGCCGCTCGGCCGCGTCGGCGAGGCCGACGAGGTGGCCGACGTCATCGCGTTCCTGGTGTCCGCCCGGGCGAGCTTCGTCACCGGCTCGAGCATCAACCTCGACGGCGGCGCCTCGGCGGTCTTCTGATCGGGGCGGGTGTTAGGATCGCCAGGCCTGGAATCCCGACATCCCGCCATGCCCTCGTCCGCTCCCGCGTCCCGCTTCTCGTTCGGCCGGCTCCTGCTGTGGCTGGTGCTGATCGTCGCCGCGGTCGGATCGCTGTACTTCGCGGTCGTCCTGAACTGGAGCTACTCGAGCGGTGAGCGCGCGGGCTGGGTGCAGAAATTCTCGAAGAAGGGCTGGCTCTGCAAGACCTGGGAGGGGGAGATCGCGCTGGTGTCGATGCCCGGTGCGATCCCGGAGAAATTCGAGTTCACGGTCACCGACGACGCCGTGGCCGAACAGATCAACCGGCTGATGGGCCAGCGCGTGTCCCTGCATTACGAGCAGCGCGTCGGGCTGCCCACGACGTGCTTCGGCGAGACCCGCTACTACGTGACGGGTGCGGTCCGGGTCGAGGAGGTGCAACTCGCGCCGGGCGTGGTGGTGCCGGCGCCGGTCCCTGCGAAGGTTCCCGCTCCCGCTCCGGCTCCGGCTCCGCCCTCGTCCGCCGAACCGCCGGCTCCGGTGCCGGGCCTGCCGTCTTCGGGCCCGGCCCTGCCCGCACCCGCACCCGCACCCGCACCCGCACCTGCGATGCCGACGCCGCCGCCCACGCCGACACCGCCGTCGCCGCGGCCCTGAGCGTCCGCGACCGCGCCCGATTCGCGGGCCCGAGGGGCGCCGGCAGGGCGATCTCCGGAGCGTCTTCGCGATCCCGTTGCACGTCCCGGGCTCGACCTGGCCCGCGGCGCGCAGGCGGTGGGCGGGGCATGGAGAAGGGCCGTGGTAAGGTCGGCGGCTCCCTCGCAGCCGAGATCGCCGGCACCGTCCCGGCGCCTCCACGACCCGCATGACGACGTCCGCCGGCCCCGCCCGACACGGCCTGCGCGCGCAATGCGCGCGGCAGTCCGCAGCGTTCCCGCTGCGCCCCTCGATCGCGGCGACGCTCGCGCTCCTCGCGATCTGCATGACGCCGGTCCTGGCCCAGCCGGATCCCGCGGCCGCCGAGGCCGACCCGACGCGGTCGGCTGCCACGTCCACGGCGACGACGGCCGGACAGGAGTCGGTGCCGCGTCGCCAGCCCGGCGGCGCGGCGCCGGTCACGCCGCTGCCGCGGGCCGGCAGCGCCGGCATGCCCACCTCCGCGCCACTGCCCGCGGACCGCGCGGCCACCTCGGCCGCGCCCGGTACGGTGTCGGCGCCGGCGAGGGTGCTCCTGCCGCCGATCGGCCGGCCGCGCGTCGGACTCGCGCTGTCCGGGGGCGGCGCCCGCGGGTTCGCGCACGTCGGGGTGCTGCGCGCGCTCGAGGCGCTTCGCATCCCGATCGACTGCATCGCGGGCACCAGCGCCGGCTCGGCCGTGGGCGCGGCCTACGCGAGCGGCCTGTCGCCCGACGAGATCGAGCGCGCGCTGCGCTCGGCCGACTGGGATCGCGACATGTTCGACGATGCTCCGCCGCGCCGCGACCAGCAGGCCCGCCGCAAGAACGAGGAGAAGGCGTACCTCCTCGACGTGACCATCGGGTTGCGCGACGGGCAGGTGCTGATGCCGCCCGGGCTGATCTCGGGGCAGAAGATCGAGCTGTTCCTGCACCGCATGCTCGGCGCGAGCGCAGTCCTGGAGTCGTTCGATCGGCTGCCGATCCCCTTCCGTGCGATCGCCACGGACCTCGAGCTCGGCGAGATGGTCGTCCAGGACCGGGGCAGCCTCGTGACCGCGGTGCGCGCGAGCATGGCCGTGCCGTCCGCGTTCTCGCCGGTCCAGGCGGGCGGGCGGCTGCTGGTCGACGGCGGGCTCACCCGGAACATGCCGGTGGACGTGGTGCGCGACCTGTGCGCCGACGTCGTCATCGCCGTCGACATCGGCGGGCCGCTGCTCAAGCGCGACGAGCTCGGCAACGCCTTCGGGGTGGCGTCGCAGATGGTCGGGATCCTGATGGAGCGCAACATGCGCGACTCGCGGGCACAGGTCCGTGCCGGGGTCGACGTGCTGATCCAGCCCGATCTCGGCAACCTGGGCTCGGCGGCCTTCGGTCGTGGCGTCGACGGGATTCCGGCGGGCGAGGCCGCCACGCTCGCCGGGCGCGGTGCGCTGTCGCGGCTGTCCCTGCCCGAGGACGGGTTCGCCGCGTGGCAGCGGGAACGTTCGGCGCGCGTCGTCCGCGACGACCGGTACGCCGGTGTCCGCGTGGTCGGCGTCGAGGCGGGCACCGGGCGCGCGCTGCTGTCGCAGGCGGGTCTGCGGCCCGAGCGTCCCGGCAGCCTCGATCGAACCGCCCTCGAGCAGGCGATCAACACCTGGAACTCGTCGGGCGACTTCGACCGGATCGGCTACGCGCTGCGCCCGGAGGGCGCCGGGCAGGTGCTCGAGCTCGACGTCGTGGAGCGTGGTTGGGGCCCCAACTACCTGCGTTTCGGACTGGGGGCGGCAGCCGATTCGAACGCGAACGGCGTGTTCAACGTGATGCTCGGATTCCGTCGTCCGCGGATCGGCGACTGGGGCGGCGAGTTCAAGTCCGAGCTGCAGTTCGGCAGCACCTCGCGGCTGATCGCCGAGTACTACCAGCCCTTCAACCGCGGCGACGCACGCTTCTTCGCCGTCCCGCAGCTGCTCGCCGAGGAGGTCCCGGTCTGGATCTTCCGGGGCAACAGCCGGGTCGCCGAGTACGGCGTCCGCACCCGGCAGGCAGGCGTCGAACTCGGCGTCGGCGGTCGGATCGGGGAACTCAGGCTCGGCACCTTCGTCGGCACCCGCGACACCTTCGCGCGGACGGGGCCCGCACTCCTGCCGACCTTCGCGGACCGCTACTGGGGCGGACAGGCGTCGCTGATCGCCGACCAGCTCGACGCGACCGACTTCCCGCGGGAAGGGTATCTGCTGTCGGCCACCTTCCGTACCGAGGTGGTCGAAACCGACCGCGAGCAGGCCGTGACAGGCCATCGGGCCCTGGTGTCCGGCAAGGCCGTTGGGAGCATCGGGGACCATACCTTCTCGGCCTCGTTCCGCGTCGGCGAGGCGAGCGATCGGACCGCGCTGAACCAGCTGTTCAGCCTGGGCGGCTTCATGAACCTGTCGGGCCTGCAGATCAACCAGGCGCTGGGCACGTCGCTGCGCTACGCGAGCCTCGCCTACCAGAACCAGATCATGACGCTGCCGAATCCGCTCGGCCGCGGGTTCTACGCCGGCGTCGCGCTGGAGTCCGCGACGATGCGCGACACGGCGGTCGGACTGAACACGACGGGCTGGGTCTCCAGCCTGACCGCCTATCTGGGCGCGCACACCGCGATCGGGCCGATCTACTTCGGCTACGGCATCGCCGAGGGCAACAACCGGCTGGTCTACCTCTTCCTCGGCCGGCCGGGCCTCTGAAGCGGGACGTCGCGCGAACGCGGGTATCCTTCGCCACCATGATCGACACCGTCCGCTCCTCAGCGATCACCGCGTTCCACGACGCCTGCCTCGCCCGATCCGACTGGCCGGCCGACGACGCGGGGGCCCGTACGCTGCTCCCCGACGCCAGCGCGCTGGCCGAGGCCTGGGGCTGGGTCCTGGTCAACCATCGGTTCAACTGTTCCCTCTGGAACGAGGAGGACCTCGCCCGCCGCACCCGGGCGGCCGACGCCGAGATCGCGGCGAACAAGCGGCACATCGACCGGTTCAACCAGGCGCGCAACGACGCGATGGAGCGGATCGACGATGCGCTGCTGCGCGCCACGGCGGACTGGCCGCGCCGCGAGGACGCGCGCCTGTCCAGCGAGACCGCGGGCGCGATGATCGACCGCATGTCGATCCTCGCGCTGAAGATCCATCACATGGGGCTGCAGACGGTCCGCACCGACGTCGACGAGACGCATCGCGAGACCACGCGGGCGAAGGTCGCGCAGCTGCGCCTGCAGCGAGACGACCTCGCATCGTGCTATGACCGCCTGCTCGACGAGATCGCCACGGGCACGGGCCGCTTCAAGATCTACCGGCAGTTCAAGATGTACAACGACCCGACGCTGAACCCGGTGCTGGTGGCCGAGCGGCAGCGCGCGGGCGCTCGTGGCGGCTGACGCGGCGCGCCGCGTGGAGCGCGCGCGGTGAAGGTACTGGTGGTCAAGATGTCGTCGATGGGCGACATCGTCCACGCGCAGCCGGTGGTGTCCGACCTGCTCGCGCACGCGCCGGACGCGAGCATCGACTGGGTCGCCGAGGTGCCGTTCGCGGGCATTCCGGCGATGAATCCCGGCGTCGCGCGGGTGATCCCGATCGCCTGGCGCAAGTGGCGGCGCTCGCTTCGCGAGCCGGCCACGCGGGCGGCGATGCGCGCCTTCCGCGACCGTGTGCGCGAGATCGACTACGACTGGATCGTCGACTGCCAGGGGCTGCTGAAGAGCGCGGCCGTGGCGCGGCTCGCGCGCGGCGCGCACCGGGTCGGGCCGTCATGGTCGTCGGCCCGCGAGCCGCTCGCCTCGCTCGCCTACGACCGCAGGGCGGTGGTGCCCTGGTCGTTGCACGTGGTCGCCCGCAACCGGGCGATCGCGGCGGCCGCGTTCGGCTATCGCGTCGACGGGCCGGCGCGGTTCGGCCTGCGCGTGCCGGTCTTCGCACCCGCGTGGCTGGCAACCGATCGACCGCTCGCGGTGCTCGTGCCGGGAGCGAGCCGCCCCGAGAAGCTCTGGCCCGAGGCCTGCTGGATCGAGATCGGCCGGATGCTCGCCGCGCGCGGGCTCGTGCTCGCCTGGCTCTGGGGCAGCCCGGAGGAGCGCGACCGCGTGCGTCGCCTCGCCGCGGGCTGTGGCGGCACGGTCGTCGACGCATCGGAGACCGGTGCCGACGTCAGGATCGCCGACCCCGCGCCGACCTCGGTGGTGCCGCCGTTCCTGTCTGTCGCCGACGCGGCGGGGCTGGTCGCGCGGGCCCGCCTGGTCGCCGGACTGGACACCGGCTTCACGCATCTCGCGGGCGCGCTCGGCCGACCGACCGTGGGCATCTTCTGCGACTTCGACGCGACCCAGTGTGCGGTGAGCGGCGACGCGCGCTGCGAGAGCTTCGGCGGCATCGGTCGGACGCCTCCGGTGGCCGACGTGGCCGGTGCGCTCGAGCGGATGCTCGCCGACCCGGCGCCGATGCCGGCTTCGTGAGCCTCCGACCCCGTCATCCACCCGTCAACCCTCCCGCAGGCCGCGCCGCACCGATGCATCCGATCCGCCTCTCCGGGCTCCTCGCACGACGCGACTGGCGGGCGGGCGAGCTGCGCCTGCTCGCCGCCGCGCTGGTCGTCGCCGTCGCAGCGATCGCGAGCGTAGGCTTCTTCGTCGACCGGATGAAGGGGGCGCTCGGGCAGCAGGCGCGGCAGCTCCTCGGCGCCGACCTGGTCGTCGCGGCCGACGGGCCTCCGGGTGCCGAGCTCGAGGCGCAGGCGGCGCGGCTCGGCCTCGTGGTCGCACGCACCGTGTCCTTCCCGAGCATGGCCATCGCCGAGGCGCCCGGCGCGCCGCCGGCGCTGCTCGCGTCGGTCAAGGCGGTGTCGGAGGGGTATCCGCTGCGCGGCACGGTCCGCGTCGCGCGCGCGGCCGACGGTCCCGACGAGCCGGCCGCGGGCGTGCCGGCCCGCGGGACGGTCTGGGTCGATCCGGCGCTGCTCGCGGGGCTCGGCCTGGCGCCCGGCGGCACGCTGCATCTCGGCGAGTCGGCGTTCCGGGTCGAGCGGCTGGTCGTCGTCGAGCCCGACCGGGGCGCGGGCTTCGTGAACCTCGCGCCGCGCGCGATGATCGCGCTGGAGGACCTCGACGCGACCCGGCTGGTCACGCCGCTCAGCCGGGTCACCTGGCGGCTGATGGTCCGCGGCGAGCCGGTCCGCGTGGCCGAGTACGAGGCATGGATCAAGTCACGCCTGCCGCGCGGCGCGCGCGTCGAGACGCTCGAGGGCGGGCGCCCCGAGCTGCGCGCCACGCTCGACCGGGCCCGGCAGTTCCTCGCGCTGGTCTCGCTGCTGTCGGCGCTGATCGCGGCCGTCGCGATCGCGGTGGCGGCTCGCCGCTTCGCGCAGCGCCATCTCGACGGCTGCGCGGTGATGCGCGCGCTGGGGCTCGTCCAGGGCCGGCTGCTGGCGGCGCTGCTGCTCGAGATGCTGTGGCTCGGCCTCGCCGCCGGCGCGCTCGGCTCGGTGCTCGGCTGGCTCGGCCATCTGGCGCTGGTCGCGCTCGCGGGGCCTGCGATCGTGCTGCAGCTGCCGCCGGCGTCGCCGTGGCCGGCGCTGCAGGCGACCCTCGCCGGGTTGCTGCTGGTGCTGGGGTTCGCGGCCGTGCCGCTCGCGCGGCTGGCCGGCGTGCCGCCGCTGCGCGTGCTGCGTCGCGACCTGGGCGCGCCGCCCGCGTCGGCCTGGGTCGCGGCCGCCGTCGCGCTCGGTTCGTTCTCGCTGCTGCTGCTGTGGTTCGCGGGCGACCGCCAGCTCGCCGGCTACGCGATCGGCGGCTTCGCGGTCGGCGCCGCGGTCTTCGTCGGCGTGGCCTGGCTCGCGATCCGCCTGCTCGCGCCGCTGCGCCACGTGGCCGGCCGCGGCGGCGCGGCGCTGCGCGTCGCGCTCGCGTCGTGGAGCCGCAGGCAGGGCGCGTCGATCGCGCAGACCGCGGCGCTGTCGGTGGGGCTGATGGCGCTGATGCTGCTCACGGTGACCCGCGGCGACCTGCTCGACAGCTGGCAGCGGGCGAGTCCGCCCGACGCGCCGAACCGCTTCGTGATCAACATCCAGCCCGAGCAGCGCGACGCGGTCGCCGCCGCGCTGCGCGAGGCCGGCATCGCCGGCGCCGCGCTCTACCCGATGGTCCGCGGTCGTCTGGTCGCGGTCAACGGACGCGAGCTCGATCCCGCGAAGATGGACGACGACCGCGCCCGGCGCCTGCTCGATCGCGAGATGAACCTGTCCTACATGAGCGCGATCCAGCCGCACAACCAGGTCGCCACCGGCCGCTGGATCGATCCGGCGAAGCCCGAGGTCTCGGTCGAATCGGGGATGGCCCGCACGCTCGGTCTCGCGCTCGGCGACCGGCTCGCCTTCGACGTCGCCGGCGAGCCGGTGGAGGCCATCGTGACCGGCACGCGTCGCGTCGCCTGGGATTCGATGCAGGTGAACTTCTTCATGATCCTGTCGCCGGCCGCGCTGGAGACGCGGCCGCAGAGCTGGATCACCGCGTTCCACCTGCCCGAGGCCAGGCCGCAGGCGATCTCGTCGCTGCTCGCCCGGTTTCCGAACCTCACCGTCTTCGACACCACGGCGATCGTCCGGCAGGTCCGCGAGATCCTCGACCACGTGGTCCGCGCGGTGCAGTTCCTCTTCGTCTTCACGCTCGCGGCCGGCGTCGTGGTGCTCTACGCAGCGCTCGCCAGCTCGCGCGACGAGCGGATCCGCGAGGCCGGGCTGATGCGTGCGCTGGGGGCGTCGCGCGGCCAGCTGCGCCGCGCGCAGCTGCTCGAGCTCGGCGCGACCGGCGCGCTCGCCGGGCTGCTGGCCGCGCTCGGCGCGATCGCCATCGGCGCGGTGCTCGCCGGCCAGGTGTTCCGCTTCGAGTTCGAGCCGCGCTGGCTCGCGGTGCCGGTAGCGGTCGCCGCCGGCGCGGCGCTGTCGATGCTGGCCGGCTGGCTCGGGCTGCGTCGCGTGGTGGACACGCCACCGCTCGCGACGCTGCGCGAGCTCTCCTGAGGTCGCGGCGCGGGGGCCCGCAGGCCGCCGATCGATCAGCCGGTCCGGCAGCCGGCGAACAGGTCGCGATCCCCGAGGTAGCGCGGGGTGCGGACCTCGAGCAGTCCGAGGATCGAGTGGTAGAGGTTGTCGTGGCCGGACGGCCCGCTCGCGCGCTCGCGCAGGCAGGCCAGGTCCACCCGCAGCCCGCGGGCGGCGTCCTCGGGGATCCACCAGAACATCGGCACCTCGAGCTGCTCGCGCGGCGCGATCGCGTGGGGCACGCCGTGCAGGTAGAGACCGCGCTCGCCGAGCGACTCGCCATGGTCCGACACGTAGGTCAGCGCGACGTCGTAGCGGTCCCGACGCGCCTCGAGGAAGGCGATCGTCCGCGCCAGCATGCGGTCGGTGTAATGGATCGCGTTGTCGTAGGCGTTGACGATCTCCTCGCGGCTGCAGTCGCGCAGCTCGTTGCGCTCGCAGGCGGGCGTCCAGCGACGGCTCGCGGGCGGGTAGCGGCGGAAGTAGGCGGGGCCGTGGTTGCCGAGCTGGTGCAGCACCACCACGAGGTCGCCGCGCGCGTCCTCGACGACCGCGTCGAGCCCGTGAAGCAGGATCTCGTCGAAGCAGCGCTCGTCGGCGCACAGGCCGGGTACGGTCTCGCGGCTCAGGTTCGTCTCGGGCAGGCCCGCGCAGACCCCCTTGCAGCCCGCCTGGTTGTCCCGCCAGCGGACCTGGAGCCCGGCGCGGGCGAGCACGTGCAGCAGCGAATCGGTGTTCCGGATGCGGCGCTCGTCGTAGTCGGCGCGGCCGTAGGGGGAGAACATGCAGGGCAGCGAGACCTCGGTCGAGGTGCCGCAGGCGGTCGCACGGGTGAAGCTCACCAGGTCGCCGCGCGCCGCGAGCTCCGGCGTGGTGGGGCGCTCGTAGCCGTTCAGTTGCCAGTTCGCCGCGCGCACGGTCTCGCCCACGACGATCACCAGCAGCGCCGGGCGACGCCCGTCGCGAGCGTTGCGTTCGGCCGGGTCGGGCGGCTCGCGCCGGGCGACCTGCTGTCCCAGTCCGCTGGCGGCCACCGATCCGAGCGACCAGACCACGTTGGCCGGCGTGATCGCGTAGCGCAGCGTCTTCTGGTTGCGCATCGTCGACGCGAAATCCTGGAACACGGCGAGCAGCGCGCCGAGCCCGACGACGACGGCGAGCGCGACCGTCCCCGCACGGATCGCCAGAGCGCGTTTCCAGGGCCGCTGCTTCACCCGTACCCACAGCACCACCGCGGCCGGGAGCGCGCCGAGCAGCAGGTTGTGGGCGATCATGTCGAGCGTCAGCAGCTCGCCTGCCTCGCGCGTGTCGGTCGCGAGGACGTTGCGGATCATCGTCGGATCGATGACCGTTCCGTAGCGCTTCGCGTAGAAACCGGCCGCGGCCGATGCGACCAACAGCAGCGCGAGCAGCGGCCGCAGCACCACGCGTGCGCCGACGATCGCCGGCAGCGCGAAGTGCAGCGCCACCAGGATCGCCGTGGTGGCCGTGGCGAAGCCCCAGCTGGCTGGCGCAACCGGGTCGCGTCCGGCGAGCACGCCGTGCCAGAAGGGCCCGTTGGCGGTCGCGGCGAGGAAGACCGAGACCGCGAGGATCAGCGTCTCGGCGCCGACGACCGGGCGCTTCGAGGCGAGGGCGCTCACGCCGAGCGCTCCGGGGCACGCGGGCGTCGGGGCGGCGCCGCGGCCGGTTCCGCGGCGGCCGGCGCGCGGAACGCGATCGCGAAGACGGCGGCGGCGACCGCCCAGACCACCGCGGCGGCCCAGAGGTTGTGGCTCAGGAAGTGTGCCCCCTGCACCATGCGGACCGCGCCGAACGCGATCCCGCAGGCGATGCCCGCCCACAGCCCGGTGCGGCGCAGCCGAGCGTCGCCGGTCGCCAGGCCCGCGAAGTGGAGCGCGATCAGCGAGAAGCCACCCGCCGCATGACCCGCCGGGAAGCAGTGACCGGCCTCGGCCCGTCCGACGAACCATTCGGCGACCTGTCGCCCGTGGCCGCCGAACTCGACCAGGTCCCAGGGGCAGCGCGGGCCGGTGAACAGCTTGAGCGTCGCCACCGTCGCCGGCCCGAGGGCCATCGCGATCACCGCAGCCCACAGTGCGCGCCGTGCGGGCGCGAGGCGCTCGACCCGGTGCGACGCGATCGCGGCACCGACCAGCACGAACCAGACGATCCAGACTGCGGACTTCGCCAGGTGATGCCCGACGGTCTCGAGCACGGCCGAGCGGTGCGCGGGGAAGTCCGCCATCGCGGGATCGAAGAGCGCCTGGGCGATCGCCGCGTCGAGGCCGCTCGCGCCCGCCATCCAGCCCGCCAGCGCGAGGGCGAGCACGACGAACAACTGGGGACGCAGGGAGAAGGGGCGGCGGTTCTGCATCGGTCGAGGAGCATCGGCCGTCGGGAGACCGTCGATCGCGACCCGATTCTAACGGAAGCGACTCGCTCGCCCCCGGCGTACGGCACGTGTCGCCCGCGACCCTGCAGTGCGCCGATCCGGCGCGCCGCCGGCGCTCACGCCCTCGGCCAGACCCGAGGGAACAGCGGGTCGTCCATCGGCGCGCCGGCCGGCAGGCGCGCGGCGAGCCCTTCGAAGGGCGGCGATGTCTGCCAGGGCCGCGGCGCGTGCGTGGCGTCGTCGCCGAGGTAGCGCGCGCTGAACACGCGTCGGCGCGCCCCCGGTCCGGTGCCCGCCGACGCGTGGAGCGTCAGCATGTGGAAGGCCACGCAGTCGCCGGGCTCGAGCGCCCAGCCGATCACACGGTCGCGCATCGGGGGCGCGGCGACATCGGGCACCTCGGCGAGCGAGCCTTCGGGGAACCACCGCGCCTCGCGCGCGAGGAAGGTCCGCGGGACGTACCACGTGCCGTCGTGCGAGCCCGCGACGAATTCGAGGCTCGCTGCCCGAGGCACCGGGTCGACCGGGATCCAGAAGCTGACGTTCTGCCGGCCGTCGACGTTGTAGTAGGGCTGATCCTGGTGCCAGGGCGTGGGTTGCCGTGTGCCGGGCTCCTTGACCAGCAGGTGGTCGTGGTAGAGGCGCACGCCGCGGCTGCCCATCAGGCGCGCGGCGATGCGAGGCAGCGCGGAGTCCCGCAGGATCGCGGCGTATTCGGGAATCCGCTCCCAGCAGCAGAAGTCCTCGACGAAGCGTCCGGGGTCGTCCGGCCGGCTCGCGACCAGCCCGAGCGGCGAGGGCGCGGCGAGGTTCGCCTCGATGCCGCGCTCGAGCGTCGCGAGCTCGCTCGGGGCAAGCACGCCGCGCAGCACGACCGCGCCGTCGCGGCGGTAGGCGGCGACGCTCGCATCGTCGGGCGGTCCGGTCTCGCCGGACGGGGGCGGTCCGTTCATCGCAGCGAGCTTATCGCGATCGGGAGGCGCTCGCGACTCGCCTAGAATGGCACGATGAGCGATGCCCGAGACGAAGCCGGCGCGGCCGATGCGACCGCGTTCGAGCTGCTGGGCGGCGAGGCGCGCGTGCGCGCGCTCGTCGACCGGTTCTACGACCTGATGGCGCTGGACGAGCGCTTCGCCGAGCTGCACGCGATTCACCCGAAGCCCCTCGACAACGCCTGGGACCGGCTGTTCTGGTTCCTCTGCGGCTGGCTCGGCGGCCCGAACCACTACATCGAGCGTTTCGGCCACCCGAGGCTGCGCGCGCGGCACCTGCCGTACCCGATCGCCTCGCGCGAACGGGACCAGTGGCTGCTGTGCATGGCCGAGGCGATGGCCGACCAGCAGGTGCCGCAGCCGCTGTTCGACCGGCTGCTCGAGGCCTTCGGCCAGACCGCCGACTGGATGCGCAACCGTGCGGGCTGACCCGCTGTCGGGACGATGACCCTGGTCGAGGCGCTGCTCGCGGCGATCGCCGTCGGCGTCGTCGCGGCCGTCGTGCTGCTCGCGATGCTGCTCGCGCGTCGGCCGGCCGCGGCTGGCGAGACGCGCCAGGGCTTCGACGCGCTCGAGACCGCGCTGCGCGAGTCCGCCGACCGACTGGCGCGCGAATTGCGCGCCGAGGTGCTGGAGCAGGCGCGTGGCAATCGCGGCGAACTCTCCGAGTCGATCGGCCGCTTCGCACGACAGCTGACCGCGCAGTCGGCCTCGGTTGCCCGGATCCAGAACGCGCAGATCGACGGCTTCGCGCAGCAGCTCGCGCGGCTGGCCGAGTCGAACGAGCGACGGCTCGCCGAGATCCGTGCGACGCTCGAGGCGAAGCTGCGCGAGCTGCAGTCCGACAACGCGGCGAAGCTCGAGCAGATGCGGGCGACGGTCGACGAGAAGCTGCATGCGACGCTCGAGCAGCGGCTGGGCGACAGCTTCCGGCTCGTCTCCGACCGGCTCGAGCAGGTGCACCGCGGGCTCGGCGAGATGCAGGCGCTCGCCGCGGACGTCGGCGACCTCAAGCGCGTGCTCGCGAACGTGAAGACGCGGGGCATCTGGGGCGAGGTGCAGCTGTCGGCGCTGCTCGAGCAGATGCTCGCGCCCGGCCAGTACGCGGCGGACGTCGCGACCGTGCCGGGCTCGTCCGATCGCGTGGAGTTCGCGATCCGGCTGCCCGGCCGTGGTGCCGAGGTCTGGCTGCCGGTCGACGCGAAGTTCCCGCGCGAGGACTGGGAGCGGCTGCAGCAGGCGCACGACCGCGCCGACGCCCAGGCCGCCGACGAGGCCGGCCGCGCGCTCGAGTCGCGGATCCGCGCGGAGGCCCGCCGCATCCGCGACAAGTACCTGTCGCCGCCCGCGACGACCGACTTCGCGCTGATGTTCCTGCCGACCGAGGGGCTCTACGCGGAAGTGGTGCGGCGTGCCGGCCTGGTGGACACGCTGCAGCGCGAGCTGCGCGTCGTGGTCGCCGGCCCGACGACGCTGTGCGCACTGCTCAACAGCCTGCAGATGGGCTTCCGCACGCTCGCCGTCGAACAGCGCACCAGCGAGGTCTGGGCCGTGCTCGGTGCGGTGAAGACCGAGTTCGGAAAGTTCGGCGATGTGCTGGCGAAGACCCGCCAGCAGCTCCAGACCGTGAGCAACACGCTCGACGGCGCCGAGGTGCGTACCCGTGCGATCGCGCGACGCCTGCGCGACGTGGAGGCGCTGCCGGCCGCCGAGGCGGGCTCGCTGCTGCCCGACGACGACGCACCGACACGCTGAACGTCCCGATCCGCGAGCCGGCAGCGCGCGGCATGCTCGGGCGGACGGCGGGCCTCGCGCGCCGGGCGCCCAGCCGGAGGTCCGTATGTGACCGGGTCGACGAGAGACGTCGATGGGCACCGGTCGGGTGCGATGAGGCTCGGTTCGAGTGCGGGATGCACGCACGAGGTGCGCGTGCGGCAGGGGTCGAGCGACACGACCGCCGTGCTCTCGGGCGGCGGCGTCGCTCCGGTGCGGGCGTGCACCGGCATTCCGCGATTCGCACCGTCGTGGCGTCGAGCTGGCCCGGTTCGTGCTGCCCCGGTGCGGTCCGCACGAGGGAGAGAACGAGAATGGAGTCGATGAAGAGCGGCGCCGATGCGCTGTTCGTGCTGCTGGGCGCGATCATGGTCCTGGCGATGCACGCGGGGTTCGCGTTCCTGGAGCTGGGCACCGTCCGGTACAAGAACCAGGTCAACGCGCTGGTCAAGGTGCTCGTCGACTTCGCGGTCTCGGCGGTGGCCTACTTCTTCGTGGGTTACGCGGTGGCCTACGGCGGCTCGTTCCTGGTCGGGGCCGACGTCCTGTCCGAGCGCAATGGCTACGACCTGGTGAAGTGCTTCTTCCTGCTGACCTTCGCGGCCGCGATCCCCGCGATCGTCTCGGGCGGCATCGCCGAGCGCGCGCGCTTCGGTCCGCAGCTGGCGGCGACCGCGATCCTCGTCGGCTTCGTCTACCCGCTGTTCGAGGGCATCGCCTGGGGCGAGCGCTTCGGCGTGCAGGCGATGCTGAAGGACGCGTTCGGGGAGCCCTTCCACGACTTCGCCGGCTCCGTGGTCGTCCACGCGGTGGGCGGGTGGATCGGACTCGTCGCGGTGCTCGCACTCGGCGCGCGCCGCGGCCGCTACGGCCGGGATGGCCGCATCGCCGCGCATCCGCCCTCGAGCATCCCCTTCCTCGCGCTCGGGTCGTGGATCCTGGCCGTCGGCTGGTTCGGGTTCAACGTGATGAGCGCGCAGGAACTGGGCAAGCTGAGCGGGCTGGTCGCGGTGAACTCGCTGATGGCGATGGCGGGCGGCACGCTGTCGGCGACGCTGCTGGGCCGCAACGACCCGGGCTTCGTCCACAACGGACCGCTGGCCGGACTGGTCGCGGTCTGCGCGGGGTCGGACCTGATGCACCCGGTCGGCGCGCTCGTCGTCGGCGCGATCGCGGGCGCGCTGTTCGTTCACATGTTCACGATGACGCAGAACCGGCTGCGCGTCGACGACGTGCTCGGCGTCTGGCCGCTGCACGGCCTGTGCGGTGCCTGGGGCGGCATCGCCGCCGGCGTGTTCGGACAGAAGGCACTGGGCGGGGTGGGGGGCGTGAGCCTCGGATCGCAGCTCGCCGGCACCGCGCTCGGCGTGGCCATCGCCGTGGTCGGTGGCGTGATCGTCTACTTCGGGCTGCGCGTCGCCGTCGGCATCCGGCTCGACGCCGAGCAGGAGTTCGAGGGCGCGGACCTGTCGATCCACCGGATCTCGGCGACGCCCGAGCGCCAGACCGAGATCTGACGCGGCGCCGTGCGCGCCGACGTGCCGACGTGCCGACGTGCCGACGTGCCGCGCGATCGGCGCGATCGGCGCGATCGGCGCGATCGGCGTCGCGACGCGGTCCGGATTCCGATCGTCGTGCCGCCCGCGGGCGGCCGCCCGGCCCTACAGTCCCGGGCGAGGCCGCCGCAGCCCGCGCGAGCGGCCCGCGAACAGGAGCCCCCGATGAGCCGTACCCCTGCCGCCGCCGCGGCATCGACCCGATGAGCGCGCCCGACGCCACCGCGCCGCTGCCGCGGCTCGGCCAGGGCTTCTTCTGGCAGGACCTTCGCGTCGGGCAGCGCTTCCGCACGTTCCGCCGCACCGTGACCGAGGCCGACCTGGTGAACTTCATCGGGGCCACCGGCATGCTCGAGGCGATCTTCATCGACGCCCACCACGAAGGCGGCGCGATCGCCGGCCGGCCGGTGCCCGCGGTGCTCACCTATGCGCTGATCGAGGGCTTCCTGCTGCAGTCGATGATCCAGGGCACCGGGCTCGCGTCGCTCGAGCTGCACAAGCGGATCCTCGCGCCGGTGAGGGTGGGCGACACGGTCGAGGCCGAGGTCGAGGTGCTGTCGATCCGCGAGACCTCCAAGGGCGGGCGAGCCGTCGTCGGATCGCGCGTCGACGTGTTCAACCAGCACCGCGAGCAGGTGATGACCTACGAGGTCACCCGCTTGCTCGCCGGCCGTCCCGCCGGCTGAGCCGGCGCCACCCGAGGCCGGACCGCGCGGTACGCCGCGAGCGGGCGTCGCAGCGGCCGGGCGCGGTACCCTGGACCGCCGCGGGCGCATCGGCCCGTGCCCGACGGACCGGAGCATGGACCCGAACGAGATCGAACGACGGCTGACGGCGCTCGAGGAGAAGGCGAGTCTGACCGAGGACCTGGTCGAGCGCCTGAACGAGGTCGTGGTCGCCCAGCAGGCGACGATCGACTCGCTGCGCCGCGAGTTCGCGCGGCTCGCGCGCGAGCGTCGTCCCGACGACGAGCCGGTCTTCCGCAGCCTGCGCGACGAGATCCCCCCGCACTACTGACCGGCGGTCGCAAGACCCTGCCGCGGTCGCGCCGTCCCGCGCGGCGGCCGGCGCCGCGTGGAGTAGCATCGGACGCATGGACGTCGCCACCGCCTTTCGCTTCGACAACACCTACGCCCGCGAGCTCGACGGCTTCTCGGTGCCCTGGCGCCCGGCCACGGTCCGCGAGCCGCGGCTGCTGTTCCTGAACGCGCCGCTCGCCGAGTCGCTGGGGCTCGACCCGGGCGCCCTGCGCGGCGAGCGCGGCGCGGCGGTGTTCGCCGGCAACCTCGTCCCCGAGGGCGCCGAGCCGGTCGCGCAGGCCTACGCCGGCCACCAGTTCGGCGGCTTCTCGCCGCAGCTGGGCGACGGTCGCGCGCTGCTGCTCGGCGAGCTGATCGACCGCGACGGCCGCCGGTTCGACCTCGGGCTGAAGGGATCGGGCCGTACGCCGTTCTCGCGTGGCGGCGACGGCAAGGCCGCGGTCGGGCCGATGCTGCGCGAGGTGCTGGTCGGCGAGGCGATGCACGCGCTCGGCATCCCCACCACCCGCGCGCTCGCGGTCGCGGCCACCGGCGAGGCGGTGATCCGCGAGAACGTGCTGCCCGGCGCGGTGCTGGCCCGCGTGGCCGCGAGCCACCTGCGGGTCGGCACCTTCCAGTACTTCGCCGCGCGCGGCGACGAGGACCGGGTGCGCCGGCTCGCCGACTACGCGATCGCCCGCCACGACCCCGAGCTGCTCGACTCGCCCGACCGCTGCCTCGGCCTGCTGCGCGCGGTCGCCGAGCGCCAGGCGCGGCTCGTCGCGCAGTGGATGAACGCGGGCTTCATCCACGGCGTGATGAACACCGACAACATGACGATCTCCGGCGAGACGATCGACTACGGTCCGTGCGCGTTCATGGAGGCCTACGCCCCGGCCACGGTCTTCAGTTCGATCGACCACGGCGGGCGCTATGCCTACGGCAATCAGCCGGGCGTGGCGCGCTGGAACCTCGCGCGATTCGCCGAGACGCTGCTGCCGCTGCTGGGCCCGGACGCGGAGGCGGCGGTCGCTGCGGCCACCGAGGTCATCGACGCGTTCCCGGCCGCGTTCGGCCGCCACCTCTTCGCCGGCGAGCGCGCCAAGCTCGGACTCGCGAGCGCGATGGACGACGAGGCCGACGCCGCCCTGGTCGCGGATTGGCTCGGGCTGCTGGAGGCGCAGGCGCTGGACTTCACGACCGCGTGGCGCCGCCTCGGCGACGCCGCCGCCGGTGATGCGGCCCCGCTGCGTGCGCTCTTCGCCGATCCCGCCGCGCTCGAGCCCTGGCTCGCGCGCTGGGCCGCGCGCTGCGCGGCCGAGGACGGTGGCACGGACGCAGCCGTGGCGCGCGCGGCGCGGATGCGCGGCACGAACCCCCGGATCGTGCCCCGCAACCACAAGGTCGAGGAGGCGCTCGAGGCGGCTTCCGAGCGCAACGACCTCGGGCCCTTCGAGCGCCTGCTCGATGCGCTGCGCCGCCCGTACGACGACGACCCCGCGCTCGAACCGTACGCCACCGCGGCGCCGCCGGCGGTCACCGCCCGCTACAGGACCTACTGCGGGACCTGAGCCGATGGAGATCTCCGATCTCGTCGAGCGGCTGCTGGCGTCGCAGCGCGAGCACGGCGGCGGCTTCGCAGACGCCCTCGCCCGGCTCGACGACGCCTGGTTCCACGCGCTCCTCGAGCTCGCGCAGAGCGCGCGGATCGACCAGGACGACGGCCAGGCCGCGATCACCGAGGTCGCGATCGTCGCGCTCGCGATGGAGACCGAGACCGACGACGAGATCAGCGCGCCGCGTCTCGGCGGCGCGTTCTTCGAGGTGCTCGATTCGGTCGAGGCCGAGCGCCGCCGGCGCGCGGGCTGACGGCGGCCGTCCGGATCCGGCGCCCGGGACGGTCGGGGCTCGGCGGCGCGGGCTACACTCGCCGGATGGATACCGAATTCATCGCCATGCTCCACTACGACCGCGAGCACGCGGCCTGGCTCCACCTGACCGGCTGGTCGTCGCCGCCGACGCAGCGCGACGGCATGGGCGCGCTGCGGCAGATCGAGCAGCAGACCGACGAGGTGCTGCGCGAGCGCGGCGAGCCCGCGCACGCGCCGTTCCTGCTGCTGGCCGGCGGCCTCGCGTCCGAGGACGCCCCCCACCGCGTCCGCAGGATCTGGCGGCTCACGCCCGATCTCGCGGACCGGCTCCTGAACGGTGTCGAGGGCCGCGGCGTCGACGAGGCGATCGAGGAAGCGCTCGAGGACTGGGCCGATGCGCGCGCCGAGGACGGCGACGAGGTCGAGAGCCTCGATGCGGCGGACTGGGTGGGCGTCGACCTCGACGATCTCGCGCGGCGCGCGTACCCCCCGACGGGCAACTGAACGCGATGGCCTCGAACGACGATGCCGCGAAGGGCACGCGGCACGACATCGCCCCCGAGGCTGCCGACATCGGCCTGTCGCAGGGACTTCCGAACTACGGCGACCGCGGCTTCTCGCTGTTCCTGCGCAAGGCCTTCATCAAGGGGGCGGGCTACACCGAGTCGGCCCTCGAGAAGCCGGTGATCGGCATCGTGAACACCGGCAGCGCGTTCAACCCCTGCCACGGCAACCTGCCGCAGCTGCTCGAGGCGGTGAAGCGCGGCATCCTGCTCGCCGGCGGCCTGCCGATGGACTTCCCGACGATCTCGATCCACGAGTCGTACGCGACGCCCACCAGCATGTACCTGCGCAACCTCATGTCGATGGACACCGAGGAGATGCTGCGCGCGCAGCCGATGGACGCGGTGGTGCTGATCGGCGGCTGCGACAAGACCGTGCCGGCGCAGCTGATGGGTGCCGCCTCGGCCGGGCTGCCTGCGGTCCAGCTGGTGACCGGCTCGATGCTGACCGGCGGCCACCGCGGCGAGCGGGTCGGTGCCTGCACCGACTGCCGCCGCTACTGGGCGAAGTTCCGTGCCGACGAGGTCGACGCCCAGGAGATCGCCGACGTCAACGACGCACTGGTGCCCTCGGTCGGCACCTGCTCGGTGATGGGTACCGCGAGCACCATGGCCTGCATCGCCGAGGCGCTGGGCATCGCGGTGCCCGGCGGCGCATCGCCGCCGGCGGTCACCGCCGACCGGATGCGCGTCGCCGAGCGCAGCGGCGCGGTCGCGGTCGAGCTCGCACGCTCGCGCCTGACGATCGACCGCATCCTCACGGAGAAGGCCTTCGAGAACGCGATGCGCGTGCTGCTCGCCATCGGCGGATCGACCAACGCGATCGTCCACCTGACCGCGATCGCCGGTCGGCTCGGCTTCGAGGTCGACCTCGACGCGCTCGACCGGATGGGCCGCGAGACGCCGGTGCTGGTCGACCTCAAGCCCTCGGGCGCGCACTACATGGAGGACTTCCATCGCGCGGGTGGCATGACGACGCTGCTGCGCGAGCTGCGCCCGCTGCTGCACCTGGACGCGCTCACCGTCACCGGGCGCACGCTCGGCGAGGTGCTCGACGCCGCACCGCCGCCCTTCGCGCAGGATGTCGTGCGGCCGCGCACCGACCCCGTCTACCCGCAGGGCGGGCTCGCCGTGCTGCGCGGCAACCTCGCGCCCGGCGGCGCGATCGTCAAGGCCTCGGCGGCCGATCCGCGGCTGATGGAGCACGAGGGCCGTGCGGTGGTCTTCGAGGGTCTGGAGGACATGGCGGCCCGCATCGATCGCGACGACCTCGACGTCGCCGCCGACGACGTGATCGTGCTCAAGCGCATCGGCCCCAAGGGCGCGCCCGGCATGCCCGAGGCCGGCTACGTGCCGATCCCGCGCAAGCTCGCGCGCGCCGGCGTCAAGGACGTCGTGCGGATCTCCGACGGCCGGATGAGCGGCACCGCGTTCGGCACGATCGTGCTCCACGTGACGCCGGAGTCGGCGGTCGGCGGCCCGCTCGCCTGGGTGCGGACCGGCGATCGGGTCCGGCTCAGCGTGTCGAGGCGCGAGCTCACGCTGCTCGTCCCCGACGAGGAGCTCGCGCGCCGCGCGCGCGAGACGCCGGTCGAGCCGCCGACGGCCGCGCGCGGCTATCGGAAGCTCTTCCTCGAGACCGTGACCCAGGCCGACCTCGGCGTCGACTTCGACTTCCTGCGGGCCGAGACGATCCGCGGGCGCATTCCGTCGGGCGGTCGCTGAGCGCCGGTATCATCGGCCGCAGCGGTCGAGGTCGACCGCCGTGCGCCGCGACCGGCGCGACGACGAGGAGGGACGGGATGGCAGGGACCACGGCGATCGCCGCCGGCGCGCCGGTCGGCGTGATCGGATTGGGCGCGATGGGGCGCGGGATGGCGGGCTCGCTGCGGCGCGCGGGCTACGCGGTGCACGTCTGCGACGTCCGGCACGAGGCTGCCGAGGCCTTCGCCGCCGAGGGTGGCACCGCCTGCGCGACGCCGGCCGAGGTGGCCGCGGCGTGCCCGGTGGTGGTGAGCGTGGTGGTCAACGCCGCGCAGACCGAGGCGGTGCTGTTCGGCGACGGCGGCGCCGCCGCGACGATGCAGCCGGGCAGCCTCTTCGTGATGTGCTCGACCGTCGACCCCAACTGGTCGATGCAGCTGGAGGCGCGGCTCGCCGCGCTCGACCTGCTCTACCTCGATGCGCCGATCTCGGGCGGCGCGGCGAAGGCCGCGAGCGGTCAGATGACGATGATGACCGCCGGCACGCCCGAGGCCTATGCCAGGGCCGGCGGCACGCTCGACGCGATGGCCGCGAAGGTCTACCGGCTCGGCGACCGTGCGGGCAACGGCAGCAAGGTGAAGATCATCAACCAGCTGCTCGCCGGCGTGCACATCGCGGCCGCCGCCGAGGCGATGGCGCTCGGCCTGCGCGAGGGCGTCGACGCCGACGCGCTCTACGAGGTCATCACCCACAGCGCCGGCAACAGCTGGATGTTCGAGAACCGGATGGCCCACGTGCTGGCCGGCGACTACACGCCGCTGTCGGCCGTCGACATCTTCGTCAAGGACCTGGGCCTGGTGCTCGACACCGCGCGCGCGACGAAGTTCCCGCTGCCGCTGTCGGCCACCGCGCACCAGATGTTCATGCAGGCGTCCACGGCCGGATACGGCCGCGAGGACGACTCGGCGGTCATCAAGATCTTCCCGGGCATCACCGTGCCTCCCAAGCGCGGGGAGGGCGTCTGATGGCCGGGCCGCTGCTGGGCTGCATCGCCGACGACTTCACCGGCGCGACCGACCTCGCGAACAACCTGGTGCGCGCCGGCATGCGCACCGTGCAGGCGATCGGCGTTCCTTCGGCCGGCACGACGATCGACGCCGACGCGGTCGTGGTCGCGCTGAAGTCGCGGACGGTCCCCGCGGCCGAGGCGGTCGCGCAGTCGCTCGACGCGCTGGCCTGGCTGCGCGCGGCCGGCTGCGAGCAGGTCTACTTCAAGTACTGCTCGACCTTCGACTCCACGCCCGCGGGCAACATCGGCCCAGTGACCGACGCGCTGCTCGACGCGCTGCACGGCGCGGGGCAGGGCTTCACCATCGCCTGTCCGGCCTTCCCCGAGAACGGGCGGACGATCTTCAAGGGCCACCTGTTCGTCGGTGACGTGCTGCTGTCGGACAGCGGCATGCGCAACCACCCGCTGACGCCGATGACCGACGCGAACCTGGTCCGCGTGATGCAGGCGCAGACGAAGCGCCGCGTGGGCCTCGTCTCGTACGAGACCGTCGCCGCCGGCGCCGACGCGATCCGCGCGCGCTTCGCGGCCCTGCAGGCCGAGGGCATCGGTGTCGCGGTCGTCGACGCGATCACGAACGACGACCTGGTGCGGCTCGGTGTCGCGCTCGCCGGGATGCCGCTGGTCACCGCCGGCTCGGGCGTCGCGATCGGGCTGCCGCCGAACTGGATCGCGTCGGGACGGCTCGCCGCGGGCGCGCGCGCCGATGCGCTGCCGCCCGCGCAGGGCCTCGCTGCGGTCGTCTCCGGCAGCTGCTCGGTCGCCACCAACGCGCAGGTCGCGCACTGGCGTGCGCAGGGACTGCCCGCGTTCGCGGTCGACCCGCTCGCGATCGCCGGCGGCGCCGACGTCGCCGCGCAGGCGCTCGCGTTCGCCCGCGAGCGGATCGCCGCCGGGCCGGTCCTGGTCTACGCGACCGCCGAACCCGACGCGGTCCGCGCGGTGCAGGCGAGGCTCGGGGTCGCGAAGGCGGGCGAGCTGGTCGAGCACACGCTCGCCGCGGTCGCACGCGGGTTGGTCGAGGCCGGCGTCCGTCGCCTGGTCGTGGCCGGCGGCGAGACCTCGGGTGCGGTCGTGCAGGCGCTCGGCGTCGAGCGGATGGCGATCGGCCCGCAGATCGACCCGGGCGTGCCCTGGACCGCGGTGGCCTCGGCCGCCTGCGCCGGCCGGACGGTGCATCTCGCGCTGAAGTCCGGCAACTTCGGTACGGTCGACTTCTTCACCAAGGCGTTCGCGCGGCTCGCGTGAGGCGGGGGACTCCGATGGCATCCGTCCGTCCGATCCGTGTCGCGGTCGCGGCAGTCGCGGTCGCGGTGCTGGGCGCCGCCTGCGGCACCCCCTCCGCGGAGAAACCCACGCAGGCCGGGGTCGACGCCCGCGTCGCGGCAGCGAAGCGTCTGGCCGGCGACGACCTCGCGATGCTGATGCCGCTGTGCGAGCCGCAGCCCGCGACGCGGACCGCGTCCGGCCCGCAGGTCGACGCGATGCTGAGGAAGCTCGTCGAGGCCGCGGCGCCCGAGCCCGGCCCGGTGTTCGACAACGTCTGGTTCGTCGGCTCGGCCTGGGTCTCGGCCTGGGTGGTCCGGACCTCCGACGGGCTGGTGCTGATCGACGCGCTGAACAACGCCCTCGAGGCGCGCGCGCTGATCGAGGGCGGGATGGCGAAGCTCGGCCTCGACCCGGCGCAGCTGCGCTACCTGATCGTCACCCACGGCCACGGCGACCACTACGGCGGCGCGCGCTACCTCGCCGAGAAGTACCGGCTGCGCGTCGTCGCGAGCGAGATCGACTGGCGGATGATGGAGACGCAGCTCGAGTTCAGCTCGTCGGTCTGGGGGGCGCCGCCGCAGCGGGACATCGCGGTGAAGGACGGTGAGGTCCTCACCGTCGGCGACACGGCGTTCCGCCTCTACGTGACCCCGGGCCACACGCTCGGCACGCTGTCGCCGGTCTTCGACGTGAAGTCCGGCGGTCGCACGCACGCGGCGCTGCTGTGGGGCGGCACCGCGTTCAACTTCGGCCGCGACCTCGGCCGCCTCGAGCACTACGCGGCCGCGGCCGACCGGATGCGCGGCATCGTCCAGCGCCAGCCGATCGACGTGCTGATGTCGAACCACCCGGGCTGGGACGGCACGCTGCGCAAGCTGCAGGCGATGCGCGCGCAGGGGGGCCGCGTGCCGAACCCCTTCGTCACCGGTCCCAAGGCCGTCGATCGCGCGCTCGCGGTGATGGGGGAGTGCGCCCGCGCGCAGCGCGACCGGTTCCTGATGTGAGCAATGAGGACAGGCCCGTCCGGCCTCACTTGAAGGTGTAGGTCAGGCCGATGTGCCCGCTCTCCTGGGTGCGCGCCGTGACGATCGGGCTGCCGGTGATCGCGCCGTCCAGCCAGCGGTGGCGCCAGGTGAACTGCAGCGCCCAGGGTCCGTGGATCGGCAGCATCGCCGCCAGCCCGGCCATCGGCACGATCGACGCGCCCGGGGCGTAGACCGGCACGCCGCTCGCGGCCGACTGTGCGGCGTCCACGCCGTAGAGGTGGCGCACGTAGGCGGCGCTGCGGTACTCCGCGCCCAGCAGCGGATACAGGTGCAGCGGGCCGAGCTCGAACTTGGTCGCGAGGAGCGCCTCGACGAACGCGCCGCCGGAGGTCAGGTCGTGCATCGCGTACAGGATGAGCGCGCCGTAGGCGTTGCGCTGGAACGTGCCGACCCCGATCGGCACCGGCGCGCTGCGGTCGCCGAGGCCGCGCAGCGAGGCGGCGTCGGCCTTCCAGCCCTCGGTGCTGACGCGGCCCACCAGCTCCAGGTGTCCGCTGCCCAGCGGCAGGGCCTGGTAGCCGAAGGTGTCCAGCCGACCGAAGAACGGCCCCCAGTTGCCGAGGACGTAGGGCAGGACGGTGAGGCTGCTGCCGGTGTCGCGGACGACCTCGCT
Source organism: Pseudomonadota bacterium (assembly GCA_046046245.1). Lineage (GTDB taxonomy): Bacteria > Pseudomonadota > Gammaproteobacteria > Burkholderiales > Burkholderiaceae_E > UBA4615. Next base: position 158,284 of record JBJOKE010000008.1, on the reverse strand, counting down.
GCGGGCGTAGGCGGCCAGCCCCAGGTCGCCGGTGAAGCCCGTCGACTGCGCGTGCCCGAGAGCGGGCACGAGCATCGCGACGGCCGCCGCGACCGCCGTCGCGACGCCGCACGGGCCGGCCGCCTCGTCGGGCGCCACGGCTCGGCGATCGGCAGGCTTCCGGGCTGCGGACGGGCGCTGGGCGAGGGGCATGGCGGCGGCGGGTCGTTGCGGGGAAGCGCGACTGTACCGTGCGGCCAAGCTGGCGGGCGCCGTGACCCCGCGTCGCGGGGGTACGATGCGCAGCCGGGGGCGCGATCCGCGTCCCGCCCGCGAGGAGACGCAGATGAGCCCCCGCACCGATGATGCCGACGAGGTGAGCTGCGAGGTCGACGGACACGTGGCGATCGTCCGGCTGAACCGCCCCGAACGCCAGAACACCATCACCCGGACGATGCTCGCGGCCCTCGCGGACGTGCTGGTCCGGGTGAACCGGGATCCCGAGGTCCGTGCCGTCGTGCTGACCGGCTCGGGCCGCTTCTTCTGCGCCGGGCTCGACCTGCGCGGCGGCAGCGGCATCGGCGAAGGCCGGCACGCGCCGACGCTGCCGCTGCGGGACGCGCCCCCGATCGTGCTGCACGCGATGGACAAGCCGACGATCTGCGCGCACAACGGCTCGAGCGCGGGCTACGGGATGGACCTCGCGCTCGGCTGCGACATCCGGATCATGGCCGAGGGCTCGAAGATGGCCGCCGCCTTCACCGCCCGCGGCATCGTGCCCGAGTCGGGTGGCACCTGGCTGCTGCCGCGGATGATCGGCTGGTCGAAGGCCGCCGAGCTGCTGTTCACCGGCCGCACGCTCGAGGCGGCACGCTGCGTCGAGCTCGGCCTGGCGTCGCGGGCGGTCCCGGCCGAGCAGTGCCTCGACGAGGCGGTCGCGCTCGCCCGCGAGATCGCCGCGAACGCGCCGCTCGCGGTCCAGGGCACGAAGCGGATGATGCGGATGGGTCTCGACGAGACCTTCGAGACCCACGTGCACCACGTCTACCTGCAGCTGTTGCCGCTGTTCGGCTCCGACGACTTCCGCGAGGGCATGGCCGCGTTCATGGAGAAGCGGGCGGCCGAGTTCCGCGGTCGCTGAGCGGCGTGTCGCGTCGCGGGCGGCGCGTCGGCTATCCTTGTCGCGACGCCCGGCGTGCTGCCGCGGCGCCCGTCCCCCACTCCCCCGGAGATCCCATGTCCCTCCTCCAGCGTGCCGCCGCCGTCGCGGCCGTCGCCGCCGCCGCCGCCATGGCGGTCCCCGCCTGGGCGGGCAGCCTGGCGGGCTCGTCGGCCGCGGGCGGCTCCTCGGCCTCGTCGGCCGCGTCCGAGTCGGTCGAAGGCTCGAGCAACAGCTCGGCCCGTGCGGTCGCCGCCGCCGACGGCCCGTACCGGGTCGCCGAGCTCGCACCGGTCCCCGACCGGCCCGACGTGCTGCGCCTGACGCTGCAGCCGCTCGCGGGCGCCACCGGCGACGGACCGCTTCGCCTCGTCGTGCCCCGCCAGGCCGTCGAGCGCGGCGGCGTCGCCGAGGGCGGCACCGTGCTCGCCGCGCAGCGCGCCTACGGCGTGGCCTTCGCCAACGGCGTGACCCGCCGCGAGTTCTTCCTCGTGATCGCCGAAGACTGGCATCGCGAGCTGCGCGCCACCCCGGTCGCGCTCTGAGGTGACGCGCTCGACGCGCGGCCGGCTGGCCGCGCTCGTGCTGGCCGCCTGCGCGGCCGGCGCGGCACCGCCCTGCGTCGCGGGCGCCTTCCGCTACTGCGATCCGCCGGCCGAGCTCGACGCCGTCCGCCAGGACGAGGTGCTGCGCTTCGGCGCCGAGGTCAGGCGCGTGCTCGAGGCGAGCGGCGCGTCGGCCGCGCTCGTCGCCCGCTCCGGCCTGGACCTCGCCCGGTTCGGCATGCGCTACTCGCACGCCGGCATCGCGCTGCGCGACCATCCGAACGGCGCCTGGACGGTCCGCCAGCTCTATTTCGACTGCGGCGAACGCCGGCCGCGGCTCTTCGACGAGGGGGTGCCCGGCTTCCTGTTCGGCACCGCGGCCGCGCCGGTCGGCTGGCTGTCGGTGGTGCTCGTGCCCGGGGCCGACGATGCGCTCGCCCGTACCGCGCTCGACGCGCGCCGCGCGACGGGGCTGGTCGGAGCCGCCTACAGCGCGAACGCGTACGCATTCGGCACGCGGTACCAGAACTGCAACCAGTGGGTGGCCGAGCTGCTCGGGCTCGCCTGGGGCGGCGTCGCCGACGGTCCCGACGTGCGTGCCGATGCGCAGCGCTGGCTGCGCGAGCAGGGCTACGAGCCCGCGCGCTTCGACGGCCTCGATCCGCTGAAGGTCGTGCTGGGCGGCATGCTGCCCTGGCTGCACCACGGCGACCATCCGGCGGCCGACCTGGCCGAGGGCGTCTTCCGGGTGAGCATGCCGCAGTCGCTCGCGGCCTTCGCGCGCACGCGGGTGCCCGGCGCGCGTCGGCTCGAGTTCTGCCTCGCCGGCCGGCGGATCGTGGTCCGCGAGGGCTGGTCCCCGATCGACGAGGGCTGCATGCCGCGGCCGGGCGACCGCGTGGTGCCGCTCGACGACTGACCGTGGCTCGCGCTCAGGCCCGGCGCGCTGCCTTCGCCTGCGCGAGGTTCGCCTTCAGCCGCTCGGGCACCCGCTCGTCGAAGCCCAGCGCCACGCGCCGGACCTCGGGCGAGTCGGTCGGCGCGTGGCCCACGCCCAGCGCGCTCGCGCGCGGCGCATCGATCGCGACCACGGTGCCCGACAGGCGTCCGAGGCCGGTGATCTCGCACTCCACCACATGCCCCGGGTCCACCGAGCGGGAGTGGCAGGGCGTGCCCATCAGGATCACGTCGCCGGGCACCAGCGTGATGTGCCGCGCGATGTCGGCGATCACGTAGTGCGGGCCCCAGATCGTCTCCTCGCCGATGTTCGCCTCCTGCACGACGAGGCCGTCGACGTAGGTGCGCAGCGTCTGCTCGAAGAGGTTCACGCCGCGCACGATCCCCGGCCCTATCGGCAGCAGCGTGTCCGCGCCCTTGACCCGCAGCATCGAGCCCTGGTCGGTGTCGCGGAAGTCCTGCAGCCCCATGTCGAGCGCCGGGCAGAAGCCCTCGATGCAGTCCCAGGCCTCGTCGGGCGTGACGTTGCGGGTCGTGCGCCCGATCACGACGGCGTATTCGCCCTCGTAGTTGAGGTAGGCGCAGTCCGCGGGCTTCAGGATCTGACCGCCGTGGCCGTTCAGCGAGGTCGGCGGCTTGGTGAAGTAGGTGGGCGTCTCGGACGGCCTGGGCCTGTTACGCGTCTCGTGCGAGCGCGACGCGTACGAGATGTGGACCGCGATGATCTTCGACGGCGTCACCGGCGGCAGGCAGACCTGCGCGGCCGCATCCAGCAGGCGGCCGTCGTCGAGCCGCAGCCGGCCGGCGTCGGGGCCGTCCTCGACCATCGTGCCCCAGAAGGCGCTGCCGCCCGCCAGCACGCGCCGGCGCTCGACGCGCGGGCCGCGCAGCACAGCGGGCAGTTCGCGGTACGGAAACTCGAAGTTCATGGTGTTCACCCCTGCGCGGCCACGTCGAACCAGACGTGGATGTTGCCGGTGCCGCGTGCGTTCTCGTAGTCGGACAGCGGCTCGCCCTTCGCGCGGCAGGCCGCGCCGCCCAGCGCGCCCACCATGTTCAGGTAGTGCGCGCCGAAGGCCTCCCAGTGGCGCTTGCGGTACTCGGTGTCCCAGCGCTCGAGGATCAGGTCGTGCCGGCCCTGGCGGAACAGCTCGATCGCACCCTTGTCGCTCTCGACGTTCTCGGGGCTCGAGACGTTGCTCTCGTGGAAGATCCGCGGATGCACCGGCTTCCAGTCGATGTCGACGAAGCGGTGGCTGAGCGCGCCCGAGGCGAGCAGCACCACGCGCAGGCCGCTGCGGCGGATGCCCTCGGCCACCTGCGCGCCCGAGTCGAGGAAGTGCGGCCAGCGCGCGTTCTGGCACGAGCTCACGCTCACCACCGGCAGGTCGTCGAGCTCGAGCCGCATCTGCTTGACCAGGTTCAGCGACGCGTAGGTGCGGCCGAGCCCCGGGTTCGCGATCGCTCGGACGTGGCCGCCCGCCTCGCGCGAGGCGCCGTCGATCGCCCAGGCGAGCTTCGGATGGCCGCGGTAGTCGTAGGGCACGCCGTGCAGGTACCACGGCATCTCGTCGGACACGAAGGTGCCGGCGTAGCGGTCGCCGGCGTCCACGAGGTGGTAGCCGGTGGTGAACCAGTGCGAGTCGAAGATCACGATCACGTCGGGCCGCGCCGCATCGATCCGCTCGCGCAGCCGCGCGTAGCCGGCGATCAGGTCCGAGTCCCGGCCCGCGCCCATCATCCTGCGGAAGTCCTCGCACTGCATCAGGCCCGGGTGGTGCGAGACCACCGCGGCGCCCACGATCCGTCCGTCGCCCATCGTGTCGCTCCTCTCAGCGGTGGCTGAAGCTCGCCTTGAACGGCTTCTTCGGCACGATCACGTCCTTCACGTCGCAGAAGAACTCGAAGCTCCAGTCGCCGCCCTCGCGGCCCACGCCGCTGCGCCTGATGCCGCCGAAGGGCGCGGCGAGGTCGCGGATGCCGAAGCTGTTGACCCAGATGAAGCCGGTGCGCACGCGGTCGGCGACGGCGGTGGCGTGCCCGGTTTCGCCGTAGCAGACGCCGCCCAGGCCGTAGTCGGTGCCGTTGGCGAGGGTCACGGCCTCGTCGTCGGTCGCGAAGGTCTGCAGCGTGAGCACCGGTCCGAAGACCTCGTTCTGCACGATCTCGCTGTCCTGCGCGACGTCGGTCAGCATCGTGGGCGCCACGTACTGCGCGCCGTACGGATGACGTGCGCCGCCCCAGAGCACGCGGGCGCCGCCGGCCACCGCACGCTCGACGAAGCCCGTCACGCGCTCGACCTGCCGCGGGTGGATGATCGGGCCGACCTCGGTCGCCGCCTCGCGCGGGTCGCCCACGGTCAGCCGCTCGACGTGCGCGCGCATCGTCTCGACGAAGCGCGCGGCGATGCGCTCGTGCACGAGGAAGCGCGTGCCGGCGAGGCAGACCTGGCCCGCGTTGCGGTACATCAGCGCGCCGGTCGCGGCGGCGCCGTCGAGGTCGGCGTCCTCCAGCACGATGAACGGACTCTTGCCGCCGAGCTCCAGGCTGCAGGGCACGAGGTTCGCCGCGGCGGCCGTCGCGATGGTCTTCGCGGTGGGCACGCTCCCGGTGAACGAGATCCGTGCGACCCGCGGATCGGCGACCAGCGCCGCGCCGGCCCGCGCACCCGTGCCCTGGACGACGTTCAGCACGCCTGGCGGCAGGCCGGCCGCGTGCGCCGCGTCGGCGAGCAGCGAGCAGGTGAGCGGCGCCCACTCGGGCGGCTTCAGCACGCAGCAGTTGCCCGCGGCGAGCGCCGGCCCCAGCTTCCAGGTCGACAGCATCAGCGGCGCGTTCCACGGCGTGATGACGACGACCACGCCGGCCGGGTCGTGGCGCACGCGGTGGTGCGCCTGCTCGGTGTCGATCGGCCGATCCTGCAGCCCGAGCGCATGCTGTGCGAACCAGGTGATGTTGAGCATCGCGCGCGGCACGACGCCGTGCCGCATCCGCGACAGCAGCACGCCCGCGTCGGTGCTCTCCAGCACGCAGAACGCATCGGCCCGCTTGCCGATCTCCTCGGCGAAGCGGTCGAGGTACGGCTTGCGCTCGGCCGCGGTCATCGCGCTCCAGGCCGGGAACGCGCGCTGTGCGGCGGCGAGCGCGGCCTCGACGTGCTCGGGCAGGCCCTCGGCCACGCGACCGAGCAGCCGGCCGTCGATCGGGCAGCGGTCCTCGAAGGACTCGGCCGACGGCACGCGGCGGCCGTCGATGTAGTGGTCGGGCGAGACCGCGATGCCGGCGACATCGAGCGCTGGAGAGGTCATCGGAGAGGCTCCTCGCGACGTCAGACGAACTTCACCGAGATCGACCCCAGCGGGCCGTAGTCGGCGTGCAGCGTGTCGCCCGCCGCGCAGTACACGGGTCGGGTGAACGAGCCGCCCAGCACGATCTCGCCGGCCTCGAGCGACTCGCCGTAGGGCGCGAGCCGGTTGGCGAGCCAGGCCACGCCGTTGGCCGGGTGGTTCAGCACCGCGGCGCCGAGCCCGGTCTCCTCGATCACGCCGTTCTTGTAGAGCATCGCGCCGGCCCAGCGCCAGTCGATCGCGTCGATGCGCATCGGGCGACCGCCGGTCACGATGCCGGCGTTCGCCGCGTTGTCCGCGATCGTGTCGAACACCTTGCGCGGTGCCTTGGTCACGCGGTCGAACTGCTCGATCCGCGCGTCGATCAGCTCGAGCGCGGGGACGACCCAGTCGGTGGCGTTCAGCACGTCGACGAGCGTGACGCCCGGGCCCTTCAGCGGCTTCGCGAGCACGAACGCGAACTCGACCTCCAGCCGCGGCACGAGGAAGCGCGCGGCCTCGACCTCGCTGCCGTCGCGGATCACCATCGAGTCGAGCAGCATGCCGTAGTCGGGCTCGGTGATCTGCGAGGCCTGCTGCATCGCGCGCGAGGTCAGGCCGATCTTGTGGCCGATGGTGCGGCGGCCGGCGGCGAGCTCGAGCCGCATCCACTCGCGCTGGATCGCGTAGCCGTCCTCGATGGTCATCGTCGGATGGCGCTTCGAGAACTGCTCGACCTGCACGCGGGTCCGCTCGGCCTGCATCAGCTCGCGCGCGAGCGCGGCGTGGACGTCTGTCTGCAGCATGGGGGTGTGCGCCGCGCCGGGGCGGCGTCGTCGGTTCGGTGGGCAGGCCAGTGTCGGCAGCCCGGCCCGCGAGCACAAGCAATCGTTTCGCCGAGATCTTCAAGCGATGGTTGATAATCGGGCCATGCCGCTCACTCGCTTCACCGTCCGCCAGGTCGAGGCCTTCGTGGTCGTCGCCGAGCATCTCGGCTTCAGCGCCGCGGCCGAGCGGCTTGGCCTCACCGCGCAGGCGGTCAGCCAGCTGGTGGCGGATCTGGAGGCCACGCTCGGCTTCCGGCTCTTCGACCGGACGACCCGTTCGGTCGCGCTGTCGGCCGCCGGGCGCGACTTCCTCGCCTCGGCCGAGACGCTGGTGCGCCAGGTGCAGGCCGCCGAGAGCGCGGCCGACGACGTCCGCAACCGCGCCGCCGGCGTGGTGCGCGTGGGTGCGCCGCAGGTGCTCGCGGCGACCGCGCTGCCCGAGGCGATCCGCGCGTACCGGGCGCTGCGCCCGAAGGTCGTCGTCCGGATCCGCGACGTGCCGGTCGACGCGCTCGTCGACCGCGTGGCCGGCGGCGACGTCGACCTGGCGGTCGGCCCGGACCGGCCCACGGGGCCCGAGGTCGCCCGCGAGCCGCTGTTCGACAGCCCCTGGGTGCTCTGGTGCGCGCCCGACCACCCGCTCGCGCGGCGCCGCGCGCTCGTCTGGTCGGACCTGCACGGTCATCCGCTGGTCGCGGCCGGTCGCGACCACGAGCGCAGCGTCGCGCGGATGCGGCTCAACGTGCCCGACGACCAGCGGATCGTGCCGGTCGACGTCGTCGACCACACCACGACCGCGCTGGGCATCGCCGCGCAGGGGCTCGCCGCGACCCTCGCGCCGGCCTACGTCGGCGTGGTGGCCCGCAGCTTCGGGCTGCAGCTGCGGCGGGTCCGTGATCCGGAGACGGTCCGCGCCGTCTGCCTGTACCGCCCCGTGCTGCGGGCGTCGTCGCCGGCGGCCGACGGACTCGCCGAGCACCTCGCGGCCTGGCTCGCCCGCTGGCCCGGAGCGGCTGGGCGCGCCCGGCGGGGCTCGGTGCGCGCAAGGGCCCGGCCGGAGCGTCCGCGGCGGTCGGCCTAGCCGCGCCGACGGTGCCGTCCGACCCGCGGCCGCGGCAGCTGTCGCGCGGGGGCTCCGGGCGGAGCCGGCGGGCGCTGGGGCATACTGCGTCGCACCGCGTGCGACCGACATGTACGAACCGACCACGCCCCTCGGCTACTTCCGCATGCTGGTCGGAGACGCCGGCTCGATCCCGCTGCTCGAGGCGGCCGCCTCGCTCGCGCTCGACGCCTATCCGTCGCTCGACCTGCAGGCGCCGCTCGCCGCGTTCGACCGGCTCGCACGCCAGCTCGCCGACGACTGCCGGGGCGCCGCCACCGAGACGGCGCGCCTGCAGCGCCTGCTGCGCTTCGTCTACGGGCGCCAGGGCTTCGGCGGCAACCTCGACGACTACTACGACCCCGACAACAGCTACCTGCACCGCGTGCTCGAGACGCGCCGCGGCATCCCGATCACGCTCGCGGTGCTGCTGATGGAGTTCGGCCGCCACGTGGGCCTCGACCTGGACGGGGTGTCCTTCCCCGGCCATTTCCTCGTCCGCGTGAACCTGCACCAGGGCATCGTCGTCGTCGACCCGTTCACCGGCACGAGCCTGGACGTCGACGAGCTGACTCGGCGCGCGGGCCCGCACGGCGGCGGCCTCGAGCACCTGCTGCAGCCGGCGCGCGCCGACCGGATCCTGCTGCGCATGCTGAACAACCTGCGGGCGATCCACGCCGAGCGCGGGCAGGCCGAGCTGCTCGGCAAGGTCGAGGCGCGGATGCGGATCGTCGAGGCCGCGAGCGCCCGCTGAATCGGCACGCCGCGCGCGGCGCGGCGGGCATCGGGCCTATCATCGGCCCGAGCTCATCTCCAGGAGTCCGGCATGGCCGATCCCAGGGCGGTCCTCGTCGTCGGCGCGGGCGACGCCACCGGCGGCGCGATCGCGCGCCGCTTCGCCCGCGAGGGCTACGTCGCCTGCGTCACCCGGCGCGACGCCGCGAAGCTCGAGCCGCTGGTCGCGCGGATCCGCGCCGAGGGCGGCACCGCACACGCCTTCGGCAGCGACGCGCGCAAGGAGGACGAGACCGTCGCCCTCGTCGAGACCATCGAGCGCGACATCGCGCCGATCGAGGTCGCCGTCTTCAACATCGGCGCGAACGTCCGCTTCCCCGTCACCGAGACCACGTCGCGGGTCTACTTCAAGGTCTGGGAGATGGCCTGCTTCGGCGGCTTCCTGATGGGCCGCGAGGTGGCCAGGCGGATGGTGCCGCGCGGTCGCGGCACGATCCTCTTCACCGGCGCCACCGCGAGCCTGCGCGGCCGCGAGGGCTTCGCCGCGTTCGCCGGCGCGAAGGCCGCGCTGCGCGCGCTCGCGCAGAGCATGGCGCGCGAGCTCTGGCCGCAGGGCATCCACGTCGCGCACGTCGTGATCGACGGCGCGATCGACACCGAGTTCATCCGCTCGAACTTCCCCGAGCGCTACGCGACGAAGGACCGCGGCGGCATCCTCGACCCCGAGCACATCGCCGAAGAATACTGGCGGCTGCACGCCCAGCCGCGCGACGCCTGGACCCACGAGACCGAGCTGAGGCCGTGGATCGAGTCCTGGTGAGCGGGGTCCGCCCGCCGCTTCCTGCGCCCCGAACGCACACCGATCGCTCCGAGGAGACCTCCGCATGAGCCGTCCCGCCGTCCAGTTCCTGTTCGACTTCGGCAGCCCGAACGCGTACCTCGTCCACAAGGTGCTGCCCGCGCTCGAGGCGCGCACCGGCACGACGGTCGAGTACGTGCCGATCCTGCTCGGCGGCCTGTTCAAGCTCGCGAACAACCGCTCGCCGATGGAGGCGTTCCGGGACATCCCGACCAAGCGCGCCTACGACCGGCACGACATGGCGCGCTTCGTCGAGCGGCACGGCCTCGACCGCTTCCGGATGAACCCGCATTTCCCGGTCAACACGCTGAAGGTCATGCGTGGCGCGGTCGCCGCGCAGCGGCTCGGCGTGTTCGCGCGCTACGTCGACGCGGTGTTCGCGGCGATGTGGGAGGACGGCAGGAACATGGACGACGTGCCGACCATCGTCTCGACCCTGACGGCGGCCGGGCTCGATGCCGCGGCGCTGCTCGAGGCGTCCCAGCTGCCGGAGGTGAAGGAGGGCCTGCTGCGCAGCACCGAGCAGGCCCATGCGCGCGGCGCGTTCGGCTCGCCCACCTTCTTCGTCGGCGACGAGATGTGGTTCGGCAAGGAGCGGCTGCGGGACGTCGAGGACGAGATCCTGCGGACGCGCGCGGCCTGAGCGCCGCAGTCGGACAGGAGACCCGCCATGTACTACGAACCCGGCAAGACCCCCCACGGCCTCAAGCACGATCCGTTCAAGTCCTGCGTCGTGCCCCGCCCGATCGGCTGGATCTCGACCGTCGATGCCGAGGGCCGCGACAACCTCGCGCCCTACAGCCAGTTCCAGAACGTGACCTTCGATCCGCCGATCGTGATGTTCTCGGCGAACCAGGCGAGCGACGGCCGCCGCAAGGACAGCGTGCGCAATGCCGAGCAGACCGGCGAATTCGTCTGGAACATGGCGACCTGGGACCTGCGCGAGGCGGTCAACGCGAGCGCGCAGGAACTGCCGCCGGGCGTCGACGAGTTCGAGGTCGCGGGCCTGGAGAAGGCCGCCTCGCGCCTCGTGAGGCCGAAGCGCGTGGCCCGCTCGCCGATCCAGTTCGAGTGCGTCTACCTGAACACGCTGCGCTTTCCGGGCAACGGCCCCATGGGCAGCGCCGACGTGGTGTTCGGCCGTGTCGTGGCCGTCCACATCGCCGACGAGGTGCTCGACGCGGACGGCCTCGTCGACGTACCGAGGATCCGCCCGATCGCGCGGATGGGCTACTTCGAGTACACCTCGGTCGAGTCGAAGTTCAGCATGGTCATCCCGGGCGACCAGCGCGCGCTGCTCGGCGGCCTGGAGGGCTCGGCCGACAAGGTGAGCGCGGCGCTGAAGCGGGGCTGAGCCGCCGCGCTATTTCCGCAGCAGCCCGAGCCGTTCGAGCGTGCGGCGCTCGGCTTCGTGCTGCGTGCGGATCCAGGCCGCGTAGTCCTCCGACGACTTGTACCAGACCGGCTGGTTGTAGCGCTCGAGCGCCTTCAGGTGCGAGGGCTCCTCGAGGCCGCGCTTGAACGCGTCGTGCAGCGTCCGGACGATCGGGGCGGGCGTGGCCGCCGGGGCGCCGATGCCGTAGGGGCCGGTGGCCACCGTGCCGAAGCCCAGCTCCTTCAGCGTCGGCGCGTCGGGCCAGACCGCGGTCCTCTGCTCGGTGAAGACCGCGATCACGCGCACGCGGCCGGATTCGACCATCGGCACCGCGCCGGTCGAGTCCATCGCGACGTCGACGTGGCCGCCCACCAGCGCGGCGAGCATGTCGGCGCTGCCCTTGAACGGCACGTGCGTCAGGCTCCACTTCTGGGCGCCCGACAGCTCCTCCATCGCCATGTGGACCGAGCTGCCCACGCCGTGCGAGCCGTAGCTGACCTTGCCCGGATTCGCCGCGATGTGGGCGGCCAGCTCCTTCATCGTCTTCCACGGCGCGTCGGCCCGGACCACCACCGCGAAGACGTAGCCGGTGAGCCCGATCACGTACTGGACGTCCTTGAGCGGGTTCCAGGCGGTCGATTCCATCTGCGAGACCCGCAGCCCGGTGACCGGCGTCATCGCGACGGTATAGCCGTCCGGGCGCGCGGTGGCGAGCGCGGCATAGCCGAGCGTGCCGGCCGCGCCGGGCCGGTTCTCGACCACCACCGGCTGGCCGAGGTGCTTCGAGGTGGCCTCGGCGAGCGCACGGGCGGTGACGTCGGTCGGGCCGCCCGCCGGGAAGGTCACGATCAGCCTGACCGGGGCGGACGGGAATGCGGGCTGGGCGAGCGCGCGCGGCGCGGCGGCGGCGCAGGCGGCGGCGAGCCCGGCCTGCAGGGCGGAACGGCGGTCCACGGGATGTCTCCTCCTCGTCGTCGGACGGGGCGCAGTGTAGCGGACGGCCTCACACGGCCCGCTGGCCCGCTCGGGTGAGCGGCGAGGCGAGCGGTCAGGCGAGCTCGGAGACCTCGATCAGGTTGAGGTCCGGATCGCGGACGTAGACGGAACGGATCCGCTGGGTGGCGCCCGTGCGCATCACCGGACCGTCGATGATCGGCCAGCCCGCATCGTTCAGCCGCGCGATCACCGTGTCGATCGGCACCGACGCGATGAAGCACAGGTCCTGCGAGCCCGGCACCGGCAGGTGCGCCTTCGGCTCGAATTCCGAGCCCTGGACGTGCAGGTTGATCTTCTGGTTGCCGAAGCGGAAGGCGTGGCGCTCGACCGGCGGCGTGCCGCCGATGAAGGTCTCGAGCGTCATGCCGAGCACGCGCGTGTAGAAGTCGACGCAGGCCTCGCGGCGCGAGGTGGTGAGGACGAGGTGGTCGAGGTGGTCGATCATGGCTCGGTGGCGGACGGTGCCGCGGTGGGCGTGGGGGAGGCGGGAACATCGCGGGGCGCCGCATCCAGCGCCTCGTCGAGCAGCTCGAGGGCCGCGATCGCGAAGGCCAGCATGTTCGCGGGCCGATCGGCGGCGTCGGTACGCAGCGTGCGCTCGCGCGTCGACGGGCCGTCGACCGCGAGGCACGCGTGGCCGGCCGGGTCGCCGTAGGTGTTGCCCGTCGGCCCGGCCGCGCCGGTCTCGGCGAGCCCCCAGGTCGCGGCGAATCGCTCGCGCTGGTGGCGGGCGAGCAGCCGCGCGTAGGGCGGGCTCGACGAGCGCATGCCGGCGGTGTCCTGCGTCGACAGCGCGGTCAGAAGCCGTCGCGCGCGGCGCGTGTAGACCACCGCGCCGCCGAGGAAGTAGGCGGACGCGCCGGCGCGCGAGAGCAGCGCGGCCGCGATCAGGCCGCCGGCCGACGATTCGGCGACCGCGACGGTCTCGCCTCGTTCGGCCAGTCGGTCGCCGACGCGACGGCCGCGTTCGAACAGCGCGGCGAGGCCTTGCACGTCGGCGGCCGTCACGACGCGACCGCCGGTCCGGGGAGCCGGGCCCCGTCGAGGTCCGCGCAGGCGTCGAGGTGGTGCGCCTCGACGGTCCGGCGAGGGCGTGGCGAGCGGTTCAAGGCGGGTCTCCGGGGGCGTCCGAAGGCGCGAGTCTGACGGCTCGGGACGCGGTGCGGCAAGCCGGCGGTTGCGCGGCCGGTCGCCCGTCGGACCGCGATTCGGGTCGCAGGCCGACGGCCGCGGGCTGTCGGAGCGCGCAGAATCGGGCAGTCTGCCCCGCCGGAGATCGATCCCCGTGACCGAATCGCTGCTGCTCGCCTGCACCCAGGTCTCGACGTTCTCGGGCGAGCGGCTCCTGACCCGTGCGAGCGGCTTCTTCTTCGAGCGCGATGGTCGCCTGCACGTCGTCACCAGCCGCCACGTCGTCTTCGACGCCGCGGGCGAGCATTCGCCCGACCGCATCGGGATCGACGTGCACGTCGACCGTGTCGACCTCACCCGCGTCGCGACGGTCGGGCTGGCGCTCTACGAAGGCGGTACCGCGACCTGGCGCCAGGCGAGCGACAGCGGTGGCGCGATCGACGTCGCGGTCGTGCCGATCGATCGCGCCGCGCTGCCCGCCGGCGCGACCTTCGAGGTCTTCACGCCCGCTCACCTGCAGGCGAACCTCGACGAGGTCGAGATCGGCGCGCCGCTGTCGATCGTGGGCTTTCCGCTCGGGTTCCACGACACGACGCACCACCTGCCGGTGGCTCGGCAGGCGGCGGTCGCGTCCGCCTTCGGCGTGCGCTTCCAGGGACAGGGCTGGTTCCTCACCGACGCGCGCACGCACCGCGGCATGAGCGGCGCGCCGGTCGTGATGCGCGCGCCGCCGGGCGCTGCGGCGGTCGTGCTGCCGTGGCGGCTGCTCGGTATCCACTCGACGCGGATGGACATGGGCACGCGAGACCTCGCGCAGGACGAGTCGCTCGGGCTGAACGGCGCGTGGTACGCGGATGTGCTGATCGCACTGACGGAGGCCTGACGCGGGGCATGGGGGGGACACTCAGGCCGGGTCGCACCGAGGCGATCGTTCGCGGCATGTCGCCTTCAGCCGGCGCGTCGGCGAGCTGGAGCGGCACGACACCGTGCCGCGCGACCGAAGGCCCGAGCGGTCCGCCTCAGCCCGCGGCTGCCTCGGCCATCCGCGCGCGCTTCGCGGCCTCCTCGAGCCGCGCGTCGTCGATCTCGCGCATCACCGCCGCGAGGTCGACGGTGGACGCATCGGGCACGAAGCGGCCGGTGAGCGGCGTGGCGCTCGAGAGCAGCCCGCGCCGGTAGAGGTCCCAGATCTCGGGGCCGTAGGCGGTCTCGAGCAGCTCCGGCGCGAAGCGGCCGAAGAAGCCCCGCAGGTTCGCGACGTCGCGCAGCAGCATCCGGCTCGCGTGGTTGTTGCCGGCCGCGTCGACCGCCTGCGGCAGGTCGATGATGACCGGGCCGTCGCCGGCGAGCAGGATGTTGAACTCCGAGAGGTCGCCGTGCACGACGCCCGCGCACAGCATCCGGACGACCTCGGCGATCAGCGTCGCATGCGCCGCGCGCGCCTCGTCGGGCTCGAAGAGCACGTCGTTCAGGCGCGGCGCGGCGTCGCCGTCGGCGTCCGTCACGAGCTCCATCAGCAGCACGCCCTCGTAGAAGCCGTGCGGCCGCGGCACCCGCACGCCGGCCGCGTACAGGCGGTTCATCGCGTCGACCTCGGCGTTCTGCCAGGCCTCCTCGCGGGCCTGCCGGCCGTACCTCGTGCCGCGCTCCATCGCGCGCGCCTGCCGCGAGTTCTTCACGCGGCGGTTCTCGGTGTAGTCGACGGCCTGCCGGAAGCTGCGGTGCGTCGCCTCCTTGTAGACCTTCGCGCATCGCGTCTCGTCGCCGCAGCGCACGACGTAGACGTTCGCTTCCTTGCCGCTCATCAGCTGGCTGACGACGTCGTCGACGAGGCCTTCCTCGACGAGGGGGAGCAGCCGTTTCGGGGGTTTCATCCCGGCATCCTACGCCCCCCGGGGCGCGGGCCGGCCGCGTTCAGCGCCTCGGCGTGCCCGGCGGTCTGCGCGCGGCCTCGCGCGCGATGCGCTCGCGCAGCGCGCGCAGCGACGCCTCGAGCCGCTCGCGGGCGCGCGGATCCGATTCGGCGAGGATCCGCTCCATCAGCGCCCGCTCCTCGTCGGCGGGCGAGGGCGCGGCCTCGAACGCGTCCTGGCGCGCCTGCTCGGCCGCCGCACGGGCCCGCGCGAGCGCGGCCAGCCCCTTCTCGCGCTTGAGCCTCGCCGCGTCGGCGGCCTCGCGCTCGCGGCGCGCCCTGTCCTCGCGCAGCCACTTCGCGCCCGCGCTCTCCCGATCGCTCATGCGGTCCTCCTCGCCCTGCGGATGCCGCGCCGACCTGCCGCGGCGCTCACCATCCGCCGAACCTCGGCCAGGTCCGTTGTGTACCGGCGTCACCGATCGCGACATAGGCCGGGTGCTGCGCGCCCGTCGCGCACGCATGGTTCGGCAGCACGCGCAGCCGCGTGCCGACGGGGAACCGTGCGGCGACGTCGGGATCGCGTCCCCGGGCCAGCGCGACGATCCCGTGCTCCTGGTTGGCCGCGGTCATCAGCCAGCCGTCGAGCGGGGTGCCGGACTCGTCGCAGACCAGTCCGAAGCCGAAGTCGCGCCGCTGGGTCCGCGTGCCCCGGTCGCGGCTCATCGCCATCCAGCCGGCGTCGACGATCGCCCAACCCTTGTCGTGCTGGTGGCCGATGACGGTGGTGAGGACACCGAGCGCGATCTCGTCGACCGTGCAGACGCCGACGTTGTGCATCACCAGGTCGAAGAACACGTAGACGCCGGCACGCAGCTCGGTCACGCCGTCGAGGTGGAGGGCGGTCAGCGCCGTCGGCGTCGAGCCCACGCTCACCACCGGGCAGGGCAGGCCCGCGTCTCGAAGCCGCTCGGCCGCGCGGACGGCGCCGGCGCGCTCGCGCTCGGCGATCGCCCGCAGCGAGGCCTCGTCGGTGCAGTCGTAGCTGGAGCCGGCGTGTGTCAGCACGCCGCCCAGTCGCGCGCCGCCGTCGTGCAGGATCCGCCCGACCTGCAGCAGCAGCACGTCCTCGGGCTCGATGCCCGAGCGGTGGCCGTCGGTGTCGATCTCGATCCAGGTCTCGAGGCGCAGGTCGTCGGAGGCGGCGAGGTCCGCGATCGCGCGGGCCGCCACGGGGTTGTCGACGATCACCTTGAGGTCGCAGCCCCGGCGCCGCAGCGCCGCGACCTGCGGCAGCTTCGACGGGGCGAGGCCGACCGCGTAGAGGATGTCTGTCACGCCGGCCTCGAAGAACCGCTCGGCCTCCTTCAGCGTCGAGACGGTGATGCCGCGGGCGCCGGCGGCGAGCTGGGCCTCGACCACCGCCGTGCACTTGCTGGTCTTCACGTGCGGCCTGAAGGCCACGCCGAGCGCGTCGGCGCGGGCCTGCATCCGCGCGATGTTGCGCCTCATGCGGGGCACGTCGACGACGGCGGTGGGGGTGTCGAGCGCTTGGAGCGGGGTCACGGGTCGGGGCCTGCGGCATGTCGAGGGGCGGGTCGGGACCCGCATTCTGCCGTCGCGACGCCCCTCGCGGCGAGGCCGGGGCCGCTGGGCGCGTCGCGCGGAGTGCTAGCCTTGCGGCCGGTCGGACACCACGGACACAGGAGACAGGCCATGGAAGCAGGACGGGTCGCGGTCGTCACCGCGGGGGGCAGCGGCATGGGCGCCGCCGTGGCGCGTCGCCTCGCGGCCGACGGGTACCACGTCGCGGTGCTGTCGTCGTCGGGCAAGGGCGAGGCGCTGGCGAAGGAGCTGGGTGGGCTGGGCGTGACCGGCTCGAACCAGTCGGACGCCGACGTCGGCCGGCTCGTCGACGCGGTGCTGGCGCGCTGGGGGCGCATCGACGTGCTGGTCAACAGCGCCGGCCACGGGCCGCGCGGGCCGCTGCTGGAGATCCCCGACGAGGCATGGCACCGCGGCATGGAGGTCTACCTGCTCAACGTCGTGCGCGCGACGCGGCGGGTGGTGCCGACGATGAAGGCGCAGCGCGCCGGCGCGATCGTCAACGTCTCGTCGGCCTGGGCCTTCGAGCCGGCGGCGATGTTCCCGACCTCGGCGGTGTTCAGGGCGGGCCTGGCCGCGTTCACGAAGATCTTCGCGGACACCCATGCGGCCGACAACATCCGGATGAACAACGTGCTGCCGGGCTGGATCGACAGCCTGCCCGCCACCGAGGAGCGCCGCTCGGCGGTGCCGATGCAGCGCTACGGCACGAGCGACGAGGTCGCGGCGACCGTGGCCTTCCTCGCCGGCCCGGGCGCGGGCTACATCACCGGGCAGAACCTGCGGGTGGACGGCGGGCTGATGCGGTCGGTGTGAGCAGGGACGCGGCGAACCGGATCGTGTCTTGAGCCGTCGCATCGGCATCGTCGGTGGCGGTCTCGCCGGGCTGCACGCGGCCGCGCTGCTCGAGCGGCAGGGCTGCGAGCCGGTGCTGCTCGAAGGGCGCGACCGCCTCGGCGGGCGGCTGCTGGCGGTCCGCGCGGACGAGCGCGAGGCCGACACGGCGGCGTTCGACCTCGGCGCGACCTGGTACTGGCCCGACCTGCAGCCCGCGTTCGCCGACTGGATCGCGTCGCTCGGACTGCGGACCTTCGCGCAGCCCGTCCGCGGCGACCTGGTCTTCGAGGGCCGGCCCGGGCAGCTGCAGCGCGTGCCCGACTTCGACGGCTCGCCGGTCGCGATGCGGGTCGCGGGCGGCATGGCGACGCTGGCGGACGCCGCGCGGTCGGCGCTGCGGGCGACCGCGCTTCACCTGGGGCACCGCGTCGAGGCGATGTCGGTGGGCGCGCGCGGCGTGACGGTCGCCGCGACGACGCCCGGCGGCGGATGCGCCTCGTTCGACGTCGACCGCGTGCTGCTCGCGGTCCCGCCGAGGCTCGCCCGCGCGACGATCCGCTTCGATGCGCCGCTGCCCGAGGCGGTGGCGGCCGACTGGGACGCGACCGACACCTGGATGGCGCCGCACGCCAAGTACGTCGCCGTCTACGACGCGCCGTTCTGGCGCGAGCAGGGCCTGTCGGGCGGCGCGCGCAGCCGCACCGGGCCGCTCGCCGAGGTTCACGACGCCTCGCCGCCGCAGGGACCGGGCGCGCTCTTCGGCTTCGTCGGCGTGCCGGCCGCGCAGCGACGGCGCGTGCCCGCGGGCGCACTGCGCGAGCTCTGCCGTGCGCAGCTCGGCCGGCTCTTCGGTGCGCGGGCCGCCGAACCGCTCCGGGACTGGCTCCAAGACTGGGCCGCCGAGCCGCTGACCGCGACCGAGGCCGACCTCGCTTCGGCCGGCGGCCACGGTCACGGTGCCCTCCAGGTCACGGACGGGCCCTGGGCCGGGTCCATCTTCGGCATCGCGAGCGAGTGGTCGACCGCGTTCCCGGGCTACGCTGCGGGGGCGGTCGACGCGGCCCGGGGCGGCGTGGCGCGGATGCTCGGCACCTGAGCGCCCGCCGACCCCGCCCCTGACCGACGAGGCAGCCTGCCGGGCCGCCGCCCCGGCGCCCCCGCATCGACCGACCCACCTCCCTCACGCCGCCCTCATCGATGAACCGCAACCTCTGGACCCTGACCCTGCTGCAGGGCCTCTTCCTGACGAACAACGTCACCTTCATCGCGATCAACGGCCTGGTCGGCCTGTCGCTCGCGCCGTTCGGATGGATGGCGACGCTGCCGGTGATGGCCTACGTGGTGGGCGGCGCGCTGTGCACCGGCCCGGTGGCCTGGACGCAGTCGCGCTACGGCCGCAAGCGCAGCTTCCAGCTCGGGCTGCTGACGGCGCTGGTCTCGGCGCTGCTGTGCGCGTGGGCCGCGTGGACGCAGAACTTCTGGCTGATGTGCTTCGCGACGCTGGTGGCCGGCTACTACTCGGCCAACGGCCAGCTCTACCGCTTCGCCGCGGCGGAACTCGCACCGACCGACCTTCGCGAGAAGGCGGTCTCGTGGGTGATGGCCGGCGGCCTGATCGGTGCGGTGATCGGGCCGAATCTCGCGGCGCGCACCCGCGAGCTGGCCGCGCTGCCCTTCGTGGGCGCCTACCTGGCGCTCGCGGTGGTTGCGGCGATCGCGCTCGCGCTGCTGTCGACGATCGACTTCCCGCCCGTGCCCGCCCGCAAGGCGGGGCAGTCGGGCGGACGGCCGCTGTCGGAGATCATGCGCCAGCCGATGTTCATCGTCGCGGCGAGCGCGAGCGCGCTGGGCTACGGCGTGATGAACCTGCTGATGGCGGCGACGCCGCTGGCGATGCAGCAGTGCGGGCTGCCGTTCTCGGATGCGGCCTTCGTGCTCGAGGGCCATGTGATCGGCATGTTCGCGCCGGGCTTCTTCACCGGCAGCCTCATCAAGCGCTTCGGCGTGCTGAACGTGATGGGCACGGGCGTGGGTCTGACGCTGGTCTGCATCGCGATCGCGCTGTCCGGGGTCGAGCTGCACCACTTCTGGATCGCGCTGTTCCTGCTCGGCGTGGGCTGGAACTTCGTGTTCACCGGCGGCACCACGCTCGCGCTGAAGACCTACGCGCCGGAGGAGAAGGACCGCGCGCAGGGCGCGATCAACTTCTGCGTGTTCGCGGTGATGGCGGTGACCTCGTTCAGCTCCGGCGTGCTGGTGACCACGCAGGGCTGGACCCTGCTGAACCTGGGCTCGCTGGTGCCGGTGCTGCTGACGGGCGCGGGCATCGCGTGGCTCGCGATCCGGGAGCGGGCGAAGCCGGCGGTCGCGTAGCGTCGGGCCGCGACCACCGGGTCAGTCGCGGACGACGCGCACGCGCAGGCTCACGCGGAACCAGACGAGTGCCGCCGTCGGCTCGCCGAGCCGGCCGTGGACCCGCCGGTGGGCCCGCATCGCCGCGGCTTGCCGTCTGCTGATCTCGACCGCGCCCAGCGCGACCGCGAGCGCCCGCGTCTCCTCGTTCAGGTCGTAGTGGTCGTCGTGCTGCCAGCGGTGCTGCAGGCCGAGCGCCCTGGCCATCGCCTGCAGCTCCTCGTCGGTGTCGGCCAGCATGTGGCACATCCGCCAGCCGCGGAACGGGGTGCGGGCGTCGTCGACGTAGACGGTCATGTCGCGGGCGCCGCCGGATCCCGGAGCATCGTCACGGTGCCGCGGCGCTCACGCCGGGGCGCCATGGGCCGCCGGCTTCACCGCGTGACGCAGCACCTCCCGGTACCCGCGCGCGACCCGCATCCGCTGCAGCAGGCCGCGCCGCGCCAGCAGCGCATGCGCGCGGGGCAGGCTCCAGCAGGGCAGGTGCGTGAACAGGTGGTGCTCGCCGTGGTAGTTCACCCAGTACGGCGCGAGCAGCGCGCGCTCCCACCACGAGGCGATCGTCGTGCGGGCGTGGCGGTACGGATCGGGTTCGCCGACCGGCACGAGCGCGTGCTCGGCGATGTTGCGGATGCGGTAGATCAGCGGGAACCAGAAGGCCAGCGGCACCAGCCACAGCGAGATCCAGAGCCACGCGTATCCCGCGAGCGTGAACAGGGCGAGGCAGCCCAGGTTGCCCCAGACGAAGCGCGGGTCGAGCCCCGTGCTCAGCAGGTCGGTGCCCTTCTCGCCCGCGCGCGCGCCGCCTTTCCTGCGTGCCTCGAGGTCGATGCCCAGGCGCAGCTTGAGGAAGCTCGAGCCGGTGAGGTCGCGGAGCATCTTGCGCCTGAGCGAGCCCGCCTCGATCGGAAAGGGGCGGGACAGCGGCAGGTCCGGGTCCTCCGGCTGCTGGGTGAAACGGTGGTGCTGCAGGTGCGCCTTCCGGTACTCGGGCAGTGCCGACGAGCAGAGCCAGGTGCCGACCCAGTCGTTGACGCGCCGGTTCGGGTGCAGCACGCCGTGCGCCGCGTCGTGCATCAGGATCAGCAGGCCGAGCTGGCGCGCCGCCACCAGCGGCACGAGCAGCGGGATCAGCCACGGCCATCGGGCGCCCAGCAGCATGCACAGGCCGATCGCGCCCCAGCAGTGCGTCACCAGCCACAGGCCGCGCCAACGGGACTTCGCGCTCAGCGCCGCCCATTCGTCGGGGGTGAAGACGTCGGCCGGGTCGACGCGTGCGGCGGTGGGCATGGTTCGTCTCCTTCGTGCCCGCGAGGCCGGCGTCGGCGCCGGCCCGACTGCGGCGGGCTGTCGGGAAGTCTACCGGGTACCGGCGGACGTCGAGGCGGGCGGCCGGCGGGCATCCGCAGCCCGTGCCGCCTCGATGCGGGTCGCGTCGGACACCCCCGGCTGGGCCGCCGCGTTCACCGCCCGCTGCGGCCGGTCGGATCCTCGATGCCGCCGCGGCGGGCGAGCCACCAGCCGTACTGCGCCGGCCAGCGCGCCCAGTCGCGGTCGTCGCCCAGCGCGAACGCCGCCTGCAGCGGCCAGTTCGGCTCGACGAGCGCCTGCCGGCCGATCGCGACGAGGTCGGCCTGCTCCTCGGCGATCACCGCCTCGGCCTGCTCGGGCGTGGTGATCAGCCCGACCGCGATCGTCGCGAGGCCCGCCTCGCGCTTCACGCATTCGGCGAAGGGCACCTGGAAGCCGGGGAATCGCTTCACCGCGAACCGGTCGTTCGCGGCGGTGGCGGGGCCGGCGATGCCGCCCGACGAGCAGTCGACGAAGTCGACGCCGCGCCGCGCGAGCTCGCGCGCGAAGGCCACGCTGTCGTCGAGCGACCAGCCGCCTTCGGCGCCGTCGACCGACGAGATCCGCACCGACAGCAGCCGGTCCGGTCCGATCGCGTCGCGCACGGCGTCCACGACGGCGAGCGGCAGCCGCATCCGGTTCTCGAGCGAGCCGCCCCAGGCGTCGCCGCGATGGTTCGACAGCGGCGACAGGAATTCGTGCAGCAGGTAGCCGTGTGCCGCGTGCACCTCGACGAAGCGGAAGCCGGCCGCGACCGCGCGCCGCGCGGCGAGACGGAACGATTCGACGAGGCTGGCCATCTCGTCGGCGCGCAGCTCGCGCGGCACGGGCCACTTCTCGTTGACCGGCAGGGCCGATGGCGCGATCGCGGGCCAGGGGCGCTCGCCGCGCAGGCGTTCGTCCTCCTCGCCCAGCGGGCCGTTGCCGTGCCACGGCCGCTGCGAGCCGGCCTTGCGACCCGCGTGACCCAGCTGGATGCCGGGCACGCCGCCGCCGGCCTCGATCGCGGTCGCGAGCGCGCGCATCGCCGGCACCTGCGCGTCGTCCCACAGGCCGAGGTCGCCGCAGGTGCCGCGCCCGCGCTTCTCGACGGCGGTCGCCTCGAGGATCACCAGGCCGGCGCCGCCGTCGGCCATGCGGCCCACGTGCTTCGCGTGCCAGTCGGACGGCCAGCCGTCGTGCGCGGAGTACTGGCACATCGGCGAGATCGCGACGCGGTTCGGCAGGCGCACGCCGCGCAGCTCGAAGGGGGAGAAGAGAGCGGACATCGGAGGGCTCCGTCGGAACGGGATCAGTAGGACTTCGGCAGCCCGAGCGCCTTCTCGGCGATGAAGCTGAGGATCAGCTGCGGGGAGATCGGCGCGATCCGCGTGAGCATCGCCTCGCGCAGCCAGCGCTCGACGTGGAACTCCTTCGAGTAGCCCATGCCGCCGTGGGTCAGCACGGCGGTCTCGCAGGCGCGGTAGCCGGCCTCGGCCGACAGGTACTTCGCCGCGTTGGCCTCGGCGCCGCAGGGCCGGCCGTTGTCGTAGAGCCAGGCCGCGCGCATCGTCATCAGGTCGGCCGCCTGCAGTTCCATCCAGCGCTCGGCGAGCGGGTGCTGCACGCCCTGGTTCTTGCCGATCGGCCGGTCGAAGACGATCCGCTCGTTCGCGTAGCGGGCGGCGCGCTCGAGCGCGATGCGGCCGAGCCCGATCGCCTCGCCGGCGATCAGTACCCGCTCCGGGTTCAGCCCGTGCAGGATGTACTCGAAGCCCCGGCCTTCCTCGCCGATGCGGTCCTCGACGGGGATCTCGAGCCCGTCGATGAACAGCTGGTTCGAGTCCACCGCCTTGCGGCCGTGCTTGTCGATCTCGCGCGCCTCGATCCTCGTGCGGTCGAGGTCGGTGTAGAAGAGCGTGAGCCCGCGGGTCGGCGCCTTCGGATCGGGGTCGGCGGTGCGCGCGAGCAGCAGGATCTTGTCGGCGACCTGGGCGGTGGAGATCCAGACCTTCTGGCCGTGCACGACGTACCGGTCGCCCTTCAGCACGGCGCGGGTCTTGAGCTTCAGCGTGTTCAGGCCGGTGTTCGGCTCGGTGACGCCGAAGCAGGCCTTCTGCCGGCCCGCGATCAGCGGCGGCAGCCAGCGCTGCTGCTGCTCGCGGGTGCCGTTCACCACCACCGGGTGCAGGCCGAAGATGTTCATGTGGATCGCCGACGCGCCCGACATCCCGGCGCCCGAGGCGGCGATCGTGCGCATCATGATCACCGCCTCGGCGATGCCGAGGCCCGCACCGCCCACTTCCTGCGGCATCGCGATGCCGAGCCAGCCGGCCTCGGCGAACGCCGCGTGGAAGTCGTGCGGAAAGCCGCCCTCGCGGTCCTTCTTCAGCCAGTAGGCGTCGTCGAAGCGCGTGCAGATCGCGGCGACCGCGCGCTCGATCTCGAGCTGGTCGTCGGTGTAGTCGAAGTTCATCGTCGGTCCTCTCGTGGATTCAGCGGCCGGTCGCCCGGGCGATCGTGCCGCGTGCGCACAATGCCTCGATCTCGGCCTCGGCGTAGCCGGCGTCGCGCAGCACCGCGTCGGAATCGGCGCCGAGCGCGGGGGCCTGCCGCTGCGGCGCGAGCCGCTCGCCGTCGACCCGCAGCGGCATCGCCACCGCGCGCACCGGTCGACCGGTGGGCGTCTCGGTGTCGAACAGCATGCCCGAGGCCTGAGTGTGCGGATGCGCGGAGAGTTCGCCCAGCGAGTGCACCGGGGAGCACGGGATGCCCGCCTCGTCGAGCAGCGCGAGCCACTCGTCGCGGCTGCGGCCGCGGATCAGGTCGGCGACCAGCGCCACGGTCTCGGCGCGGCGCTGCACGCGCTCGGGGTTCGTCCGGAAGCCCTCGCGCACGGCGAGCTCCGGCGCGCCCGCGGCGCGGCAGAACGCGACCCACAGCGCGTCGTTGGCCACGCCGAGGATCAGCGGTGCGTCCTTCGCGTCGAAGACCTGGTAGGGGCACAGCGACTCGTGGCCGGCCCCGACGCGCGCCGGCTCCGTGCCCCGCGCCCAGAAGCTCTGCAGGAAGTAGGCGAGGAAGCCCACCGAGGTGTCGAAGAGCGAGGCCTCGATGCTGCAGCCCCGCCCGGTGCGGTCGCGCTGCAGCAGCGCGCCGAGGATGCCGACCGTCGCGTGCAGGCCGGTCCCCTGGTCGACCGGCGAGAACGGGCTGCGCGCGGGCTCGCCGCCGGGCGCGCCGGTGATCGCGACCATGCCCGAGAACGCCTGCAGGATCAGGTCGTAGCCCTTGCCCTCGCGCATCGGCCCGACCGAGCCGTAGCCCGAGATGCTGCAGTGGACGAGACGCGGGTTCAGCGCCGACAGCGTCGCGTGGTCGACGCCCAGCCGCGCGGCGACCCCGGGTCCGAAGCTCTCGATCACGACGTCCGCCTGCGAGGCGAGCCGGTGGCAGATCGCGCGTCCCTCGGGCGACTTGAGGTCGAGCGCGAGGCTGCGCTTGTTCCGGTTGGCCGACAGGAAGATCGCGCCGGTGCCGTCCTCGAACGGCGGCCAGTGGCGGGTGTCGTCTCCGGTGCCGATCGGCTCGACCTTGGTCACCTCGGCGCCGAGCTCGCCGAGGTACTGCGCGCACTGCGGACCCGCGAGGACCTTCGAGAAGTCGAGCACGCGCGTGCCCTCGAGCGGACGGAAGACGGACATGGGGCGGGTTCCGGGGGTGGGAGCGTCACGTTCGAGTCTACGGTAGAACCATTGACCGAGGCAAGATTTGACCGCACACTCCGACCTCCAGGGAGCTTTCCGCCATGTCGGCCCGCGTCGGTCCCATCGATGTCCCCAAGTCGTGCGACGTCCTCGCGAACCGCCTGCGCGAGCGGATCCTCGCGGGCGGCTTCGCCGCGGGCGAGGCGCTTCCGCCGGAGCGGGACCTGGTCGCCGAGACCGGCCTGTCGCGCGGCTCGGTGCGCGAGGCCCTGCGCATCCTCGAGGCCGAGGGCCTGGTGCAGACCCGGCCGGGCCGCTACGGCGGGACGGTGGTCCGCCTGCCGACGACGGACCTCGTGGCCCGGCAGGTCGGTTCGTACGCGAAGGGACGCGGCGTGGCGTTCCGGACGGTGATCGAGGCCCGCGAGACGCTCGAGCCGATGCTCGCGAGGCTCGCCGCCGAGCATCGCACCGACGAGGACCTGGCGGCGCTCGAGCACGCGTCGCGACGGATGGCGGACGCGGTCGACGCCGATGCCGAGTCCTTCCTCGCGGCCAACGTCGAATGGCACTGGGCCGTCGCCGTCGCGAGCCGCAACGAGCTGCTCAGCGCCTTCATGGCCTCGATCACCGGACTGATCCGCGACTCCACCCGCGAGGAGCACGTGAGCGCGCGCGAGGTGCGCGAGGCCGTCGTCGAGGCGCACCGCCGCGTGACCGACGCGATCCGCGCCGGCGACGCCGAGGCCGCGCGCCGCCGGATGGAGCGGCACGTCCGCGCCTATTCCCGCGCGGTCTGACACGCGGCCGCTTCCGACCGCCCCCTTCGACCCCCGAGCCCCACGATGACCGCCACCCTCCGATCGATGCTGTTCGTGCCCGGCGACAGCGAGAAGAAGCTCGCGAAGGCCTCCGCCGGCGAGGCCGACGCGCTGATCCTCGACCTCGAGGACGCGGTCGCCGCCGAGCGCCTGCCGTTCGCGCGCGGGCTGGTCCGCGCGCACCTTGAGGCGAGCCGGGGCCGCGGCACGCAGCAGCGCTGGGTCCGCATCAACCCGCTGTCGAGCGCGGCCTCGCTCGCGGACCTCGCCGCGGTCGTCGGCGGCGCGCCGGACGGCATCGTGCTGCCGAAGACCACGTCGGCGCAGGACGCCGTCCGGCTCGACCACTTCCTCACCGCGCTCGAGGCGCGCGACGGCGTGCCCGTCGGCACGATCCGCATCGTCTGCGTCGCGACCGAGACGGCGGTCGCCGTGCTGCGGATGGAGGGCTACGTGGGCGCCACCCCGCGGCTCGCCGGCCTCACCTGGGGCGCCGAGGACCTGTCCGCGGCGATCGGCGCGAGCACCAACCGCGACGACGACGGCCGCTTCGCGTTCACCTACCGGATGGCCCGCTCGCTGTGCCTGGTGACCGCGCACGCCTGCGAGGTGCAGGCGATCGACACGCTGACCGCGGACTTCCGCGACGCCGACGGCCTGCGCCGCGAGGTGCGGGCCGCCCGGCGCGAGGGGTTCACCGGCAAGATCGCGATCCATCCCGACCAGGTGGGCCCGATCAACGAGGGCTTCTCGCCGGACGCCGAGGACCTGCGCTTCGCGCAGGCGGTGGTCGACGCGTTCGAGGCGGCGCCGGGCGCCGGCACGCTGCAGCTCGAAGGCAGGATGCTCGACCGGCCGCATCTGGTGCAGGCGCGACGGGTGCTCGCGATGAGGCGGCCCGGCTGACCCGACCCCCGACCCCCGGCCCGCGCGAACGGGCCGGTCCCCGCGCGCAGGACGCGCGTGCAACGACGACACGAGGAGACACCGATGCGATCGACCCGACGGACCCTGCTCGCGCTCGGCGCAGCCGCGCTCGCCGCGCGCGCCGGCACCGCCTGGGCCCAGCCCTTCCCGAACCGGACGATCCGGCTCGTGATCCCGTTCGCGGCCGGCAGCGCGACCGACATCGTCGCGCGCGCGATCGCCGAGGACCTGCGCGCCGCGCTCGGGCAGCCGGTGGTGGTCGAGAGCCGGCCGGGTGCGTCGGGCCAGATCGCCGCCGAGGCGGTCGCCCGCGCCGCGCCCGACGGCTACACGCTGATGCTGACCACGAACACCACGCACTCGGCGAATCCGCACCTCTTCCGCAAGCTGCCGTACGACCCGGTGCGCGACTTCGCGCCGATCGGCCGGGTCTGCTACTTCCCCTTCATCCTCGCCGTCGACGCGAAGCTGCCGATCACGACGCCCGCGCAGCTCGTGGCGTGGGCGAAGGAGAACGCGGGCCGTGCCAGCTACGCGTACGGCAACAGCACCGGCCAGGTCGCGGGCGCCGCGCTGGTGAACCTCACGAAGCTGGGCGCGCAGGGCGTGGCGTACAAGAGCACGCCGCAGGCGCTGACCGATCTCGCCGGCGGCCAGGTGGCGTTCATGTTCGTCGACCTCGCGTCCAGCCAGCAGCACCTGAAGGCGGGCCGCATCCGTGCGATCGCCGTGTCCACCGAGAAGCGCACGCAGATGGCGCCCGAACTGCCGACGCTGGGCGAGACGCTCGGCCTGCAGGGCTTCGACCTGTCGGCCTGGGTCGGTCTCTTCGGTCCGGCCGGGCTCCCCGCGGAGATCGTCGCGCGACTGTCGACCGAGCTCGAGCGCATCGTGCAGCGACGCGAGTTCCGCGAGCGGATCGAGTCGCTGGGCGGCGAGCCCGCGCCGGCCGGCGCGGCCGAGCTCGGCGTCTACGTCGGGCGCCAGCTCGAGGTCTGGGGGCAGAAGGTGCGCGACGCGGGCATCGCGCCCGAGTGAGCGGGCGCGGCGTCCGCGCTCAGGGCACGACGTCGACGAGCACGCGGCCGAGCCCGCGGCGCGACACCACCGCATCGAACGCGTCGACGATGCGCTCGAGCGGGAAGCGCATGCCGGCCTCGGGCCGCAGGCGGCCGTCGACGCACCAGCCGGCCAGCGTGTCGACCATCGCGCGCATCCGCGGGGCGTGCCGCTCGCGCTCGTCGGTGCGTCCCCAGCCGATGTAGAGGCCCATCCAGAAGCCGACCACGTCGACGTTCTTCACCAGCAGCATGTTGAAGCGCGCCTCGGGCACCTGCTCGCTCGCGAAGCCGATCACCAGCAGCCGGCCCTCGGGCGCGAGACAGCGCATCGCCTCGACCGACAG
This sequence comes from Pseudomonadota bacterium, assembly GCA_046046245.1. Lineage (GTDB taxonomy): Bacteria > Pseudomonadota > Gammaproteobacteria > Burkholderiales > Burkholderiaceae_E > UBA4615. The sequence goes on along the minus strand of JBJOKE010000008.1, from coordinate 130,401 downwards.
CGGGCCGCCCACCGGATCGAACACCAGGTCGACCCCACGGCCGGCGGTGGCGGCCATCACCGCCGCGCGCAGCGCGCCCGGGTCGGCGTCCAGCACGGCGGCGACGCCGCGCGAGCGCACCAGCGCGCGCTTGGCCTCGGTGCTGGCGGTGGCGATGACCCGCGCGCCGGAGGCGAGCGCGACTTCGACGGTGGCGAGACCGACGCCGCCGGCGGCACCGAGCACCAGCACCGTCTCGCCGCGCGCGAGCCGGCCGCGCCAGTGCAGTGCGGCGTAGGCGGTGCCGTAGGTCAGGGGCAGGCAGGCCGCGGTCGGGAGGTCGAGGGCGTCCGGGAGCCGGTAGACCGTGGCCGCGGTGGTCACCGCCTCCTCGGCGTAGCCGCCCTGGTCGAGCACGCCGGCCACGCGATCGCCGGGCGCGAGGCCGGCCACGCCGTCGCCGACCTCGAGCACGATGCCGGACACCTCGGTCCCCGGCACGAAGGGTGGCGCCAGCTCGCGCTGGTAGCGGCCGGCGACCAGCACCGTCTGGCCGAAGCTCACCGTCGAATGGGCGATGCGCACGCGCACCCGTCCCGGCCGGAGCGCCGGCCTCGGCAGGTCGCGGACCACCAGGTCGAGGTGGGAGCCGAAGCGCTCGCAGACCGCCGCCCTCATCGTCTCCGTCATCGTCGCCCGTCCTCCGGATGTCGCCGCGTCCGCGGCGCGCCCTTCAGCGCGGCGCCACGCCGGGCGGGCGCCGCAGCATCAGCGCACCGCGCTTGCAGGTGGCCACGAGCTCGCCGCGCTGGTTGTAGCCGCGGTGCTCGAACGTGACGATACCGTTCTGCGGGCGAGAGGCGCTGTCGCGCGCCTCCACCACGGTGCTCTCGACGCGGATCGTGTCGCCGTGGAAGACGGGCCTGGGGAAACGGACCTCGTCCCAGCCGAGGTTGGCGACCGTCGTGCCGAGCGTGGTGTCGCCGACCGAGATGCCGACGATCAGCCCGAGCGTGAATGCGCTGTTGACGATGCGCTGCCCGTATTCGGTGTGCTCGCGGCAGTACTCCTCGTCGAGGTGCAGCGCGGCGGGGTTGTGGGTCAGCGCGGAGAAGAAGACGTTGTCCGATTCGGTGACCGTGCGCCGGATCGGGTGGACGAAGGTGCGACCGACGTGCAGGTCCTCGTAGTAGACGCCTGGCATGGACGGATCCCGGGAATGGAGGGGGGGGAGGGGGCGGCAGCGGCCCGTCGACCGACGGGCCGGCGGCGCACGTCACTTGATCAGCGGGCAGGCCTTGTCGACCGGGAACGAGTCGTTGCGCGAGATCGTCGAGACCGGTGCGTAGAGGTCCCAGGTGCTCTTCGACTCGGCGGGCTTCTTCACGCGGAAGATGTAGTTCTCGCGCATCACGCGCCCGTCCTCGCGGATCGTGCCGTCCCGGGTCATCATGTCGTTGATCGGCAGCGACTTCATCTTCGCCATCACCGCGGCGGTATCGTCGGTGCCCGCGGCGGCGACCGCCTTCAGGTAGTGCGTGACCGCGCCGTAGACGCTCGCCTGGACCATGTTCGGCATCTTGCCGTGCCTGTCCTTGAAGCGGTTCGAGAAGCGGCGGGTCTCGTCGTTCTGGTCCCAGTAGAAGGGCTCGGTCACGTACAGGCCCTGCGCGGCCTGCAGGCCGACCGCGCGCACGTCGTTGTAGGTCAGGCTCATCGGCGCGATCAGCTGCTTCGGCGACACCCCGAACTCGGCCGCCTGCTTGATCATCGTCGCGGCGTGGCCGGTGGTGGTCGCCAGCCCGATCGCGTCGGCCTTCGAGGTCTGCGCCTGCAGCAGCTGCGAGGAGAACTCGCCGCTCTCGAACGGGTGGGCCACCGAGCCCAGCACCTTGCCGCCCGCCTTCTGGATCATCTCGGTCGCATCGCGCTGCACGTTCTTGCCGTACGCGTAGTCGACGGTGATGAAGTACCAGGACTTGGCGCCGGCGTCCTGCGCGGCCTTGACCGCGCCCAGCGCCTGCGAATACGAGTTGTAGGTCCAGTGCACGCCGTTCGGCGAGCAGAACTTCCCGGTCAGGTCGCTGCTGGCCGAGCTGTTGAAGATCACCATCCGGTCCTTGTCGCGCGCGAGCTGCTGCACGCCGATCGCGACCGTGGTGATGCCGATGTCGAAGATCACCCGCACGCCGCTGTCGTACCACTGGCGCGCGAGGGAGATGCCGAGGTCGGCCTTGTTCTGGTGGTCGGCCTCGATCAGCTCGATCTGCCGGCCGATCACCCTGCCGCCGTAGTCCTGGATCGCCATCTTGGCGGCGATCACCGAGCCGGGGCCCGACAGGTCGGCGACGATGCCGGCCATGTCGCTCAGGATGCCGATGCGCAGCGGCGGCGCGGACTGCGCGTGCGCACCGCCGGACGCGCCGGCGAGGGCGGTGGCGAGCACGGTGGCGGCGACCGCGAACCCGCGGCGGCGGCCGCGGGACGAAGCGTGGGGGCGATGGGTCATGGGCGTCTCCTCGGGGTTCACGTCTCAGGCGTGGTGGACGTATTTCGGGTGCATGTAGGCCTCGATGCCTTCGGGGCCGCCTTCCTTGCCGTAGCCGCTGTCCTTGAGGCCGCCGAAGGGCGCCTCGACGTGCGACACCGCGAAGGTGTTGATGCCGATGCCGCCGGCCTCGAGTTCCTCGCCGACGATCGCGGCGGTGGCGGCCGAGGTGGTGAACGCGTAGGCGGCGAGGCCGAAGCGCAGGCGGTTGGCCTCGGCGAGTCCGTCGTCGAGCGTCGCGAAGCGCGACACGAGCGCGAGCGGCCCGAAGGGCTCGACCCGCATCGCGTCGGCCCGAGCGCCCGCGCCGGCGACGACCGTGGGGCGGTAGAGGTGGCCGGCGAGCCCGACGCGGCTGCCGCCCGCCACGACCCGGCCGCCGTGCGCGACGGCGTTCTCGACGAGCGAGCCGATCGCCTCGAGGCGACGCCCGTTGGCGAGCGCGCCCATCTGCGAGCGCGCGTCGAGCCCCGGTCCGACGACGAGCGCGTCCATCGCCTCGCCGAAGCGGCGCACGAAGGCATCGTGGAGGCCGTCCTGGACGAGGAAGCGCGTGGGCGAGGTGCAGACCTGGCCGGCATTGCGGGTCTTGCCCATCACGCAGGTCGCGACCGTGCGCTCGAGGTCGGCGTCGTCGAACACCAGCACCGGCGCGTGGCCGCCGAGCTCGAGCGTGCACGGCTTGACGCCCTCGGCCGCGAGCCGGGCGAGCTGGCGGCCGACCGCGGTCGAGCCGGTGAAGGTGACCTTGCGGATCACCGGCGAGGCGATCAGGTGCTCGGAGACCTCGGCGGGCACCCCGAAGACGAGGTTCAGCACGCCCGCCGGCAGGCCCGCGTCGGCCAGCGCCTGCGCGAGCCCGATCGCCGACAGCGGCGTCTCCTCGGAGGGCTTCATCACGACGCTGCAGCCGGCCGCGAGCGCGGGCGCGATCTTGCGCGCGGGCAGCAGCGCCGGGAAGTTCCACGGCGTGAACGCTGCCACCGGTCCGAGCGGCTGCGGCATCACCAGCTGGCGCGTGCCGCGCACGCGCGCCGGAATCACGCGCCCGTTCGCGCGCAGTGCCTCGGCCGCGTACCAGTCGAAGGTCTCGGCCGAGAGCGTGACCTCGAGGGTCGATTCGGGCAGGGTCTTGCCCTGCTCGAGGGTCATCAGGCGCGCGAGCGGCGCGACGCGTTCGCGCAGCAGGTCGGCGGCGCGCCGCAGCACCGCGGCGCGCTCCTGCGGCGACTTCAGCCGCCAGGTTCGGAAGCCCCGCTCGGCCGCCTCGAGCGCATCGTCGAGGTCCGCGCGGCTGGCCCGAGGCACCTCGGCGAGGACCTGGCCGGTGGCCGGGTCGCACACCGGACCGACCATGCCGTCGCCGCCCTCCCGCCACGCCCCGCCGATGTACTGGCGCGGGGCCGGCACCGTCTCCCTGTCCGTCATGGTCTGCGCTGCTCCCTGTGGTCGCCGGATCGCGCCCGGCGTGTGGTCGTCCGTCGCCACCCGTCATGGACGGGCGGATCGGTAAGCATGAAAGCATACCGTTGACGTGCATACGAGTCTGCCGTAACGTGCCGACGGACGTCAACAGCCGCCGCGGCGCCGATGAGCGGCGCGGCGCGAACGGGAGGAGATCGACGATGAAGATGCGGTGCATGCACCTCGGCGGGTTCAGGCAGCACCTCGAGGCGGCCCACCGGCCGCTGCCCGAGCCGCAGGGCACCGAGGTGCTGGTGCGCACGCTCGGTGCGGGGATGTGCCACAGCGACGTCCACATCTGGGAAGGCGCCTACGACCTCGGCGGAGACCGTCGCCTGTCGTTCGAGGGTCGGGTGGCCTTCCCGCAGGTGATGGGGCACGAGTCGACCGGCGAGGTCGTCGCGCTCGGTCCGGATGCGGCCGGCGTGGCGATCGGCTCGCGGCACGTGGTCTGCAGCTGGATCGGCTGCGGCAGCTGCCGCGCCTGCCAGGCGGGCGACGAGCACCTGTGCACCGCGCCGCGCTTCCTCGGCGTCAACCGGCCGGGCGGCTACGCCGACCACATCCTCGTTCCGCATCCGCGCTACCTGATCGACCTCGGCGCGCTCGACCCGGTCGCCGCCGCGCCGCTCGCCTGCGCGGGCCTGACCACCTACGGCGCGCTGAAGAAGGCGGGACCGCTGCTGCAGACCGAGCGCATCGTCGTCTTCGGCGCGGGCGGGCTGGGGCTGATGGCGCTCGACCTGATGCGCCGGATGAACGCGAAGGGCGCGGTCGTCGTCGAGATCGACGCGCGCAAGCGCGAGGCGGCGCTGGCGGCCGGCGCGGTCGCCGCGATCGATCCGAAGGTGCCCGACGCGGCCGCGCGGATCCGCGAGGCGCTGGGCGGACCGGTGGGCTTCGTGATGGACCTGGTGGGCAGCGGCGAGACCGTGGCGCTCGCCTACGAGATGCTCGACAAGGGCGGTCGCATCGTCGTGGTGGGCCTGCTGGGCGGCGCGGCGACGCTCGCGGTGCCGCTGCTGCCGATGCGCGCCGCGACGCTGCAGGGCAGCTACATCGGCAGCCCGGCCGAGCTTCGCGAGCTGGTCGCGCTGGTGCGGGCGGGCCCGCCGCTCGCGATGCCGATCGACCGGCGAGCGCTCGCCGACGCCGACGCGGCGCTCGCCGACCTGCGCGCGGGCCGGGTCGTCGGACGCGTCGTGCTCGTGCCCTGAGCGCGGAGGGCGGGCGATGGCACTGCATCCGTTCGTGCGGACGATGATGGACGCGGCCCGCGCCGCGGGCCGGCCGGGGCTGTCCGGCGGCACGCCGGCGCAGGCGCGCGAGCTGGTCGCGGCGGGGCGCGCGGCGCTCGGCCGCGGACCCGAGGTCGGGCCGGTCGGCGACCTGTCGGTGCCGACGCGCGCCGGCGCGGTGTCGGCGCGGCTCTACCGCGCCGCACGGGCCGACGACGAGGTCGGGCTCGTGGTCTACCTGCACGGCGGCGGCTGGGTCTGCGGCTCGGTGGACGACTACGACCTGCTCGCGCGGGCGCTCGTCGCGCACTCGGGCTGCGCGGTCCTGTCGGTCGAGTACCGGCTCGCGCCCGAGCACCCCTTCCCCGCCGGTCTCGAGGACGCGGAGGACGCGGTCGCATGGGCGGCGGCGAACGCCTGCGCGCTGCTCGGCGCACCGCGGCCGGTCGCCGTCGCGGGCGACAGCGCCGGCGCGAACCTGGCGACGGTGGCGGCCGCGCGGCTCGAGGGCCGCGTGCCGATCGCGCTGCAGTGCCTGTTCTACCCGGTCGCCGACGCCGATCTCGACCGGCCGAGCTACCGCGAGCACGGCGAGGGGTTGCCGCTCACGCGGGGCGACATGGACTGGTTCTTCCGGCACTACGTCGACGACGCCCGCCGCGCCGATCCCGAGGTCGCCCCGGTCCGGCGCGCGGACCTCTCCGGCAGCTCGCCCGCCTGGATCGTCGCCGCTCAATACGACGTGCTGCGGGACGAGGCGCTCGCCTATGGCGAGGCGCTGCGGCGCGCGGGCGTGCCGGTCGAGACCCGCGTCGTCCCGGGGCTCGCGCACGGGTTCGCGAGACTCTTCAACCACCTGCCCGAGGCGGACGCGGTCGTGCGCGATGCCGCCCGGGCGCTGCGCGCCGCGCTGACGGCGGGCGCGCGCCGAGTCGGAGCCACCGCAGCATGACCGACACCGCCAGCGGATCGGATGCGTCGCTCGACGTCGTCGTGATCGGCGCCGGCTTCGCCGGCCTGTACCTGCTGCACCGGCTGCGCCGGCTCGGCTTTCGCGCGGTCGTGCTCGAGGCCGCCGACGGCGTGGGCGGCACCTGGTACTGGAACCGCTACCCCGGCGCCCGCTGCGACGTCGAGAGCCTCGAGTACTCGTATTCCTTCGACGAGTCGCTGCAGCAGGACTGGCGCTGGAGCGAGCGCTACGCCGGCCAGCCCGAGATCCTGCGCTACCTCGACCACGTCGCGGACCGGTTCGACCTGCGGCGCGACATCCGGCTCGGCACGCGGGTCGTCGACGCCGAGTACGACGGCGCGACGAACCGCTGGACCGTCGCCACCGCGGGCGACGGGCGCTTCGTCGCCCGCTGGTGCGTGATGGCGACCGGCTGCCTGTCGAGTGCGCGCATCCCCGACCTGCCCGGTCTCGGCGGGTTCGCCGGCCGCTGGATCCACACCGGCGCGTGGCCGACCGAGCCGGTCGACCTCACCGGCCGGCGCGTCGCGGTGGTCGGCACGGGGTCGACCGCGATCCAGGCCATCCCGCTGATCGCCAGGCAGGCGGCCCACCTGACGGTGTTCCAGCGCACCGCCAACTACAGCATCCCGCTGCGCAACGGTCCCCTCGACGGCGGTCACGAGGCCGCGTTCAAGGCGCGCTACGCGCAGATCCGCGAGCAGGCGCGCTTCTCGCCGTCCGGCGTGGCGGGCTTCGAGGTGCCGTCGCGCTCGGCGCTCGAGGTGACGGCCGAGGCGCGCGAGCGCGCGTTCCAGGCGAAATGGGACTTCGGGGGCATCGGCTTCACGCGCGCGTTCAACGACGTGATCTTCAAGGAGGAGGCGAACCGCTTCGCCCGGGAGTTCGTCGTGCCGCGCATGCTGGCGCCGGTGCGCGACGCGGCCGTGGCGGCGCGGCTCACGCCGCGCTACCGGATCGGCACCAAGCGCCTGTGCGCCGACACCGGCTACTTCGAGACCTACAACCGGCCGAACGTCAGCCTGGTGGACATCGCCGAGCGGCCGATCGAGCGGATCGAGCCCGAGGGGATCCGCGTCGGGCAGGACCTTCATCGGGTCGACACGATCGTCTTCGCGACCGGGTTCGACGCGATCACCGGCGCGCTGCTGGGCGTGAATCCCCGGGTCCGGGGCGGCGCCGACCTGCGGACGCGCTGGGCCTCGGGGCCGCGTGCCTACCTCGGCGTGATGGCGGCCGGGCTGCCGAACCTCTTCATGGTGACCGGGCCGGGCAGCCCTTCTGTGCTGAGCAACGTGGTGGTCTCGATCGAGCAGCACGTCGAGTGGATCACAGACTGCCTCGACGCGATGCGCCGCGCCGGCCACGACCGGATCCAGGCGACGGCCGAGGCCGAGCAGACCTGGACGCGGCACGTCGACGAGGTCGCGCGCACCTCGCTGCTGGCGGAAGCCGCGTCCTGGTACACCGGAGCGAACGTGCCGGGCAAGCCGCGCGTGTTCATGCCGTACATGGGGGGCGTCGGCGCGTTCCGCAGGAGGTGTGCCGACGTCGCGGCGCAGGGGTACGCGGGCTTCGGGCTCGATCGGGTCTCGGCCTGACCAGCCCCGGGCGGGCCTTAGAATCGCATGCGGGCCGCCGTCGGCGGCGGTGGGTCTCCAGGGGGGCAGGGTGCTGAAGAAGTCCGAATCGTCGCGAGCGAAGGGAGTCGAGCCCGGCTCCAGGCGCGGTCGCGCGGCCCGATCCGAGGACGACAACTGGGACGCGCGCCTGGGATTCCTGATGCACGACGTGTCGCGGCTGCGGCGCATCGTCTTCGACGAGTTCGTGAAGCCCATCGGCCTGACGCGCTCGCAGTGGTGGATCCTCGCCCAGGTCTCGCGCCACGACGGCATGAACCAGAGCGACCTCGCGAGCCTGCTCGACGTCGGCAAGGCGGCCCTCGGCCGCCTCGTCGATCGCCTCGAGACCTCGGGCTTCGTCGAGCGCCGTCCCGACGAGACCGATCGTCGCGTCAAGCGCGTCTACCTGACGCGCAACGGCGCGAAGACGATCGAGGAGATGAAGGGCCTGAGCCACGAGATGAGCGAACGGATGCTCAAGGGACTCGACGCGAAGGCCCGGCACGCGCTCGCCGGGTCGCTCGCGCTGGTGAAGGCGAACCTGCTCGAGCTCAAGGGCGACGCGGGCGGCCACGACGACGTCGACGGCGACGCCGACTGAGTACGGCCGCGCGGCGAATGTCGGATCGCGGCGGATCGTTGACATGCATACGAGCCTCCGATAGCTTGCCGTGAACGACCGGCCCGCAGCCGGCGCGCAGAGGAGACGAGCATGGCCCACCCCGAACGGCGCCGCTGCGCCATTGCGCTCGGCGCGCTGGTCGCCGGCGCGTCGATCCCCCGCGTCTTCGCGCAGACCGCTGCCGATCGCTATCCGTCCAGGCCCGTCCGTTTCGTGGTGCCCGCGGCCGCGGGCGGTCCGAGCGACCTGGTGGCGCGGATGGTCGCGCAGCGCCTGGGCGACGCGCTCGGCCAGCCGGTGATCGTCGAGAACCTGCCCGGCGCTGGCATGGCGCTGGGCACGCAGACGGTGGCGCGCGCCGCGCCCGACGGCCAGACGCTGCTGTTCACCACCAGCACGCCGATCGTGATGACGCCGTTCACGGTCAAGAAGCTGACCTACGACGTGAAGAAGGACTTCGCGACCGTGGCCCACGTGGGCACGACGCCGCTCGTGCTGTACGTGAACGCGGCGGTGCCGGCGCGCGACGTCGCCGAGCTGGTCGCGCTCGCGAAGGCGAAGCAGGGCGAGCTGTCCTACGGGTCGTACGGCGTGGGTTCGAGCGCGCACGTGCTGATGGAGTACCTGGCGCGCGAGCAGGGCGTGCGCTTCGTCCACGTGCCCTACAAGGGCGTGTCGCCGCAGGTGCAGGACCTCGCCGGCGGCCAGATCGCCGCGGCGGTGGCCGACGTCGGCGTGCCGGCGCCCTTCGTGCGCAACGGCCGGATCCGCCCGATCGCGGTGACCGGCACGCGTCGCGCGGCCGCGCTGCCGGACGTCCCCACCTTCGCCGAGCAGGGCATCCGCGGGATGGAGCCGTTCTCGCCGTGGTGGGGCCTGTTCGCGCCGTCGGCCACGCCGGCGCCGATCGTCGCGCGCCTCGCGACGGAGACGGTGCGGATCGTGCGCACGCCGGAGTTCGTCGCGAAGCTGCGCGAGCTGGGCGGCGACGCGACCGGCGAGTCCGCCGAAGCGGCGGGCGCGATGGTGCGCGACGAATGGTCGCGCTGGGAGCGGATCATCGGGTCGCTGTCGGACATCTCGTTCGAGTAGGACCGCCCGATGCCCGCCTGGACCGACCTGAGGGACTGGGCCCGCCACGATCCGGCGCGCGTCGCGCTGTCGATCGAGGGCCGGTCGCTCGACTACGGTGCGCTGGAGGCCCTCGCCAACCGCTGGGCGCGCGCGTTGCGCCGGCTCGGGCTGGTCCGCGGTGATCACATGGCGCTGATGCTGCCCAACTGCCCGTCGAGCGTGGCGGCCGTCTGGGGGGCCTACCGCGCGGGCCTGTACCTCACGCCGGTCTCGACCGCGCTGACCGCGCGCGAGGCCGGCTACGTCGTCGACGACTGCGAGGCGCGCGTCGCGGTCGTCGACGCCCGGTTCGCCGAACTCGTCGACGGGATGCGGGCGGCCGCGCCGCGCTGCGGGCACTGGTTCTCGCACGACGGGCCGGTCGCCGGGCTCGGGGCGGTCGAGGCCGTGCTGGCCGCGGAGTCGGCCGAGCCCGTCGCCGACGAGTCGCGCGGCGCGCTGATGATGTACACCTCGGGCACGACGGGCGCGCCCAAGGGCGTCTGGCGTCCGCTGCCCGACCCCGCGACCGCGGGCCCGCCGTCGTTCGCCGGCGACCTGCTCGGCATCTTCGGATTCGACGAGCATGTGCGCTACCTGTCGACCGCGCCGCTCTACCACGCGGCCCCGCTGCGCTTCGCGCTGGCGGTGACCGCCTCGGGCGGCTTCGTGCGGGCCTCGGGGAAGTTCGACGCGGCCGAGGCGCTGGCGGCGCTCCGCGCCGAGCGGATCACCCATTCGCAATGGGTGCCGACGATGTTCCAGCGGATGCTCGCGCTTCCCGACGCGGTACGCGCGTCGTTCTCCGCGCCGGCGCACCGACTCGCGATCCACGCGGCCGCGCCGTGCCCGGTGCCGGTCAAGCGGGCGATGATCGACTGGTGGGGGCCGATCCTCTACGAGTACTACTCGGGCACCGAGGGCGTGGGCCTGACCGGCATCGACTCGCACGCGTGGCTCGCGCATCCCGGCTCGGTGGGCCGCACGCTGAAGGGCGTGCCGCACGTGGTCGACGACGACGACGTCGAGCTGCCGCCCGGGCGCACCGGCCGGATCTTCTTCTCCGGCGTATCGCGCTTCGAGTACTTCAACGCGCCGGGCAAGTCCGCCGGCCGCACGCTTGCCAACGGCTGGCAGTCGCTCGGCGACATCGGCCACGTCGATGCCGACGGCTACATGTACCTGACCGACCGGATGGACGACATGATCGTCTCCGGCGGCGTGAACGTGTACCCGCAGGAGATCGAGGAGGCCGTGATGGCGCTGGCCGACGTGCTCGACTGCGGCGCGGTCGGCATCGACGACGCGCGCTTCGGCGAACGCCCGGTGGCCTTCGTGGTCCCGCGGTCCGCGGACGTGCGCGACGGGCTGGCCGTTCGCGTGGCGGCCCACTGCGAGGCGCGTCTCGGTCGCATCAAGCGCCCCGACCGGGTGATCGTGGTCGACGAGCTGCCCCGCTCGGCGACCGGCAAGCTGCTGCGTCGGGAGCTGAGGCGCCTGCTCGGCGCCGACGCCGCGACGGGGTGAACGCGGTCGCGCCGGGGGCCGGCGCGACCGACGGATGGAGACACGAGGAGACGACGATGGCATCCGTACGATGGACCCGACGCGGGACGCTCGCGGCCGGTGTGGCGCTCGCCGCGGCCGTGACCACTCCCGCGGCCCGCGCGCAGGCGTATCCGAGCCGGCCGATCCGGTTGATCTCGCCCTACGCGCCGGGCGGCGTCGCCGACCCGGTCGGGCGCGCGCTCGCCGAGTCGATGAGCAAGGACCTCGGCCAGCAGGTGGTGGTCGAGAACCGACCGGGGGCGAACACGATGATCGGCATCGGGCAGGTCGCCAACGGCCCGGCCGACGGCTACTCGATGGTGCTGGTCACCGGCGCGATGCTGAACAACGCCTTCCTCTACAGGCGGATGCCGTATTCGCCTGCCGACGTGCGGACGATCGCGATCGTCTACGAGGGGCCGTACGTCTACCTGATCAACCCGGCCATCCCGGCGCGGACGCTGAAGGAGTTCGTGGCCTGGGCGAAGGGCTCGAAGAAGGAGGTCAGCTACGCGTCGATCGCGACCGGCAGCAACCTGCACCTCGTGCCCGAGATCTTCGGCGAGGAGGCGGGCATCCGGATGCTCGAGGTACCCTTCAACGGCAAGTCGGGCGAGATGCTGCTGGCGGTGATGAACGGCGAGGTCGACCTCCTGGTCACGCTGATCGCGCAGGCCACGCCGCAGGTCGTCGCCGGCAAGCTGCGGGCGCTCGCGGTCACCACGCCGAAGCGGATCGCCGCGCTGCCCGACGTGCCGACCGTGGTGGAGAGCGGTTTTCCGCGCACCAGCGGGTCCGCCACCTGGGGCGGCATCGGCGTTCATGCCAACACGCCGCCCGAGGCTGTCGAGCGGCTGCGCGCGTCGATCCACAAGGCGATGACCGAGCCGGCCTTCGTGAAGCGCTTCGAGCCGCAGGGCCTGCTGGTCCAGCAGCCGCGCGCGCTCGACGAGATCGTCCGCTACGTCGACACCGACCGCATGCGCTGGGGCCCTGTGATCCAGCGGCTCAGGCTGCAGCTCGACTGATGGCGCCGCGTGAGCCGCGCCGCGCCCCTCAGGCCTGCCGGTAGCGGTCCTTCAGCACGCGGCGCAGCAGCTTGCCGGTGTCGCTGCGCGGCAGCCGCGCCTCGAAGACGATCTCCCGGGGGCACTTGATCCGCGACAGTCGCGCCGCGCAGTGCGCGTGCAGCGCCTCGCGCAGCGCGTCCGAGCCCGCCGCCGCGACCGCGTCGCGCGTCTCCACCAGCGCCATCACCCGCTCGCCGAACTCCGGGTCGGGCACGCCGATCACCGCGGCGTCCGCGACCGCCGGGTGCTCGAGCAGCACGTTCTCGATCTCCTGCGGGTAGACGTTCACGCCACCCGACAGGATCAGGTCGGTGCGGCGGTCGCTGATGTACAGGTAGCCCTCGGCGTCGACGCGACCGATGTCGCCGTAGCTCGCCCAGCCGCGCTCGTCGATCGCCGCGCGGGTCTTGTCCGGGTCGTTCAGGTATTCGAAGGTGGGCCCGCCGGAGAAGCGGATCAGCCCGATCCCGCCGACGGGCAGCTCGCGTCCGTCGTCGTCGACGACGTGGATCGTGCCGACCAGCGCACGTCCGACCGAGCCGCGGTGCGCGAGCCATTGCGCGCTGGACAGATAGGTGAGCCCGACGTTCTCGGTGCCGCCGTAGTACTCCTCGACGATCGGTCCCCACCAGTCGATCATCCGCTGCTTGACCTCGGGCGGGCAGGGCGCGGCCGCGTGGATCGCGACGCGGTGCGTGCGGCCGACGTACGTCGCCCGGACCGCGTCGGGCAGCGCCAGCATCCGCACGAACATCGTCGGCACCCAGTGCGAATGCGTGATGCCCCAGCGGTCGATCGCGGCGAGCGCCGCGGCGGCGTCGAAGCGGGGCATGATCACCGAGGTACCTCCGCCCTCGATCGCGCGGATCACGAAGCGGCCGGTCGCATGGTAGAGCGGCGAGGGCGACAGGTAGACCGCGTGCTCGTCGAACGAGAAGAGGCCGCGCAGCGTGCGCTCGAAGGGCGGCAGGTCCGCGCGCTGCGCGAACGGCGTCGTCGGGCGGCGCACGCCCTTCGGCCGGCCGGTCGTGCCCGACGAGTAGAAGAGCTCGCGGCCGAGCGCACGCTCGGGCAGCGGGCCGCCGTCGCGGTGACGGTCGAGCGCGGGCTCGAGGGCGATGCAGCCGTCGACCGGACCGCCCAGCGACGCGCGCAGCGGGGCGAGCCCGTCGGGCAGCGCGGCGATCCGGTCGGCGAATGCCGGACTCGTGACGAGCGCCCGCGCGCCGCTGTCGCGCAGGATGTAGGCGATCTCGCCCGCGGTGAGCTGCACGGCGATCGGCACGTAGTAGAGGCCGGCGCGGCGTGCGCCGAACCACAGCTCGGGCAGCTCCAGCCGGTTCTCCAGCAGCAGCGCCACCGCCTCGCCCGCCGCGAGGCCGAGGGACAGCAGCCAGCGCGCGACCGCGTCCGCCCGACGGTCGAGTTCGGCGAAGGTGAGCGCGGCCGCGGTGTCGTCCGACATCCGGACCGCGATCCGGTCGGGCACGAGGGCCGCCCGCGCCTTCAGCAGCGGCATGGGTCGCTCCCGGCGGCGGCCTTCAGGGATTCATCCATGTGTCGCGCTCGATGCCCGCGTTCGGCTTCGACGCGGCGATGATCGCGCGCAGCCGCTCGCCCACGAGGTTCGGGTCGTCGACCGCGTCCATGATCGCGCCGTGCTGCCAGTTCTCGGCCACCGAGTAGCCGTAGCCCCAGGCCTCGAAGACCCGCCCGGTCACGTCGGCCGCCTGCTCGCTGGCGAGCCAGGTGACCAGCGGGGCGATCCAGCGCGGGTCGCGGCGCATCCGCTGCTCGTCGGTGATCTCGCGCAGGCCCTCGGTCATCCGCGTCTGGGCGCGCGGCGCGATCGCGTTGACCGTCACCGGGATCTTCGCCATCGCCATCTCGCGCGCCGCGATCACCGTCATCGACGCGATGCCCGCCTTGGCCGCGCCGTAGTTGGTCTGCCCGACGTTGCCGAACAGGCCCGAGGCCGACGAGGTGTTGATCAGCCGCCCGCTCACCGCATGGCCCGCCTTCCTGCGGTCGCGCCACCAGGCCACCGCATGCCGCGCCGGCGCGAACGTGCCCTTCAGGTGGACCCGGATCACGTCGTCCCACTCGGCCTCGGTCATGTTGGCGAGCATCCGGTCGCGCAGGATCCCGGCGTTGTTGACCAGCACGTGGAGGTCGCCCCAGGTCTCGATCGCCTGATCGATCATCGCCTTCGCCTGGGTCCAGTCCGAGACATCCGCGCCGTTGACGATCGCCTCGCCGCCGGCGGCGCGGATCTCGTCGACGACCTGCCGGGCGGGGGTCGCGTCAGCGCCCGCGCCCTTCACGTCGGCGCCGAGGTCGTTGACCACCACCTTCGCGCCGTGGGCGGCCAGCATCAGCGCGTACTCGCGGCCCACGCCGCGGCCCGCGCCGGTCACGATGGCCACGCGGCCCTCGCACAGTCGGTTCAAGTCGGTCTCCCGGTTGGACAGCGGTCAGCGGCGCGCACGGGCGGGCCGCGCATGGCGGAACAGGTCGCGCGAGATGATCTGCTTCATCACCTCCATCGAGCCCCCGGCGATCTTGACGATCCGCGCGTCCGCGTAGGCGCGGCAGACCGGGTACTCCCACATGTAGCCCCAACCGCCGTGCAGCTGCAGGCATTCGTCGACGACCCGGTTGTGCAGGTCGGAGAGCTGCATCTTCACGATCGCCGCGTCCACCGGGTCGAGCGTGCCCTGGAGCTGCAGCTCGATGCAGCGGTCGACGAAGACACGGGCCGCGACGGTCGCCGCCTTGAGCTCGGCGAGCTTGAACTGCGTGTTCTGGAACTCGGAGATCGACTGGCCGAAGGCCTTGCGCTCGGCGGTGTAGGCGACCGTCTGCTCGATCGTCACCTCGGCGACGGTGGCGCTGCGGATCGCCTGCACCAGCCGCTCGTGCGCGAGGTTGACGGTGAGGTACTCGAAGCCGCGGTGCTCCTCGCCGATCAGGTTCGAGACGGGCACGCGGACGTCGTCGAAGAAGAGCTCGGAGGTGTCCTGCGCCTTGAGGCCCAGCTTCTCCAGGCGCCGGCCGCGCCTGAAGCCCGGTCGGTCGGTCTCGACGATCACCAGCGAGATCGCGTCGCGCGGCCGCTCGGGATCGCTCTTGGTGACCAGCATCACGAAGTCGCACGACTGGCCGTTCGAGATGTAGGTCTTCTGGCCGTTGATCACGTAGTGGTCGCCGTCGCGCCGCAGGGTGGTGCGGATGCCGCGCACGTCGCTGCCGGCCGAGGGCTCGGTGATGCCGATCGCGCCGATGAGCTCTCCCCGGACCATGCCGGGCAGCCACTTCAGCTTCTGCGCCTCGGTGCCGAAGCGCTCCAGGTAGGTGGCCACCATGTCGGAATGGACCATGAAGCCCGGGCCGGTGACGCCCGCGCGCGCGAGCTCCTCGATGACCACCACGTTGTAGAGGAAGCCGGCACCCGGTCCGCCGTAGGCCTCGCTCACCTGCGGGCACAGCATCCCGGCCTCGCCGGCGGCGCGCCAGGCCTCGCGCGGCACCACGCCGATCCTCTCCCAGTCGGCATGGTGGGGCTGCAGCTCGTTCCGGACGAAGCGCCTCACCGACTCGCGGAAGATCTCGTGCTCGGGCGAGAAGAGGGTACGGGGAATCATGTCGATCGCTCCTGGCGGGACGCCGTCAGACCGGGTCCCAGGTGAACACGTCGCCCGACCGCTCGAGCGGGTAGAAGTCCGGCCGCATCATCGGCAGCACGCGGTCGATCACCGACTCCGGCGTCCAGCCCTCGGCAGTGTGCGCGATGCGGGTCGGGCGCGGCTGGCTGAACAGGATGATCTCGTTGTTGCGCACGCCGAAGATCTGTCCGGTGACGTCGGCGGCCGCGTCCGCGAGCAGGGCGGCGGTGAACGGTGCGACGCGCTCGGGCACGAGGCGCTTGAGGCCCTCCACGCGTTTCTTCTGCTCGGTCGTCTCCTCGGGGATCGTGCCGACGAGGCGCGTCCATGCGAAGGGGGCGATGCAGTTCGAGCGCACGCCGACGCGCGCCATGTCGATCGCGATGGACTTCGACAGGCCGACCAGGCCGAGCTTCGAGGCGGCGTAGTTCGCCTGCCCGAGGTTGCCGATCAGGCCCGAGGTGGACGACATGTGCACGAACGCGCCCGTGCCCTGCGCCCGCATGAAGGGCGCCGCCGCCCGGCTGACGAAGAAGGGCCCCATCAGGTTGACCGCGACCACGTCCTGGAACTGCTCGACGCTCATCTTGTGGAAGATCGCGTCGCTGAGGATGCCGGCGTTGTTGACCACGCCGTCCACGCGTCCCCAGGTGTCCATCGCGCGCTGCACCAGGCGCTGCGCCTGCGCCCAGTCCGCGACCGAGTGCGCGTCGGCGACGGCCTCGCCGCCTGCCGCGCGGATCTCCGCGACCACCGACTCGGCCGGCGCCGGGTCGCCGCCGCCGCCCGACGGGCCGCCGCCGAGGTCGTTGACGACGACGCGCGCGCCCTGCGACGCACATTCCAGGGCGATGCCGCGTCCGACGCCCCGACCCGCGCCGGTGACGACGACGACCTTGCCTTCGAGCAGTGCGGATGCCATGGAGCGCGCCCGTCAATGGAATCGGTCGATGGTAGTATGCATGCATACCACATGCAAGGAGGCGGACCGCGTCGCGGTCCGTCTCGGTGGTCCGGGCCTCGGGCCGGGCCCGCCCGCACCGCTGCACCATCGGGCGCCGACCGGCGCCCGCCTCCGTGCGGTCGTGCGGGATCGCGGTCGTCGGGCCCGAGGAATTCGAGCGTCCTTCGTCCGGAGCCGTCCGTGTCCCTGCCTCAGTCCATCGCCGCGCGCCTGCGCCTGCCCCTGATCGCCGCGCCGATGCTGCGCATCTCCGGCGTGGCGCTGACCACTGCCGCCTGCGTGAACGGCGTGATCGGCTCGTTCCCGACCGTGAACGCCCGCGAGCCCGCGCAGCTCGATGCGTGGCTGACGGAGATCGCCGAGGCCTGCGCACGCGCCGAGCGGCCGACCGCGCCGGTCTGCCCGAACATCCTGATGCGCACCGATCCGGAGAAGCTCGACGCCGACGTGGCGGTGCTCGTCCGGCATCGTGTCGAGATGGTGCTGGCGAGCGTCGGCTCGCCGCGCAGGTACGTCGACCGCCTGCACGATGCGGGCACCTTCGTGCTCGCCGACGTGGCCTCGCTGCGCCACGCGGAGAAGGCGCTCGAGGCCGGCGTCGACGGGCTGGTGCTGCTGAGCGCGGGGGCGGGCGGGCAGACCGGATGGGCGAACGGGATGTCGTTCGTGCGGGCCGTGCGTGCGCTGTACGATGGCCCGATCGTGCTCGCCGGCGGCATCTCCGACGGCGTGGCCCTGTGGGCTGCCGAGGCGCTGGGCGCGGACCTCGGGCTGATGGGCACGCGCTTCATCGCCACCGAGGAGGCGACCGCCGATCCGCGCTACCGGCAGATGCTGGTCGACTCGGGGATCGACGACGTGCTGCTCACCCGCGGCATCAGCGGGATCGACGCGAACTTCCTGCGGCCGTCGATCGTGGCCTGCGGGCTCGACCCGGACGAGGTGGCGCAGCCGGTCTCGAAGGAGAAGGCGCGCGAGCTGTTCGGCGACTACGCGGCGCGGATGCGCGGGCCGAAGCGATGGGTGGACCTGTGGAGCGCCGGGCACACGGTGTCGGCGGTGGATGCGGTCACGTCGGTCGCGGCGCTGGTCGGCGACCTGGAGCGGGAATACCGTGCCGCGCGCGAGGACACCCGCAGGCGGCTCGGTCCGCTGTCGGCGACGACCGCCTGACGGGCCGGCCGCATCAGCGACCGACGAAGGCCGGGGGCCGCTTCTCGACGAAGCTCGAGACGCCTTCCCTGAAGTCGTCGCTGTCGCGGCAGAGCGCGGTCTGCGCGTCCGCGAACGCGGTGGCCGTCGCGAGCGATTCGGTGTACTGCGCGCGCAGCTGCTGCTTGATGATCCGCATCGAGCGCGGCGAGGACAGGTTGGCGAGCTCGGCCGCCCGAGCGTGTACGGCCTGTGCGAAGCCCTCGGCGGGCAGCCTCCGTACCAGCCCCATCCGCTCGGCTTCGGCGGCGTCGATCGTGCGTGCGGACAGCAGCAGGTCGGCGGCGTTCATCGACCCGATCAGCCGCGGCAGCATCCACGCGCTGCCATGTTCGGCGATCAGCCCGCGACGCGCGAACGAGGTCGACAGACGCGCGCCCTCGGCCATGAAGCGCAGGTCGCAGTACAGCGTGAGGCACAGGCCGACGCCGGCGACGGCGCCGTTGATCGCGGCGACGATCGGCTTGTCGATCCCGAGCAGCCAGCTGTGGCGCTGCTCGAAGTCGCCGGTCGCCGACGTGGCGCGGGCGTCGCCGGCGGGCGCGGCCGGCGATGCGCCCGACGCGGCCGACGTCAGTCGCGCCATGTCGGCGCCCGCGCAGAACCCCTTGCCCGCGCCGGTCAGCACGATCGCGCGGACCCCGTCGTCCTCGCAGGCCGCGCGGACCGCGTCGCGAAGCTCGGCCTCCATCGTCGCCGTCCACGCGTTCAGGCGCTCGGGACGGTTCAGCGTGACGGTCGCGACGCGCGACTCGACGCGATAGAGCAGTTCGGCGTAGCCCATGGCGGCATGCTTCGGAATCTCGTGGCCGATTGTTGCCGCCGGCACGGTGCCCGACTACATTGGGATTCCGAAGCACGGAATCCAGCGTGGCGCCCCATGAGCCGAGCCGCTCCCGAACCGTCGTCGCGTCGCCGCACCCGCGAGACGGGCGTGTTCGTCCGCGACACGCCCGGCGTGCGTGCGCTCGAACGCGGCCTGCTCGTGCTGCGTGCCTTCCGTCCGGGCGTGGCCTCGCTCACCAACGTCGACATCGCCGAGCGGACCGGCTTGCCCCGCGCGACGGTCAGCCGGCTCACCTCGACGCTCGTGGACGCGGGCTTCCTCGAGTTCGACTTCGACGCCGCGGCCTACCGGCTCGGGCCGCCGTGCCTGAGCCTGGGGCTCGCGGTTCGGCAGGGTTCGACGGTGCTGCAGATCGCGCTGCCGCTGATGCGCGAGATCGCCGACGGGCTGCGGATCAACGTGGGCCTCGCGGTGGCGGACGACGGTGACGTGATCTACCTCGATTCCGTGCGCAAGAGCCGGCTCGGGCTGTTCCGGCACGTGGTGCCCGGCTCGCGCCTGCCGATCGCCGAGACCGCGCTCGGGCGCGCGTGGCTCGGCGGCCTGACCGAGCCGGCCCGGCGCGCGGCCATGGCGTCGCTCGCCCTGCGGTACGGCGGGCGGTGGCCCGAGCTGTCGAAGGACGTGATCCAGTCGCTGGCCCAGCTCGAGCGCGACGGCTACTGCGGCGTGTCGTGGACCACGGGGCTCGTGTCGATCGCGACGCCGCTGCGGGTGCCGGGGCAGCCGGTGCACGCGTTCAACATCAGCTTTCCCTCGCCGGATGCGGGCGGTGCGGCCGGCCTGGAGCGGCGCTATGGGCCGCTGCTCGTGCGCACGGCCGCGCGGATCGTCGAGGCCGCGACCTCGCGCGCGTGACGCGGTCGCGCGCGCTCAGCGGCCCTTGAATGCCGGTGCCCGGCGCTCCGCCATGGCCTTGACGCCTTCGGCGAAGTCCTCGGTCAGCCAGTGCGTGTCCTGCTCGGCGCTCTCCCGCACGACCGCCTCGCGCACCGCGTCGACCAGCCCGCGGCGCAGCGTGGCCCGCGTCGACTGCACAGCGAGCGGCGCGGACACCGCGATCTCGTCGGCCAGCTCGAGCGCGCGCTCGCGAACGCGGTCGCGCGGCACCAGCTCGTCGGCGAGTCCGATGCGCAGCGCCTCCTCGCCGCCCACGCGCCGGCCCGTGTAGAACAGCAGGCCGGCCTGCTGCGGGCCGACGAGTCGCGGCAGCGTGTGCGACAGCCCGAAGCCGGGATGGAAGCCCAGGCGCGTGAAGTTGGCCGAGAAGCGGGCCTCGGCGCACGCGATCCGGAAGTCCGCCACCAATGCCAGGCCGAGTCCGCCGCCGATCGCGGGGCCGTGGACGGCGGCGACGACCGGCTTCGTGCAGGCGAAGATCCGGATCGCTTCCAGGTACAGCGGATTCACCGCGCCGGGCGCACGCCGCGCCGTCACCGAGGCCGTGTCGCGGCGCCCGAAGTCGGCGCCGGCGCAGAAGGAGCTGCCCTGCGCGCACAGCACGATCGCGCGGCAGTCGGGCTCGCGGTCCATCGACTCGAACGCGTCCGCGATGCCGACGATCATCGCCAGGTCGAAGAAGTTGTGCGGCGGCCGCTGCAGCTCGACGATCGCGACGTGGCCGCGCATCGAGACGTGGATCGGCGTGGGGGGCGGGGCATCGGTCATGGTGCGGGGCGTCGGGTATGTGATCGGTGAGGACAGTCGGTGCCGGCGCGCCGGTCAGACCGCGCCGGCGGCGCGCAGCCGTTCGAACTCGTCGGGTCCGATGTGAAGGTACTCCGCGAGCACCTCGGCCGTATGCTGCCCGAGGGCGGGCTCGCGCTCGAGCGGCAGCGGATCGACGCCGGCGAAGCGCAGCGGGCTGTGCGGCAGCACGACGCTGCCGAGCTGCGGATGCTCGACCCGGTGCAGCATGCCGCGCTCGTGCATGTGCGGGTCTTCGACGACCTCGCCGAGGTCGCGCACCGGCGCACACGGGAAGTGGTGCGCCTGGGCCAGTGCCTGCAGTTCGGCGCGCGTGTGTCGGCGCGTCCATGCGCCGACCAGCGCATCGACCTCCTCCATGATGCGGCTGCGCGTGTCGTGGTTGGCGAAGCGCGGATCGGCGTCGAGGTCGCGGCGGCCCATCGCGTCGAGCAGGCCCGTCCAGTGCGCCGGGGTCACGCACATGATCGTGACGTGGCCGTCGCTCGCCTCGTAGGCGTTGTAAGGTGCCATGCCGAGCCCGCCGTGGCGGTTGGCCGTGCGCGCCTGGGCCTGCCGGTTCTCGAAGAAGATCGTCAGGTTCGAGGCCATCGCGGGATAGATCGTGTCCTGCATCGCGACCTCGACCCGCCGGCCGGCGCCGGTGCGTTCCCGCTCGTACAGCGCGGTCATGATCGCCGCGTACAGGTGCGTGCCGCCGAGGAAGTCGGCGAACGCTGGCCCCGCCTTGACCGGCGGGCGGTCGGGCCAGCCGGTCACGTGCATCGCGCCGCTGGTGGCCTGGATCGTGAGGTCCATCGCGAGGCGATCGCGGTCCGGGCCCCAGGTGCCGTAGCCCGACGAGGACGCGTAGACCAGCCGCGGATTGGCGTCGAGCAGGACGTCGGCGCCGAGGCCCAGCCGGTCCATGACGCCCGGCGCGTAGTTCTCGAGCACGACGTCGACGCGCCGCGCGAGCTCGACGAAGAGCCGCCGCCCGTCCTCGTGCTTGAAGTTCAGCACGATGCCGCGCTTGTTCCCGTTGAGCATCGCGAGCGGCAGCGACGCGCCGCGGCGGCCGCGGACCGCCTCGCCGCCCGGAGGTTCCACCTTGACGACGTCGGCCCCGGCCATCGCGAGCAGGAAGCCGCAATACGGGCCCTGGTAGATCTGGCCGAGGTCCAGGACCTTCAGGCCGGCGAGCGGCTGCGCGGCGGCGTGTGGCGCGGGCGGGGCGTCGGAGCTCATGCGGTCCCGCTCAGTCGGCGCTGATGTTGGCTTCGCGGACCACGCGGTTGACCCGCTCGTGGTCGAGCCGCATGAACGCGAGCGCGTCCTGCGGGCCGAGGAATGCGGGTTCGCTGCCGTTGTCCCTGGAGCGCTGGATCACCGCGGGATCCGACAGCGTGCGGCGCGCCGCGTCGGCGAGGCGCGCGACGACGGCGGGCGACGTCTTCGCCGGTGCGAAGAGGCCGGTCCAGCCTTCGATCCCGTAGCCGGGCAGCTGCTCGGCGATCGCCGGCAGGTCGGGAAAGTCGGTCTGGCGTTCGGTGTTGGTCACCGCGAGCACCCGAAGCTGGCCGCCGCGGATCAGCGGGAGCGCGGGCGGCCGGCTGTCGATCGAGAAGTCGACGCGGCCGGCCGCGACGTCGGTCAGCGCCTGCACGTTGCCCTTGTACGGCACGTGCACCGCCTTCAGCCCTGCGAGCAGGCTCAGCATCTCGCCGCCGATGTGGGTGGAGTTGCCGACGCTCGTCGACGCGTAGGTCAGCTTGCCGGGCTGCGAGCGTCCGTGTGCGATCAGGTCGGCCAGCGTCCTGAACGGCGACGACGCCGACACCAGCAGCAGGAAGCCGCCCAGCGAGAGCCGGCAGACCGGCAGCAGGTCGGTCATCGGCGCGTAGGGCAGGTTGCGCACCACGCCCGACACCAGGATGCTGCCCGCCGAGCACAGCAGCGTGTAGCCGTCGGGCGCGGCCCGCGCGACCGCGCCGGCGGCGATGTGCCCGCCGCCGCCGGGCCGGTTCTCGACGACCATCGACTGCCCGAGGTCCGCGGCCATGCCCGGCTGGACGATCCGCGCCGAGATGTCGACGACCCCGCCCGCGGTGGACGGGACCAGGACGGTGATCGGCTTCGCGGGGAAGGCCTGGGCGAGCGCCGGCCGCTGCAGCGGCAGGGTCGCCGCGGCGGCCAGCAGCGCGCGTCGGGTGGGATCCATCGTCATCTCCTCGTCGTGGGACGTGAACGGGGCCGCGCGATGACGGCCGAAGGTGTCGCGAGCCTGTCGTCGCGGCTCAGCCGGTCCGGCCGAGGGTGTTCCGCGCGACCACCATCCGGTGCACCTCGGTCGGCCCCTCGTAGATGCGCATCAGCCGCGCCTCGTTGGCCATCTGCTGCAGCGGCAGCTCCTTGGTCATGCCCATCGCGCCGAACGCCTGCATCGCGCGGTCGATGACCTCCCAGGCCATCTCGGTCGCGAAGGCCTTGATCATCGAGGTCTGCGTCCTCGCCTCCATGCCGCGCTCGATCCGCCACGCGCACTCGTGGGTCATCAGACGCGCGGCGTGGATCCGCGTCGCCGCGTCCGCGATCCACCACTGGATCGCCTGCCGTTCCGACAGCGGCGCGCCGAAGGTCCGGCGCTGCGGCACGTACTCGCACATCATGTCGAGCGCCCGCTGCGCGCGCCCGATCGCCCAGGCGGCCATCTGCACGCGACGCGCGCCGAGCCGCGCCTGCATCGGCGCGAATCCCTGGTTCTCCACGCCGAGCAGCTGGCCCGCGGGGATCCGGCAGTCCTCGAAGACCACCTCCCAGGTCGAGAGTCCGCCCAGCATCGGGATGCGCCGCAGCGGCTTGAAGCCCGGGGTGTCGCGGTCGACGAGGAACGCCGATATGCCGCCCCGCGAACCGGGCGAGCCGGAGGTGCGTGCCATCACGATGCCGAAGTCCGCGCGCTCGAGGTTGCTGATCCAGATCTTGCGGCCGTTGATGACCCAGGTGTCGCCCTCGCGGACCGCGCGGGTCGCGATGCCGGACGGGTCCCCGCCGGCGCCCGGCTCGGAGATGACGATCGCCGAGGACAGCTCGCCGCGCACGTAGGGCTCGAGGTAGCGGGCCTTCTGCTCGGGCGTGGCGGTGAGCATCAGCATCCGCAGGTTCGGCGTGTCCGGCGGCAGGTAGTAGTGGACGATGGTGTGGCCCATCGCCTCGTTGACGCCCACCATCGCGGTCACCGGCAGGTCGGAGCCGCCGATCTCGGTGGGCGCGTCCAGGCCCCACAGGCCGAGCTCGCGCGAGCGCCGGTCGACCCGCGCGCGCTCCTCGGCGGTGAGCGCGATGCCGCCGCCCTCGGCCTCGCGCCGCAGCAGCACGGCTTCGAGCGGCAGGAGCTCCTCGCGCACGAAGCGCGCGACGAGGTCGTTGATCATCCGGTGCTCGTGGGGGATCTCGAAGTCCATCGGACGGTGTCCTGGTGCGTGGGGTCGTGGGGTGGAGCGTGCGGGCGCGGTCAGCGGCGGACGCGGCGGAGCGCGTCCCAGTCGTCGTCGGACCAGTCGAAGAGGTCTTCCGCGCCGGACGTCCGCAGGTGCGCACCGCCGTCGATGGCGATCGACTCGCCGTTGATGTAGCCGGCCTCGGGCGACAGCAGGTAGGCGGCGAGGTTGGTCAGTTCGTCGTGGCGGCCGACGCGGCCCAGCGGATTGCGCGACGCGGAGCTGGACCTGCGCGCGTCGGGCATCAGCTGCTTCCACGCGCCGGGTGTGGGGAAGGGGCCGGGCTCGATGCCGACCAGCCGGATGCCGTGTGGGCCCCATTCCATCGCGAGGCTGCGCGTCATCGCGAGGAGGCCGGACTTGGCGACGACCGACGGCATGGTGAACGCTCGTCCGGTCCGCACCGAGGTCGAGAGGATGCTGAGGACGGTGCCGCCGCGCCCGCCCTCGATCCAGCGACGGCCCACCCCGTGCGTGCAATAGAGTGTGCCGTGCAGCGTGGTGGCGAGGATGGCGTCCATCGCGCGCGTGGACAGTGTGTGGCTGCGCGCGATGAAGTTGGCCGCGGCGTTGTTGACCAGGGCGTCGAGCGGGCCGCCCGCCCAGACACGGTCGAGCATCGCGTCCACGGTTGCGGCGTCGCGGATGTCGCAGGTCAGGGTCTCGACGGTGGCGCCCGACTCGGCGCGCAGGCGGGCAGCGGTCTCGTCCAGCGGTTCCGGTCTGCGGCCGCACAGCACGAGCGAGGCGCCGAGCGACGCGAACCGGGACGCCATCTCCGCACCGAGTCCCGTGCCGCCCCCGGTCACGAGGATGCGTCGCCCCTCGAGCAATGTCGTGTCGAACACCGTGTGTCTCCCCGCTCTGGTCGACCCGATTCTTCTCGCGTCGGGCGAGGGGGGCCAGCATACAATTCCGCAGAGCGGAATCCGGACCGCGCGGGACCGGTCCGTTCGGTTCAGCTCGGTTCGGCTCGGTTCGGCTCGGCGGGACAGCGCCATCACCATCTCCTGGTGACGCGGTTCGACGACGACCGACGTCACGACGACGTTCGGGGCGTCCGGGTCGCGACCGACCCGTTCCCTGAAGGCCTCGTCGGCCATCGCGACCTCGTGCGCGCAGCCGCCGTCGACGAAGCCGACCCCAGCGCAGCCCGCGCGGGCGGATCGCGCGATGCGCGTCCCCGGCGTCGTCCCGTTCGGCCCGGTCCGCGCCGGTTTGTCCCCGCTCGGCGCGACGTGGGCGTGCGTGGTGGCTCGGGCGAGCGTGACAGCGTGTCGAAACCGACCGCCGTCGCTCGTCGTGCGAGACCCACCCCCGCCCGGAGATCCCGATGGCCCGCTACAGGGTCCAGGTCCGTGCCGCCCCGATGAGCGAGGCCGGCGACTTCCCCGACGACCCCACGCTCGTGCCGAGGATGATGGCCTTCCACGACGAGATGGCGAAGGCAGGCGTGCTGGTCGACGGTGCCGGGCTGCAGCCGAGCAGCCAGGACTTCCGCGTCGAGTACGACTCGGCCGGGCAGGGCCGCGTGGTGGACGGCCCGTTCGCGGAGACGAGGGAGCTGATCGCCGGCTGCACGCTGATCGACGTGGGCACGCGCGAGGCGGCGCTCGTCCGGGCGCGGCGCGGCGCTCGACGATCAGTCGTCGAACCCGAGGAACACCGCCGTCTCGTCGAGCGGCTTGCGGCGAGAGACCACCGCGTTGGCCGGGAACGAGTCGTCCGGCCAGCCGATCGCCACGCAGGTCTGGATCACCTCGTCCTCGGGGATCCGCGCCTCGGCGCGCACCACCGGCGACTGCATGATGCCCTGGCTGTTGATCACACAGCCCAGCCCGCGAGACCAGGCCGCGTTGACGAGGCAGTTGACGACGCCGCCGCAGTCGAAGGGCGGGATGTCGCTGCCGTGGAGCGCGCGGTCGTAGGTGACGATGATCGAGGCGGGCGCGTCGAACTGCCGGAAGCCGCGCAGCACCCAGTCCTGGCGCGCCTGCGTGTCGTCGCGCGCGATGCCCATCGCGCCGAAGAGCTGCTTGGCGATCTCCACCTGACGTTCGCGATGGACGCCCTCGTAGCCGGGGCCGAGCCGGAACTCGCGCGAATGCGGCACGCCCGCGAGGTTGCGTTCGACGTTGCCGGCCCGGATCCGGTCGAGCACCTCGCCCGCCACGACGTGGAAGTGCCAGGGCTGGGTGTTCATCGAGGTCGGCGCGCGCATCGCGAGCTCCAGGATCTCGGCGATCAGCGCGCGCGGCACCGGCCTGTCGAGGAAGCCGCGGATGCTGCGGCGGGTTCGGATGACGTCGTCGAAGTCCATGTTCGGGTCGGGATCGGATCTGGCAGGACTATACGGGGCAGTCGTCGGAGTCAGCGTGGCCGGCAGGGCGCAAACGGACCGGGCCCGCGCTGCGGCCGGCCGGCCCGCCCGATGGTCGTGCCGGCGCGGGAGGGGAGACACGACGATGACGGCGTTCGTACGTCGAGGATCGCGAAGCCGAGCACGCGCGGCTGGAGCGGCTTCACGCCGATCCGGCCCTTCGGGCTGATCCGGCGCGCGACCCGAATCGGCTGTAGCGGGTCACGGGCCCGCCATGCCGGCCGTTCCCCCAGGCCGTACCATCGTGCCCCTTTCCCGATCCTGCACTCATCCGTCCCTTGGAGGCCCGATGCTCTTCGATCCGATCCAGATCCGCTCCCTGAAACTCGCGAATCGCTGCGTGATGTCGCCCATGACCCGCAGCCGCGCGCTCGGCAACCTGCCCAATGCGCTGATGGCGGCCTACTACGGTCAGCGGGCCGGCGCCGGTCTCATCGTCACGGAGGGGGTCTCTCCGTCGCCCAACGGCCTGGGCTACGCCCGCATTCCGGGTCTGTACAGCGAGGCGCAGGCGGCGGCGTGGCAGCCCGTCACCGATGCGGTCCACGAGCGTGGCGGCCGCATCGTCGTGCAGCTGATGCACACCGGGCGAGTGACCCATGCGGCCAACCTGCCCGCCGGCGCCGAGGTGCTGGGCCCGATGTCCGGCGTCTGCCCGGGCCAGATGTGGACCGACAGCCAGCAGATGCAGCCGCACTCCCCGGCCCGGGCGATGACGGCCGAGGACATCGGGCGAGCGATCGAGGCATTCGCCCAGGCCTGCCGTCTGGCCGTGCAGGCGGGTTTCGACGGCGTGGAGCTGCACGCCGCCAACGGCTACCTCATCGAGCAGTTCCTCAACGCCAACGTCAACCGGCGCACTGACGAGTGGGGCGGCAGTTCGGCGGCGCGCAACCGCTTCGCCCTGGAGGTCGTTCGCGCCTGCGCCAAGGCGGTCGGTGCCGAGCGGATCGGCATCCGCCTGTCGCCTCACGGCGCCTTCAACGGCACCGGGGGCTATCCGGAGGTGGACGCCCAGTACGAAGCACTGGTGACCGAGCTCTCGGAGATGGGGCTCCTGTATGTGCACCTGCTCGACCACTCGGCCATGGGCGCACCGGCCGTCCCGGCCGAGCTGAAGGCCCGCCTGCGTTCGATCTTCAAGGGGCCGTTCATCCTGGCGGGCGGTTTCGACGCGCACACCGCGGAAGCGGCGCTGCAGGCCGGCCACGCGGATCTCATCGCTTTCGGCCGTCCGTTCCTGGCCAACCCCGATCTGGTGCAGCGAATGAAGACGGGTGCCGCGCTGAATGCGCCCGACATGGCCACCTTCTACACCGCGGACGCCAAGGGCTACACGGACTACCCGGCCTTGGCCGGCTGAGTCCGGTCATCCCGCGCAGGCCGGCGGATCGGCCTGCGGCCAGTGGGCGCGGCCACGGTCCCGGCCTGCTGCCCGATGGGGCCGGCCGGGCCATTGCACGAATGAAAAGCCCATTGCGCATCGTGGGAAATTGTCGATGCACTGCACCGCGCGAATTTTTCAACGTGGAAAAGCGCGTTGCGCATCGTGCAATCATCTTCGCATGTGCATGAAAACAAACAAGAAACCCTGTTGTAGAGGATCCCCTCGAAACCTGCTGCCGCGCAGCATCGGAGCGTAGAGTCTTATACAAGACTGCAGCGCTGCTCCGGTCTATCCGTCACCTACCGAAGGGAGTCCTCCTCATGTCATCCCGCGAACTCGAAGCTCAGAAACTCCAGAAAGAATGGTCCGACAGCCCCCGCTGGCGCGGCATCAAGCGCGGCTACACCGCCGAGGATGTCGTCAAGCTGCGCGGCTCGCTGCAGGTCGAGCACACGCTCGCCAAGCGCGGCTCGGAGAAGCTCTGGAGGCTGATCAACGAGGAGCCCTTCGTCAACTCGCTGGGCGCGCTGACCGGCAACCAGGCGATGCAGCAGGTCAAGGCCGGCCTGAAGGCGATCTACCTGTCGGGCTGGCAGGTCGCCGGTGACGCGAACCTCGCGGGCGAGATGTACCCGGACCAGTCGCTGTACCCGATCAACTCGGTACCGTCGGTCGTCAAGAAGATCAACAACGCGCTGACCCGCTGCGACCAGATCCAGTGGATGGAAGGCAAGAACCCGAACGACCCGGGCTACATCGACTACTTCGCGCCGATCGTGGCCGACGCGGAAGCCGGTTTCGGCGGCGTGCTGAACGCGTTCGAGCTGATGAAGTCGATGATCGAGGCGGGCGCCTCGGGCGTGCACTTCGAGGACCAGCTGGCGGCCGTGAAGAAGTGCGGCCACATGGGCGGCAAGGTGCTCGTGCCCTCGCGCGAGGCCGTCGCCAAGCTCGTCTCCGCGCGTCTCGCGGCCGACGTGATGGGCGTGCCCACCGTGCTGCTCGCTCGCACCGACGCGGAAGCGGCGGACCTCGTGACCTCGGATGTCGACGAGAACGACAAGCCCTTCATCACCGGCGAGCGCACCGTCGAGGGCTTCTTCAAGACCCGCAACGGCCTGGAGCAGTCGATCTCGCGCGGCCTGGCCTACGCGCCGTACGCGGACCTGATCTGGTGCGAGACCGGCAAGCCGGACCTCGAGTTCGCCAGGAAGTTCGCCGAGGCGATCCAGAAGCAGTTCCCGGGCAAGATGCTCGCTTACAACTGCTCGCCGTCGTTCAACTGGAAGCGCAACCTCGACGAGGCGACGATCGCCAAGTTCCAGCGCGAGCTGGGCGCGATGGGCTACAAGTTCCAGTTCATCACGCTGGCCGGCTTCCACAGCCTCAACTACTCGATGTTCAACCTGGCCTACGGCTACGCCCGCAACCAGATGAGCGCGTTCGTCGAGCTGCAGGAGGCGGAGTTCGCCGCGGCCGAGAAGGGCTTCACCGCGGTCAAGCACCAGCGCGAGGTGGGCACCGGCTACTTCGACGCGGTCACGACCACGATCGAGCGCGAGTCCTCGACGGCCGCGCTGAAGGGCTCGACCGAGGACGAGCAGTTCTTCGACGCGAAGGCCGCGGCGAAGAAGGCCGCCTGATCGGGGTCTTCGTTCGAGGATGACGACGCGCCGCAAGACGCGTCGTGCGCGGGCCGCGCTCCGGGTGACCGGGCGCGGCCCGCGTCGTTTGCGCGTCGCTGCGACGCGGGGCGCGGCGCGACGCAGGTCGAGCGGCCGAGCCCCGTGGTGCGCGTGACGCACGTCCCGCTACACGCTCCCGACACGCGCCGCATCGGCCGCAGGGCCTAGGTCGGTCGCGGGGGCCATCGGCCGTCCGTCGAATGGTCGCGGCGGGCCGTCGTCGCGACCATGAGTCTCCATCCACCCCAGAGGGAGACCCACGATGCACGCGCCCACCACCCCCCCGCTCGCCCAGCGCGGCCAGGGCATGACCGAGTACCTCATCGTCGTCGCGCTGATCGCCGTCGCCGCGATCGGCACCTACACGCTGTTCGGGCAGGCGATCCGGCAGCAGACCGCGGGCCTCGCGCTCGAGGTCTCGGGGCAGGACGGCGGCAACGCCATCACCGGCGCGCAGGGCAACGCCACCGCGGCACAGGGGGCGGCGGCGACGCGCAAGGGGCTCGAGAACTTCAACGCCGGCAATCACTGAGCCGCACGCCGCCCGCTGCCGCCGGTCGCCGCCATGTGCCTGCGTCTTCGCGCCATCGCCCCGGTCCGCCCGCATCGGCAGGCGGGGCAGGTGCTGATCGCTGCGCTCGGGCTGCTGCTCGCCGGTGGCCTGCTGCTTCATGCGATGTTCGGTACCGGCCAGGTCGTCGCCGCCAAGCAGCGGCTGGTCGACACGGCCGATGCCGCGGCCTGGAGCGCCGCGCTGTGGCGCGCGCGGGTCCTCAATTACCACGCCTATTCGAACCGCGCGATCGTCGCCAACGAGGTGGCGATCGCGCAGGCCACGACGCTGGCCGCGTGGTCCGGGTATTTCGAGCGGCTCGCCCGCAACGCCGCCGAGGTCGGCGCGCTGCTGCCCTACGTCGGCGCGGCGCTCGAGGGCGTGGCCGACGCCGCGACGCTCGCCCGCGAGTCGGCGGAGCTGGCCGCGCAACTCGAGATCGCCGCCCGCGGTGCCGAGGGCGTGGGGTATCGCGCGATCCTCCAGGCCAGCCAGGAGATCCTGCAGCTGTCCACGCAGGGCTTCGGCGCGAGCATGGTCGCCGCCGAGATCGCCCGCGCGAACGATCGGTCGTTCTTCGCGTGGGTGCTGCCCGATGCGCAGGGCGGGTGGTCGGGCTTCACCCGGCGCGCCGACTCGGACGCGGACCGGCGGCGCTTCGCGGACCTCGTCGTCGCCTCGCTCGATCCGTTCACCGCCGGGCCGCGTTCGGGAGACCTCGGCGTCTCGGTTCCCTGCGTGCCCTTGCCGGTGCTGCGCAAGCGCGGCGCGACCACGCTCTCCGACGACCTGCAGCGCTGGGAGGCGGTCGACACGTTGAGCGTGCACGTGAGCCGGCCGCGCGGCCTGCGCTGCCGGGACGGCGAGGTCCTGCCGGTCGGATGGGGCGCGGCCGAGGCCGGCACGCCGGGGCCGGACCTGCCGCGCACGGTCGGCGACCTCAACGACAACCCCGAGGCGAACCGGCTCGCGGCCGCATCGGTCACGCGCGTGCCGACGTACTCGGGCCTGGCCTCGCCGCGCGAGCTCGACTACGAGCGGCTGGGCGGCGCACGTGCGCCGACGGCCCCGCTCGCGGTGCTCGCCCGCCAGCCGGGCGAGGCGGTCGCGACCTCGATGGCCCGCGGGCTCGCGTCCGGCCGCATGCTGCCGCCCGACGCGTTCGCGGGCGACGGCGCGCCGCGACTGTGGGCGCTCGCCGCGGCCGAGGTGTATTTCCGGCGTCCGGTCGATGCGCCGGCGCGCGTGGAATACGCGAGCCTGTTCAACCCCTACTGGCAGGTCCGCCTCACCGCGCCCACGGCGGCGCAGCGTGCGACGGCGCTCGGCTATGTGCGGTGACCGCCGGTCCGCGAGCGGGCAGGCGCTCACCGAGCTGCTGGTGGCGCTCGTGGCGCTCGTGCCGCTGCTCTTCGGCGTCGTCTGGCTCGGAAAGGTGATCGACGCACGGCACGCCACGATCGCGGCGGCGCGCGCGCTCGCCTTCGAGTGCACCGTGCGGATCGAGGCCTGCGCGTCGGCGGACGCCCATCCGGAGCTCGCCGCCGAGACGCGCCGGCGCTTCTTCTCGGACCCTCGCTTCGGCCTGCGCACCGACGACGCGGCCGAGGGCGCGGTCACGCGCGCCGATCGCCATCCGTTCTGGACGGATCGACGCGGCGCGCCGCTGCTCGAACGCTACGAGGACGTCTCGGTGGCGGTCCGCGAGCTGCGGTTCGACAGTCCGCTGTCCTTCGCGGGCGGGCAGGGGAGCGCCATGGTGCCCGGTGCGCTGCGGCTGCTGTCCGAGCTGGGCGGTCCGGGGCGCTTCGGGCTGGCGCTCGACGGCGGCCTGGTCGAGGCGCAGGTACGGGCGACGCTGTCTCGTTCCCGTCCCGCCGACGGCTGGACCGCGCGGCTCCTGTCGATGCCGCTGACGATTCAGGCGCGACTCGCCGTGCTCACCGATGCGTGGAACGCCTCGGGACCGTACGGCGACGCGCCCGACACGGTCGAGACCCGCGTGGAGGCCGGTGCGCGCGTGCCGGCCGCGGACCCGCTGATCGAGGCCGGCTGGCTCGGCGCACGCGCGCTGCTCGGCACCGCCAGCCTGTTGCGACTGGAGCCGGCGGCCGATGCGTTGCGCTGGCGCGAGATCGATGTCGACCTCGTGCCGCCCGATCGGACCGGCGACGGCGTCGCCGGTCCCGAATCGGGGGCGCTCCCCCCGACGGATCGCCCATGAACCGAAGGAGTCGAACGATGGAACCGTTGCCGCCGGACGTGCGTCCGGAACTCGTGATGAACGCCGCCGCGATCGACGGTCATTCGGTGACCGCGCTGCGCTTCGGCACGCGGGCAGCGCCCGAGGCGGTGGCCGGCTCGTTGCGCGAGGCGTGGCGTGCGCAGGGGCTGTCGGTCGTCGAATCCAGGACCGGCGACTGGTGGCTGCTGTCGGTCCGCGACGGCGCGGCGACGCGCACGGTGCAGCTGCGCGCGACCCGCTCGGGGAGCGAGGGGCTCGACACGCGCTGGGTGCGGGACGCGCACGCGCCGGCCGCGAACGACGATCGCCTGCCACCGGTCGTCGAGTGGCTGCCCGGCGCCACGCGTGTGCTGCGTCGGATGGTCCACCACGATCCGGGCCGCCGCGCCGCGACCGTCGTGGCGCTGGTGCCGGCGGGTACGCGCGAGGTCTCGGCCGCACTGAGACGGGGGGCCGCGGGCGCGGGCTTCGTCGACGATCCCGCGCTCGGCGGGCCGGCCGCACGCGCCGCGTGGTACCGCGGCGATCCGGACCGATCGGGCGAGGCGCTCGCCTTCCGCCGCGACCGCGAGGAGGTGGTGGCGACGGTCGCGCCGCATGCGTCGGGAACGGCGGTGGTGCTCCACTGGGGCGCGCCGCGATGAGTGCCCTGCGCGTGGCCCAGCGCGGCCAGGCGGCGGTCGACTACCTGCTCGTCGCGGCGCTCGTCGCGCTCGCGATCGGGCTCGGCAGCGACGGCGGCATCGGCCGACTCGTCGCGGCGGTCGCCGAACACCATCGGCGCTTCACCTTCGCGATCTCGCTGCCATGAGCGCACCCCGACCGATCGAACTCGCGCGGCGCGGCTGGGCCGCGCTGCAGGCCCGCCGTACCACGTGGCTCGCGCTCGGCGCGGTGGGGTTCGGCGCGCTCGCGGTGCTCGGGGCGCACCGATACATCGCCGATCGGCTGGCGGCCGAGACGGCCCGGCTGCAGCCCCGCCACGAGATGGTCGAGGTGGTCGTCGCCAAGCGCGAGCTGCGGCGCGGCGATGTCGTCGGCACCGACACGATGGCGCTGCGCGCGATGCCTCGCGAGTTCGCGCCAGGCGGCTCGGTATCGCCGGCGCGCTTCGATGCGCTCGCCGGCTCGCGGCTGCTGGTGCCGATGCGGGCCGGCGAGCCGCTGCTGGCGGCCGCCGTCGCCGGGGCCGATCCGCCGTCGTTCTCGGCACGGGTGCGACCGGGCATCCGGGCGATGACGGTGGCGGTCGACGAGGTCAACTCGCTGTCCGGAATGCTGCAGCCCGGCGACCGGATCGACCTGCTGCTGTCGGTGCGGCCGACGGGGGCGACCGGCCAGCCCCTGCCCGAGGTCACCCGCACCGTGATGCAGGGCGTGACGGTCCTCGCGACGGGTCGACAGGCGCGACCCTCGGCCCTCGACGACGCGTCGGGCGGACGCCCGTACACGTCGATCACCGTGGAGGTCGACCCCGAGCAGGCGCAGAAGCTGGTCGTCGCGCAGCGCAGCGGCAAGCTCACCGCGGTCCTGCGCAATCCCGATGACCGCATGCCCGTCGCCGACCGGAGGCTGGACGTCAACGGCCTGCTCGGGATCGCGCCGCCCGCGCCCACCGTGATCGCGACGGGGCCGACGCCCGTCGAAGTCATCGTCGGCGGACGGGGGCAGGTCGTGCCGCAGTCGGGCACCCCGGCGGCACCGGGCGTCCCGGCTCCGGGCGGCGCGGCGCAGCCCGCGGTCGCGCCGCCGCCCGCCGGTTCGTCGTCCGCGGCCTCGTCCGCGGCGGCCCAGGGCGAGTCCGCGCCGCGCCCGGCGGGCCTCGATCTGCTGACGATCCCCGGCCTCGCGCCGCCCTCGCCCCACGCACCGGCCGCGGTGCCGCTCTACCGATGAACGACGCCTCCGGAGGACGCACCGACATGACACGCCGCACCGTGCGGGATGGGGTCCGGATCGCGCTGCGCCGGCTCGCGGGCCTGGCGCTCGCGCTCGTCGTCGCGCCGGCCGCGCCACCTGCGGCCGCGCAGGCGAGCGATCGCCCCGAGCCGATCACGCTCTACGTCGGCGAGGCCCACGTGATCAACGAGCCCCACGTCCGGCGCATCGCGGTCGGCAACGGCAAGGTCCTGCAGGCGACCGCGCTGGACGAACGGCAGGTGCTGGTGCTGCCGGAGGGGCCGGGGCAGACGACGCTGGTGCTCTGGGGCAAGAGCGGGCCGGAGCGCACCTACGTGTTCAACGTGCTGCCGGCCGACACCGGGCGCCTGCTCGCCGAGGTGAGGGCGATGATCGGCGACGCGCGCAAGGTCTCGGCGCGCGTGGTCGGCGACAAGGTGCTCGTCGAGGGCACCGAGGTGCCGGAGGAGCTGTCGGCGCGGATCGCCGAGATCGCGCGACGCTATCCGCAGGTGGTGAACCTGCTGCCGCGGGTCGGGCAGGAGCGGATGATCGCGATGGACGTGAAGTTCATCGAGATCCGCCGCGAGCTGCTCGAGAACATCGGCCTCAAGTGGTCGGGCAGCGCGCAGGGACCGACGTTCCAGGTCCTCGGCGACGTCCATCGCAGCGCGGCCCTGCGACCCGGCGGGGCCGGCGAGGCCTCGGGTCTGCAGGTGTCGCCGCGCGTGCCGCCGTTCGCGACCAGCCTGTCGATCGCGAGCTCGCTGAGCTCGATGCTGAACCTGCTCGTGCAGAACGGCGATGCGGTCGTGCTGGCCGAACCCCGGCTGTCGTGCCGATCGGGCGGCAGTGCGCGCTTCGTCGCCGGCGGCGAGTTGCCGATCCCGGTCGCCGGGGCGCTGGGCACCGCGTCGGTCGGTTTCAAGGAATACGGGATCAAGTTCGACGTGAGCCCGGTGGCGACCGAGTCGGGCCTGATCGCCGCGAAGATCGCGACCGAGATCTCGGCGATCAACTTCGAGGTCGCTGTGCGACAGGTGCCGGGCCTCACGAAGCGGCGTGCCGAGACCGACGTGAACCTGCGCGAGAACGAGACGCTGGTGATCGCGGGCCTGCTCACCGAGGAAGGCTCGCGCAACATGGACCGCGTGGCCGGGGCGGCCGAGCTGCCGATCCTCGGCGCGCTGTTCCGGTCCCGGCAGTTCCGCGACCGGCAGACCGAGCTGGTGGTCTTCATCACGCCGCGCTTCGTCGAGGGGGCGGCGATGCCGCCGGCGGCGGCGGCCGCACGCCCCGGGCCGATGCCCGAGCCGACGCGGCTGCTGCCGCCCCTGCCCCCGAGCACGCCCGCGCCGCCGCCGGATCCGGGTTCGCCCGCCTGGCCGGCGAGCCCCGACGTGCGCCCCGACGCGCGCCCCGATGTGCGCTCCGATGCGCGCTCCGACTCGCGCTCCGACGCACGTCCCGACGTGCCACCCCCGGGCGTCCCGGGCACCCCCGCAGTCGTCGCGCCCGCTGCGATCGCCGTCGACGGCGAGGACCGCGGCACCCCGCTCCGCTGGCGCGCCGCGCGCGAACGGCTGCGGATGATCGACTGAGCACGTCGGAAGGAGACCGCAACCGTGCTGCTGATCGCCATCGAGGCAC
This sequence comes from Pseudomonadota bacterium, assembly GCA_046046245.1. Classification (GTDB taxonomy): domain Bacteria; phylum Pseudomonadota; class Gammaproteobacteria; order Burkholderiales; family Burkholderiaceae_E; genus UBA4615. The sequence goes on along the minus strand of JBJOKE010000008.1, from coordinate 94,551 downwards.
CCGGGCTCGCTCCGCGCACGCTGCGTGTCGAGACGCAGCCGTGCCGCATCGGGCGCGCTCGGGACTGCGAGGTCGTCCTGCCGAGCTGGCGGGTGGGCCGTGTCCACGCGACCGTCCGGGTCGCCGGGCGTGCGGCGCGGCTCGTCGACGGCGGGACGCTCGCGGGCACCGTGGTCAACGGCGAGCGGATCGTGGAGTTCGGACCGCTGGGTGCGGCCGACGTCGTCGAGATCGCCGGCTTCCGGCTTCGGATCCAGCTCGATCGGGAAGAGGGCGCGGCGGCGTCCGGCGACGCGCCCTCGGGCGTGCGCGAGACGGTCGGGTGGCGGCGGCTCGTGCATCGCCAGCTGCTGCAGACGATCGACCTGCGGCGGCGCGACCTGCGCGGCGTCGACCCGGTCGCGCTGCGGGCGGAGATCCGGGGGCTGGTCGAGCAGCTCCTCGCCGAGTCGATCGAGCTGCCCGCCGACCTCGACCGCGAGCGCCTGCTCGTCGACGTGATCGACGAGGCCGTGGGCCTCGGGCCGCTCGAGCGGCTGCTCGAGGACCCGTCGATCAGCGAGATCATGGTCAATGCCTGCGACGAGATCTGGGTCGAGCGCGGTGGCCGGCTGCAGCGGCACGAGTCGGCGTTCTCGGACGACGATGCGGTCCGCAGCGTGATCGACCGGATCGTCGCGCCGCTCGGTCGACGGATCGACGAGGCCTCGCCGATGGTCGATGCGCGCTTGCCCGACGGCTCCCGGGTCAACGCGATCATCCCGCCGCTCGCGATCCGCGGGCCCGCGGTCACGATCCGGCGTTTCAACCGCGCGCTGCTGGATCCCCAGGACCTCGTCGCGGTCGGCACCGCGTCCGAGGCGATGCTCGCGTTCCTGAGGGTCTGCGTCGAGCGGCGACGCAACGTGGTGATCTCGGGCGGCACGGGCTCGGGCAAGACCACCCTGCTCAACCTGCTGTCGAACCTGATCCCGGAAGGCGAGCGGATCGTGACGATCGAGGATGCGGCCGAGCTGACGCTGCGCCACGCCCACCTCGTGCAGCTCGAGGGGCGGCCGCCGAACCTCGAGCAGCGCGGCGAGGTGACCATCCGGGACCTCGTCCGAAACGCCCTGCGGATGCGCCCCGACCGGATCGTCGTCGGCGAATGCCGCGGCGGCGAGACGCTCGACATGCTCCAGGCGATGAACACCGGCCATGACGGTTCGCTCACCACCGTGCACGCGAACAGCCCGCGCGACGTGGTCTCGCGGCTCGAGGTGATGACGCTGATGGCGGGCATGGACCTGCCGGTTCAGGCGATCCGCGAGCAGATCGCCTCGGCGGTCGACGTGGTGGTCCATCAGGCCCGGTTCGCCGACGGCAGCCGGCGGATCGTCTCGATCATGGAGATCACCGGCATCGAGTCGGGCCGGGTCCAGATGCAGCCGCTCTTCGAGTTCCGGATGCGGCACGGCGGGCGGGACGCACCGGTGGCCGGCGAGTTCACGGGCTGCGACGCGGTCCCGAGCTTCTACGAGGCCCTGCGCGAGTCGGGCGTCGCACTGGACCTCGCGCCCTTCGCGAGGACGACCGGGTGAACACGTCGCTGGTCGTCGCGCTCGTCGGCGCCGGGTTCGCGGTGGCGCTCGGCGCCGCCGCGCTCGCGCTCGCGCTGCGGGCGCGGGGCGGGCGGTGGGTCGCGCGCTTCGACACCGAGCTCGGCGCGGGGCTGCGGCAGTCCTTCGTCTACGTCGATCCCGGGCGACTGCTGCGCGCCAACCTGCTCGCCGCGGGGGCGCTGGGCATCGCCGCCGCGAGCGTCGGCGGCATCGCGCTCGCCGTGCCGCTCGCGGTCGCCACGGCGGGCGCGGCGCCCGGCCTCGTGCTCGCCTGGCTGCGCAGGCGGCGGCTCGCCGCGCTGTCGGTGCAGTGGCCCGACGCGGTGCTGGGGATCGCGGGCGCGCTGCGGGCAGGGTCGAGCCTGCCCCAGGCGATCGCGCAATCGGCCCGCGAACTGCCTGCGCCCGCGGGTCGCGAGCTCGACCTCGTGGTGCGGGAGCAGCGCCTGGGCATGGGGCTCGACGCGGCACTGGCCGGACTCGAGCGCCGCGTGCCCCTCGAGGCGGTCTCGCTCTTCGTCGCCGCGCTGCGGATCGCCCAGGACAGCGGCGGCAATCTCGCCGAGACGCTCGAACGGCTCGCCGAGACCCTGCGCCGCAAGGCGGCGGTCGAGGGGCGGATCGACGCGCTCACCGCGCAGGGCCGGCTGCAGGGATGGGTGATGGCGGCGATGCCGGTGGTCGTGGGCGCCGCGCTCTTCGCGATCGATCCCGATGCGATGCGGCCGCTGGTGTCGACCTGGCAGGGGCTCGCGGTCTGCGCGCTCGTTGCGGCGCTGCTCGTGCTCGGCCTGCATGCGATCCGCCGGATCGTGGACATCGATGTCTGAGTTCGACCTCGCCCTCGCGCTGGCGGCGGCGGCCGTCGCGGCGGCGCTGGCGTTCGCGGCGCTCCGTTCGCTGCTCGCGGCGCCGCCGGACGACCGTCGCTGGCGGGAGCGGCCGCCACTGGGCTGGTGGCTCGCGTGGCCGGTGCTGCGCCCGCTCGGCGCGGCGCTCGATCCGCTGCTGCCGCCGCGCGGCAGGGCGGGGATGGCGCGCGCGCTGCGCCAGGCAGGGCTGGACCTCGCGCTCGAGCCGGCGCAGGTGATCGCCGGCTGCGCGCTGGCGGGACTCGTGGTCGGTGCGGTCGCGGCGGCGCTGATCCTCGCCGCCACCGACGTTCCCGCGTGGCTCGCCGTCCTGCCGTTGCCCGCGGCGGCCTGCGCGGCGGCGTGGCCGGTCGCGTGGCTGAGGGAGCGGCGGTCGTCGCGGATCCGGCGGGTGGTGCGCGCGCTGCCGTTCTTCCTCGACGTGGTGACGCTGTCGGTGGAGTCGGGCGCGAACCTGACCGGCGCGCTGCAGCACGCGGTCTCGAAGGGTCCGGGCGGGCCGCTGCAGGCCGAGCTCGAGCGGGTGCTGCGCGACGTGCGCGCCGGCCGCACCCGCACGGAGGCGCTGCGCGCGCTCGCCGAGCGGCTCGACGTGCCGGCGGTCTCGAGCTGGGTCGCCGCGATGGTGGCGGCCGAGCGGCACGGCAGCGCGCTCGGGCCGGTCCTGCGCGCGCAGGCCGAGCAGCGGCGGATGGAGCGGTTCCAGGCCGCCGAGAAGCGCGCGATGCAGGCGCCGGTGAAGATGCTCTTCCCGCTGCTGGTCTTCATCTTTCCGTGCACGTTCGTGCTGCTGTTCTTTCCCGTGGTCGTACGCCTGTTGGAGGAAGGGATCCTGAGATGAACGCCGTGACCATCCCCGTGCACCGTGCCCGCTCGCCCTGGGCGCGATTGAAGGGTCTGCTGGGCGATACGCCGTTGCCGCCCGGGCACGGGCTGCTGCTCGAGCGCTGCCGGGCGATCCACACCGTCGGCATGCGCCGCGCGATCGACGTCGTGTTCCTCGCGGGCGACGGTGCCGTGATCGACCTGCGGCGCGGGCTCGGCGCCGGCCGCATCGCCGCCTGCCGGCGTGCCGCCGCGGTGCTCGAGCTCGCCGCGGGCGATGCCTGGCGCCTCGGCCTGTGGACGGGTTGCCGGGTGCGCTGCATCGATGCGGAGCGGCGGCGATGACGGCGCGCGTCTCGATCGTCGGAGCCGCGCTCGTCGCGGCAGTCGGCCTCGGCGCGACGCAGGCGCGGGCCGAGGGCGCCTCGCCGTGGATCGCCGAGCCGCTGCGCTCGAGCGCGGTCGGTGCCGCGACCGGACAGCCGCCGCTGCGCCTGCTGCGGCCGATCGCGTCCGAGACGGTGGCGCGCGCGCTGCGGGAGGCCGAGTCCCTGTACCGCGGTCGGCAGCACGCGGCAGCGCTGCACGCCTACGGCACCCTCGTCGAGATGGATCCGTCGCTCGCCCGTGCGTGGTTGCGGCTCGGCAACCTCCACCAGCAGGCGGGGCGCGAGGACGAGGCGCTCGACGCGTACCGGCAGGCGGCGCTCGGGCCGGGCGCGGTCTCGCCGGACCTCGAATCGCGCGGCAAGGCGCTGCTCAACATCGCACTGCTCGGCGTCGCGCAGGCGGGCCGCGCGATCGACGAGCTCGACGCGCTCGACGTCGAGCTGCTCGACGACCCGCGCGACGCGGTGGCGCGCCAGGTGGGCGCGCAGCGGCGGCGTGTGCAGCGCGCCACGGGCCGGTGGGCCGAGGCGGACACCGGGCGCCCCGTCGCGCAGCCGGGCGCGGTCCCGGCGCCGCCGACCTCCGGAACGTGGGCCGCACCGTCGCCGGCAGCGTCATGGCCGGCCTCGGCGTCGCCTGCGATGCCCGCCGCGGTGCCTGGACGTCCTGCGTCCGACGTGCAGGAGGCCGTCGAGCCCTACACGGTCGACCGCTGGATCGCGGCGCCCCGTCGGTCCGGCGTGCGCCGCGACGGCGCGCGCGGCCGGATTTCCGAGCCGGTGGTGGAGACCCCGTTGCCGCCGATACCCGCGGTCGAGACCTTCCGCGGACTGCAGGGCGGGGCGAGGCCGTGATGCGGCGGCGGCACCGGCACGGGCGCTTGCGCGGCGTCTCGGCGATCGAGACGCTGATCGCGCTGCCGGTGCTGCTGCTCGCCGGCGGCGGCGCGCTGCAGTTCGCGCTCGTCTTGCAGGCGCGCCACGCGCTGAATCACGCGGTCAACGAGGCGGCTCGCGCCGGCAGCGTCGGTCACGCGGACCCGGACGCGATCCACGCGGGCCTGGCCCGCGGCCTGCTGCCGTGGCTCTACGGCGCCGACGACGTCGCGGCCTGGCAGGCGAACCTGCTGCGGGCCCGCGCGCACGTCGAGGGGACCCGGGCCTCGGGTCGGCTGAGGCTGGTCGTCCAGTCGCCGACGCAGGCCTCGTTCGACGACTGGTCGGAGCCGGCGCGGGATGCCGCCGGCGCGCCGCTCGCGGGCCTGCGCCAGATCCCGAACGACGACCTCGTCCACCGCGCCACGCGTGCGCTGCCGGCCTCCGGGCTCGCGGGAACACGCCGCGGCGAGCCGGTCGGCGCGGCGTCCGGGCAGACGCTGGCCGACGCCAACCTGCTGCGACTGCGACTCGACTATGCGGTTCCGCTGTCGGTGCCGGTGGTCGGCCGCGTGATCGGCTGGACGCTGCGCGCCTGGCACGGCTGCGAGGCGCCGTCGGCACGGCGGGCAGGGCTCGTCGATCTCGGCACCGCCGGTCCGGGCGGCTCGCCGCGGATCGAGGCCTGCACGATGCTCGGCACCGACGGACGCCCGCGCCTGCCGGTCAGGGTGTCCGCGACGCAGCGGATGCAGAGCCCGGCCCGTTTCGCCGGCGATGGCGGCGATCGGGCACCGGTCGGTGCGGCATCGGCGGGTCCGGGCGGTGGCCGGGCCGGCCCGGCGCCGAGGGACGGACCCGTCGGCGGCAGACCGGCGCCGTCGAGCCCGCCGGGCCCGTACGCGGGCGACGCACCCCTGGCGGTGTCGTCCTCCGCGAGGCCGGACGGCCAGCGGTTCGGCCGGCCGGCACGCGACCCCGGCGACGCCGATCCGGCGTTCTGCCGGCAGGGACCCAGTTGACGCGAGCGTCGTCGATCGTGCGTCGTACGTGCCGGCAACGTGCGGCGTCGCGACCGCTGTGGCGGCGCACTCCCGTCCCGCGGCGCCGCGGCGGCGGTCCCGGGGGGGCGATGCCCCTGTCCCGAACGCTAGAATGGCGCCCGCGTTTCCACTCCTTCCCGTGGTCCCATCATGTCCGACGCTGCCGTCCCAGACTCCGGTTCCCTCGACCAGTGGCGCAGGGCCGCCGCGAAGTCCGCCCCGGGTGGCGACGTCGACGGCCTGAAGTGGACGACGCCCGAGGGCATCGAGGTCAAGCCGCTCTACACGAAGCAGGACCTGGACGGCCTGCCCTTCACCGACACGCTCCCGGGCTTCGCGCCGTTCATCCGCGGCCCGCAGGCCACGATGTACGCGGTGCGGCCGTGGACGATCCGGCAGTATGCGGGCTTCTCCACCGCCGAGGCCTCGAACGCGTTCTACCGCAAGGCGCTCGCCGCCGGCGGCCAGGGCGTGTCGGTGGCCTTCGACCTCGCCACCCACCGCGGCTACGACAGCGACCATCCGCGCGTGACCGGCGACGTCGGCAAGGCGGGCGTGGCGATCGATTCGGTCGAGGACATGAAGATCCTGTTCGACGGGATCCCGCTCGACAAGGTGTCGGTGTCGATGACCATGAACGGCGCCGTGCTGCCGGTGCTCGCGGGCTACGTCGTCGCGGCCGAGGAGCAGGGCGTCGCGCAGGACCAGCTGTCCGGGACCATCCAGAACGACATCCTCAAGGAGTTCATGGTCCGGAACACCTACATCTACCCGCCGGAGCCGAGCATGCGGGTGGTGGGGGACATCATCGAGTACACCGCCCGGCACATGCCGCGGTTCAACTCGATCTCGATCTCCGGCTACCACATGCAGGAAGCCGGCGCGAACCAGGCGCTCGAGCTCGCCTTCACCCTCGCCGACGGCAAGGAGTACGTGAAGACGGCGATGGCCAAGGGCCTGGACGTCGACGACTTCGCCGGGCGCCTGAGCTTCTTCTGGGCGATCGGGATGAACTTCTATCTCGAGATCGCGAAGATGCGCGCGGCGCGCCTGCTCTGGTGGCGGATCATGAGCGGCTTCGGCGCGAAGAACCCGAAGTCGCTGATGCTGCGCACGCACTGCCAGACCTCGGGCTGGTCGCTCACCGAGCAGGACCCCTACAACAACGTGGTCCGCACCACGATCGAGGCGATGGCCGCGGTCTTCGGCGGCACGCAGAGCCTGCACACCAACGCGCTGGACGAAGCCATCGCGCTGCCCACCGAGTTCAGCGCCCGAATCGCCCGCAACACGCAGCTGATCATCCAGGAAGAGACGCACATCACCAGCGTGGTCGACCCCTGGGCGGGCAGCTACATGATGGAGAAGCTGACCCAGGAGATGGCGGACAAGGCCTGGGCGATCATCGAGGAGGTCGACGCGATGGGCGGCATGACGCACGCCGTCCAGAGCGGCTGGGCGAAGCTCAAGATCGAGGCGAGCGCGGCCGAGAAGCAGGCCCGGATCGACTCCGGCAAGGAAGTGATCGTCGGGGTCAACAAGTACCGCTCGGGCGCCGACGAGCCGATCGACATCCTGGACATCGACAACGTCGCCGTGCGCGACGCGCAGATCGAGCGGCTGAAGTCGATCCGCGCGAGCCGCGACGCGAAGAAGGTCGAGGCCTGCCTCGCCGCGCTGACCGACGCCGCCGCGCACGGCACCGGCAACCTGCTCGCGCTCGCGATCGACGCGATCCGCGCCCGCGCCACGGTGGGCGAGGTGAGCGACGCGCTGGAGACGGTCTGGGGCCGCTACCGCGCCGACACGCAGAAGGTGACCGGCGTCTACGCCGCCGCCTACGACAGCGCCGAGGGCTGGGAGAAGCTGCGCGGCGAGATCGCCGAGTTCGCCGAGGCCGAGGGCCGTCGGCCGCGGGTGATGATCGCCAAGCTCGGCCAGGACGGGCACGACCGCGGCGCGAAGGTCGTCGCCACCGCGTTCGCGGACCTGGGCTACGACGTCGACATGGGCCCGCTCTTCCAGACCGCGGAGGAGTGCGCGCGGCAGGCGATCGAGAACGACGTGCACGCGGTGGGCGTCTCCACGCTCGCCGCCGGCCACAAGACGCTGGTGCCGGCGATCATCGAAGCGCTGAAGGCGCAGGGCGGAGACGACATCATCGTGTTCGTCGGCGGCGTCATCCCCCGCCAGGACTACGCCTTCCTCTACGACGCGGGCGTGAAGGGCATCTACGGCCCGGGCACGCCGATCCCGGCGAGCGCGAAGGACGTGCTCGAACGCATCCGCGAGTCGGTCAAGGCGCGGTGACGCCGGTGTCGGCGACGCCGCCCGCACTCGATCCCCGCGACGCCGAGCTCGCCCGCGGCGTGGTCGCCGGCGAACGGCGCGCGCTGGCCCGTGCGATCACGCTGACCGAATCCACCCGGACCGACCACCGGGCCCGTGCGGACCTGCTGCTCAACCACCTGCTGCCGCGAACCGGCGGCGCGGTGCGGGTCGGCATCTCGGGCGTGCCGGGCGTCGGCAAGTCGACCTTCGTCGAGGCGCTGGGGATGATGCTGACCGGCCGCGGGATGAGGGTCGCGGTGCTCGCGGTCGACCCGTCGTCGGTCGTCTCGGGTGGCTCGATCCTCGGCGACAAGACGCGGATGGAGCGGCTCTCGGTCGACGAGCGCGCGTTCATCCGGCCGAGCCCGGCGTCGGGCACGCTGGGCGGTGTGGCCGCAAAGACCCGCGAGGCGATGCTGCTCTGCGAGGCCGCCGGCCACGACGTGGTGATCGTCGAGACGGTGGGCGTGGGCCAGTCCGAGACCGCGGTTTCGGACATGACCGACGTGGTGGTGCTGCTGCAGCTGCCCAACGCCGGCGACGAACTGCAGGCGATCAAGAAGGGCGTGATGGAGATCGCCTCGCTGGTCGTCATCAACAAGGCCGACACCGACCCGGATGCGGCCACCCGCGCGCAGCACCAGATCACGAGCGCCTTCCGCACGCTCGGGCTGGGCATCGGCCGCGACCGCGCGGACGCGCGCGTGCTCCAGTGCAGCGCGCTGAACAACCGCGGCGTGGCCGAGCTCTGGGCGGAGGTCGAGCGCTGGGTCGCCGACCGGCGCGCGAGCGGCGACTTCGACGCGCGCCGCAGGAAGCAGGCCGTCGCCTGGATGTGGGACCTCGTCCAGACGCGTCTGATGGCCTCGTTCCGCGGCCACGACGCGGTCCGCGCGGCGCTCGCCGGCACGCTCGCCGACGTCGCCGACCAGCGGGTCGCGGCGACCGCCGCGGCGCGCCGGCTGCTCGACCTCTACGGCCACGGCTGAGCCCGCGACGCCACCCCGAACCCTCATCGTCCCTCTCCAAGAACGGAACGACCCATGCACGACATCCAACAGCAACTGGAGATCAAGCGCGCGCAGGCCCGCCTCGGCGGCGGCCAGAAGCGCATCGACGCGCAGCACGCCAAGGGCAAGCTGACCGCCCGCGAGCGGATCGAGCTGCTGCTCGACGAGGGCTCGTTCGAGGAATGGGACATGTTCGTCGAGCACCGCTGCGCCGACTTCGGCATGGCCGACAACAAGATCCCGGGCGACGGCGTGGTGACCGGCTACGGCGTGATCAACGGCCGGCTGGTCTTCGTCTTCAGCCAGGACTTCACGGTCTTCGGCGGCGCGCTCTCCGAGGCGCACGCCGAGAAGATCTGCAAGGTGATGGACCAGGCGATGAAGGTGGGCGCCCCGGTGATCGGCCTGAACGATTCCGGCGGTGCGCGGATCCAGGAGGGCGTCGCCTCGCTCGGCGGCTACGCCGAGGTCTTCCAGCGCAACGTGATGGCCTCGGGGGTGATCCCGCAGATCAGCCTGATCATGGGCCCGTGCGCGGGCGGCGCGGTCTACAGCCCGTCGATGACCGACTTCACCTTCATGGTGAAGGACAGCTCGTACATGTTCGTGACCGGCCCCGAGGTGGTGAAGACGGTCACGCACGAGGAGGTCACGGCCGAGGAACTGGGCGGCGCGTCGGCGCACACGACCAAGAGCGGCGTGGCCGACCTCGCGTTCGAGGACGACGTCGAGGCGCTGATGATGCTGCGCCGGTTCTTCAACTACCTGCCGCTGAACAACCGCGAGAAGCCGCCGGTGCGGCGCTCGACCGACCCGGCCGACCGGCTCGACCCCTCGCTCGACACGCTGGTGCCGGACAACCCGAACAAGCCCTACGACATCAAGGAGCTGATCGCGAAGGTCGTCGACGACGGCGACTTCTTCGAGCTGCAGCCCGACTACGCGAAGAACATCGTGATCGGCTTCGGCCGGATGGACGGGCAGCCGGTGGGCATCGTCGCGAACCAGCCGCTGGTGCTCGCGGGCTGCCTCGACATCAAGAGCAGCATCAAGGCGGCGCGCTTCGTGCGCTTCTGCGATGCGTTCAACATCCCGGTGGTGACCTTCGTCGACGTGCCCGGCTTCATGCCCGGCACCGCCCAGGAGCACGGCGGCATCATCAAGCACGGCGCGAAGCTGCTCTACGCGTACGCCGAGTGCACGGTGCCCAAGATCACCGTGATCACCCGCAAGGCCTACGGCGGCGCCTACGACGTGATGTCGTCGAAGCACCTGCGCGGCGACGTGAACCTCGCGTGGCCGAACGCAGAGATCGCGGTGATGGGCGCCAAGGGCGCGGTGGAGATCATCTTCCGGCAGGACAAGGACGATCCCGCCAAGCTCGCCGCCCGCGAGGCCGAATACCGCGCGAACTTCGCGAACCCGTTCGTCGCCGGCTCGCGCGGCTACATCGACGACGTGATCCAGCCGCACGAGACCCGCAAGCGGATCTGCCGCTCGCTGGTGATGCTGCGGGACAAGAAGGTCGAGAACCCGTGGCGCAAGCACGGGAACATCCCGCTCTGACGCGCACTCGACCGAGGGAAGGACACCAGACCATGTTCACGAAGATCCTGATCGCCAACCGCGGGGAAATCGCCTGCCGCGTCATCAAGACGGCGCGTCGCATGGGCATCGCGACGGTCGCCGTCTACTCCGAGGCCGACCGCGACGCTCGCCACGTGGAGCTCGCCGACGAGGCGGTCTTCATCGGCCCGGCGCCGGCGCGCGAGTCGTACCTGTCGATGGACAAGATCATCGCGGCCTGCCGGCAGACCGGCGCGCAGGCGGTGCACCCCGGCTACGGATTCCTGTCGGAGAACGCCGAGTTCTCCAGGCGGGTCGAGGAGGAGGGCATCGTCTTCATCGGGCCGAAGCACCGCTCGATCGCGGCGATGGGCGACAAGATCGCCTCGAAGAAGCTCGCCAAGGAAGCGAAGGTCAGCACGATCCCGGGCTGGAACGAGCCGATCGAGACGGCCGAGCACGCGGTGCAGATCGCCAGGGACATCGGCTACCCGGTGATGATCAAGGCCTCGGCCGGGGGCGGCGGCAAGGGCCTGCGCGTGGCGTTCAACGACAAGGAGGCCTTCGAGGGCTTCACCTCGTGCCGCAACGAGGCGCGCAACAGCTTCGGCGACGACCGCGTCTTCATCGAGAAGTTCATCGAGGAGCCGCGCCACATCGAGATCCAGGTGCTGGGCGACGGCCACGGCAACGTGGTCTACCTGTGGGAGCGCGAGTGCTCCATCCAGCGCCGGCACCAGAAGCTGATCGAGGAGGCGCCGAGCGCGTTCCTCGACCGCGAGACGGCCAGGCGGATGGGCGAGCAGGCGGTGGCGCTCGCGAAGGCGGTGGACTACCAGTCGGCGGGCACGGTGGAGTTCGTCGTCGGCAAGGACCGCGGCTTCTACTTCCTCGAGATGAACACCCGGCTGCAGGTCGAGCATCCGGTGACCGAATGCATCACCGGCCTCGACCTGGTCGAGCAGATGATCCGCGTGGCGGCCGGCGAGAAGCTCGCGTTCACGCAGGCCGAGGTGAAGCTCGACGGCTGGGCGCTCGAGTGCCGGATCAACGCCGAGGACCCGTCGCGCGGCTTCCTGCCGTCGACCGGGCGGCTGATCAAGTTCCAGCCGCCGGCGACCTCGATGGAGGCCTCGCTGCCGGTGCCGGCCGCGGGCGGCGTGCGCGTGGATACCGGGGTCTACGAGGGCGGCGAGATCCCGATGCAGTACGACTCGATGATCGCGAAGCTGATCGTCAAGGGTCGGGACCGCGCCGAGGCGATCGCCCGGATGCGCGACGCGCTCGACGGCTTCGTGATCCGCGGGATCTCGAACAACGTGGGCTTCCAGTCGGCGCTGATCGGCCACCCGCGCTTCGCGACGGTGGAGTTCAACACCGGCTTCGTCGCCGAGAACTATCCGAACGGCTACCAGGCCGCAGGGGCCCGGCACGACGATCCGGCGCTGCTGCTCGCGCTCGCGGGCGCCGCGCACCGGCGCCTGCGCGAGCGCGCGGCCGGCATCGAGGGCCAGCTGCACGGCCGCTCGGTACAGGTGCCGACCGACTTCGTCGCGGTGGTGAAGGACGCCGACGGCCACCGGCACCACACGCCGGTGTCGGTGACGCCGGACGGCACGACGCTGAACGTGACGGTGGGCGAGGGCCGGAGCTACGCCATCCGCTTCGACGGGCCGATCCGCGACATCGGCGTGACCGGCTCGGTGAACGGCATGCGCTTCGCCGCGCAGGTCGAGCGCAAGGGGCTCGACTACCACGTCACGCAGGGCGGCGCGCAGGTGGTGGCGCGGATGCTGTCGGGGCGAGCGGCCGAGCTCTACCGGCTGATGCCCGAGAAGCAGCCGCCCGACCTGTCGCGGTTCCTGCTGTCGCCGATGCCGGGGCTGCTGGTGGACGTCGCGGTGGCGGCGGGGCAGCAGGTGCGCGCCGGCGAGCGGCTCGCGGTCATCGAGGCGATGAAGATGGAGAACGTGCTGGTCGCGCAGCGCGACGCGGTCGTGAAGAAGGTGTCGGCGGGCAAGGGCGAGAGCCTGTCGGTCGACCAGGTCATCCTCGAGTTCGAGTGATCGGAGGCATGCGATGAGCACCGAGACCCGTCCCTTCCGCGTGCTGGGCATCCAGCAGGTCGCGATCGGGGGCCCGAGCAAGGACCGGCTGCGCACGCTGTGGGTCGACATGCTCGGCCTGCAGGTGACCGGCAACTTCGTCAGCGAACGCGAGAACGTCGACGAGGACATCTGCGCGATGGGCAGCGGCCCGTTCAAGGTCGAGGTCGACCTGATGCAGCCGCTCGATCCCGAGAAGAAGCCCGCCGTCCACGCGACCCCGCTGAACCACGTGGGACTGTGGATCGACGACCTGCCGAAGGCCGTCGAGTGGCTGACCGCGAAGGGGGTGCGCTTCGCGCCCGGTGGCGTCCGGAAGGGCGCGGCCGGCCACGACATCTGCTTCCTGCACCCCCGGTCGAACGACGAATTCCCCATCGCGGGAGAGGGCGTGCTGATCGAGCTGGTGCAGGCACCGCCCGAGGTGGTGGCCGCGCTGGGCGGCTGAGCGCGACGGGGAGCGGGCGAGCGCCCCCGGGGTCCGCGCCCCGCGGGCGACGCACGCGGCGCGCGCAGCGACCCCTCGTCCGGCCCGGCACGCGTCGTCCCGTCCGCCGCCCGGCGGCCGCCGTCGTCCACCGTGACCGAATTGGCGGAGGGGTGTGTCGGGCGTCGATACACTCGGCCGTCCTCCAGTCCGCCTGCCACGGGCCCGTCCGCCGCCGATGCGAGCCGGTATCGACCTCGTCCACGTGCCCTGCGTCCGGGCCTCGCTCGAGCGCTTCGGCGAGCGCTACCTGACGCGCGTCTACACGCGCGGCGAGATCGCGGACGCGGGCGTCGACCCGGTGCGGCGCGCCGAGCGCCTCGCCGCGCGCTTCGCCGCCAAGGAGGCCGCGATCAAGGCCTTCGGCCTGGCCGACACCGGGCTCGCCTGGACCGACCTGGAGGTGTGCCGCCGTCCGGACGGCGGCTGCACGCTCCGACTGCACGGTGCCGCGCTTCGCGCCGCGCGCGGATTCGACCCCGGCGCCGTCGCGCTCAGCCTCACGCACGACGGCGACTACGCCGCGGCGGTCCTCGTCGTCGACGACCGCGACCGACCTTCCTCCGAACCGGGTGCCCGATGACCGATCCGACCGACCTCGACGATCGCATCCGCCGCGTGCTCGCCGAGCATGCGCGCCTGTCGCGCGACGCCGCGGCGCTGTCGACCACCGACGACCTCTACCAGGCCGGCATGACCTCGCACGCGAGCGTCAACGTGATGCTGGCGCTCGAGGCCGAGTTCGACGTCGAGTTCCCCGACCACCTGCTCAAGCGCAGCGTCTTCGACAGCATCGCGTCGATCCGCTCGGCGCTGACGGACCTGCTGGCCTCCTGAGGATGTCGGACCGCGTCCGCCCGTCCGACGGCCGCGGCGAACGCCGGCTCGACGCGGGCTGGACCTTCCGCGCGACCGAGCCGGGCCGCGTCGCGCATCCGTCGGCGCTGGACGACGACCCCGCCGCGTGGCGGCCGGCGACCGTGCCCTGCACCGTCGCGTCCGCGCGGCGCGCGCTCGGCGACTGGGGGCTCGACGGGCCTCCGGAACGCTTCGACGCCCACGACTGGTGGTTCCGCACGAGCGTCGAGCTGGATCCGCCGGCTGCGGGCGAGCGGCGCTGGCTGTGCCTCGACGGGCTCGCGACGCTCGCCGAGGTCTGGCTCGACGGCGAGCCGCTGCTGTCGTCGGCCTCGATGTTCGTCGCGCACCGCGTGCCGATCCCGGATGCGCCGCGGACGCGCCGGGAGCTGGTGATCCGCTTCCGTTCGCTGGACGCGGCGCTCGCCGGCCTGCGCGAGCGGCCGCGCTGGCGTGCCCCGATGGTGGAGAACCAGAAGCTGCGGCGGGTCCGCACGACGCTGCTCGGCCGTACGCCCGGCTGGTCGCCGCCGGCGGCCGCGGTCGGGCCCTGGCGGCCGGTGCGCATCGAGACCGTCCGCGGCGACGCCCTGGAAGTGCTCGCGCTCGACGCCACGGTCGAGGGCGACACCGGCGTGCTGCGGATGCGCGTCCGCGGGGCGGGGCTGGACGGCGCGGTGCTGGCCGTGACGCACGGCGGCGAGCGGCGGACGGCGCCGCTGTCGGGCTCGGCGTCCGCCGGCGGTGTCCGCGACGCGTCCTCGACCGACGGTGTCCGCGACGCGTCCTCGACCGGCAGGTCGCAGGCGTCCGCGGCCGATGAGCCGCAGGCGTCCGCGGCCGATGTGCTGGAGGCGACAGTCGTCGTCCCCGATGTCGCACGCTGGTGGCCGAACGGCTACGGCGAGCCCGCGCTGTACGCGATGACGGTCGAGCGCGACGGGCGCGTGCTCGCGTCGCTCGGCTCGACGGGCTTCCGCACGTTGTCGATCGACCGCGAGGCCGACGGCGAGGGCTTCCGCGTGGTGGTCAACGGCGTGCCGGTCTTCGCGCGCGGCGCCTGCTGGATGCCGGTGGACCCGGTGGCCCTGGCGGCGTCGCCCGACGCGCAGGCGTCGGCGGTGGCGTCCGCGCGCGACGCGGGCTTCACGATGCTGCGGGTCTGCGGCCCGACGGTCTACGAGGACGACGCCTTCCACGATGCCTGCGATGCGGCCGGCCTGCTGGTCTGGCAGGACCTGATGTTCGCGAACCTCGACTACCCGGGCGACGACGAGGCCTTCGCCGCCTCGGCCGCGCTCGAGGTCGCGCAGCAGCTCGCGCGGCTGCGTGCGCGGCCGTCGCTCGCGGTGGTCTGCGGCAACAGCGAGGTCTCGCAGCAGGCGGCGATGTCGGGGGCGCCGCGCGAGGCCTGGGATCCGCCGCTGTTCGCGACGACGCTGCGCGAGGTCGCGGCGCGCGTGCTGCCCGCGACCGCCTACTGGCCTTCGAGCGCCTGGGGCGGCGCGTTCCCGCACCAGGCGCGCGCCGGCACGACCTCGTGGTACGGCGTCGGCGCGTACCTGCGCCCGCTGGACGACGCGACGGTCGACACGCTGCGCTTCGCGACCGAATGCCTGGGCTTCGCGAACGTGCCCGAGCCCGCGGCGATCGACCGGATGCCCGGCGGCGCGTCGATCCGGGTGCACCACCCGGCATGGAAGGCGCGCACGCCGCGCGACCTCGGCGCCGGCTGGGACTTCGACGATGTCCGCGACGCCTACCTCGCGCGAGTGCTCGGCGTCGACGCGACGGCGCTGCGGACCGAGGACCCCGAGCGCCACCTCGAGCTCTCGCGGGTGGCGAGCGGCGAGGCGATCCGCCGCACGCTCGAGCGCTGGCGCACCGGCGACCGCTGCGGCGGCGCACTGGTCTGGACGCTGCGCGACCTGTGGGCCGGCGCCGGCTGGGGGCTGCTCGACGATCGTGGCGAGCCGAAGGCGGCCTGGTGGCTCGCGCGCGCGGCCTCGCGCCCGATCGCGATCGCGGTCACCGACCACGGCACCGACGGGCTGCGCCTGCACGTCCTGAACGACGGCCCGGTGCCGCTCGACGCGTCGATCGCCCTCGAGCGGCTGCGCGGCGGCGAGCCGGTGGGCACGGCCGTGCGCCGTGCGGTGGCGGTGCCCGCGCACGGCCGCGTCGCGGTCGACGCGCTGGCGATGCTCGACGGCTTCGAGGACCTGAACCATGCGTACCGGTTCGGGCCGCGCGCGGTCGACGCGGTGGTGGCGACGCTGCACGCGGCCGACGGCACGGTGCTCGACCGGCGGGTGCACTGGATCGGCGAGCGGCTGTCGGCACCCGATCGCGACGCGGGCCTGTCGGTCGCGGTCGAACGGCTCGCCGACGGCCGGCCCGCGCTGCGGATCCGCGCCGAGCGGCTCGCGCGCTGGGTCGTGCCGCGGCTCGCGCAGCACGTGCCGGACGACGCCTACTTCGACCTGCCGCCGGGCGGCGAGCTGCGGGTGGGACTGCGGCCGCGCGTGCGGGGCGCGCCGGTGCGCGGCACGGTCCACGCGCTCAGCGCCGAACGGCGCACGCGGATCGACGGATGAGCGGCGTCGAGCGGGTCGACGGCTGGTTCGGTCCGCCCGGGCGGCCGGCGTTCGGTCGGCTCCACCGGCCGGCGGCGCCGCGACCGGACGCGCCGGGCGTGGTGCTGTGCGCGCCGATCGGTCCGGAGGCGGCGGGAACGGACCGCACGCTGCGGCACCTCGCCGAGCGGCTGGCGGCCCGGGGGCTGCCGGTGCTGCGCTTCGACTGGGACGGCACCGGCGACTCGGCAGGCGACGGGCTCGATCCGGACCGGCTCGGCGCCTGGGCGCGCACGCTGCGCGAGGGGCTCGCGGCGGCCGGGCCGGCGCTCGGCGTCACGCGCTGGGTGCTCGCCGGCGTGCGCCTGGGCGCGACGCTGGCCGTGCGCGAGGCAGCTCTGCGCGGCGACGTCGACGCGGTGGTCGCGATCGCGCCGGTGGTCTCGGGCCGCGCCTTCGTCCGCGAGCTGAAGATGTTCGGCCTCGCCGGCGCCGCGCTGCGCGACGCCGATCCGGCGGCCGGCGCGGCGGCGCATGAGGCGGGCGGCTGGGCGTTCGACGAGGCCGCCTGGCAGGCGATCGCGTCGATCGAGCTCGGGGGCGAGGCGGCCGCGCCGGCCGGGCGCGTGCTGGTGCTCGACGGCGGCCGCACGGCGGGGCTGGACGCCTGGATCACGCGGCTGCGCGAGGCCGGGGCCGCCGTGAAGGTCGAGCCCTTCGCCGGGCTCGACGCGATGACCGCTGACCCGCACCTCGCCGTGGTGCCGGCGGCGATGATCGACGCGGCGGTCGGCTGGATCGCCGGTACGCCCTCGGTCGACGCGGCCCGGTCCGATCGGGCGCCGCGGCCGCCGCGGGGCGACTGGCCGGCCTGCGCGCGGCTTCACGGCGATCGTGGCGAGCCGCTCGTGGAGCACGCGGTCCGGATCGGCGGGCCGGCCCCGATGGCGGGGGTGCTGACCGAACCGGCCGAGGCGGGGGGCGCCGACCCGCGCACGCCGGTGCTGCTGCTGAACGCCGGCGCCGCGCCGCGCAGCGGGCCGAGCCGCACCACCACGCTGCTCGCGCGGCGGCTCGCCGCGCGCGGCCACGCGGTGCTGCGCGTGGACCTGCCGGGCCTGGGCGACACGCCGCCGCGCGAGGGCGAGCCCGAGGCGGTGGTCTACGCGCCGCACGCGGTCGACGCGGTGCGCCAGGCCGTGGACTGGCTGCGCGAGCGGCGCGGCGGGGCCGCGCCCTGGGTCGGCGGCCTGTGCTCGGGCGGCTACCACGGCTTCAAGGCCGCGGTCGCGGGCGCACCGGTCCGCGGCGTGCTGGCCATCAACCCGCTGACCTTCTTCTGGCACGGCGAGGCGAGCGAGCGCGACGCGCATCGCGTGATCGCGGATTCGGTGCGCCTGCAGAGCGCCGCCGCCCGGGCGGGCGCGTGGCGGCGGGTGGCGGTTGGCGAGGTGACGCTGTCGGCGATCGCCGGCATCGTCGCGCGCCGGGCGGCGGCGCAGCTCGAGGCGACCCGGCGTGCGCTGCGGCGGCGGATCGGCCGGCCGCTCGACGACGACCTCCAGGTCGAGCTCGACGCGATCGCCCGGCGCGGCGTCGCGATGCGCTTCGTGTTCGCGACCGACGAGCCCGGCCCGGCGCTGCTCGCCTTCGGCGGCGGCGCGACCTACCGGCGGCTGCTCGCCCGCGGCGCGATCGCGGTGGACCGGATCGAGCGCTCGGACCACACCTTCTCGTCGCGGGCGGCCCGCGAACGGCTCGTCGCCTGCGTGCTGGCGGGCCTCGGCGCGGACGGATCCGGACCGGTCCCTCGGACGGTCGCGCCGGCGGCCGCCGGCACGCCCAGGACGATCGCCGGCACGCCGTCCTGAGCGGGGCGCCTGCCTTCGACGGCGGCCACCGGACGCCGCTCGCGGCTCGCTGCGTGGCGCGGCCTGCGTCGGCCGGTGCGGCGCATCGGTCCGCGCCGACCGCCGTGCGGTCCGTCACCCGGCCCGGCGCCGACCTGGGCGAGACTTCGCCGTCTCTCCACGCAGCCGATCCCGCCCCCGACGACCATGGCCCTCGCGACGCCGCGCCGATCCGCCGAACCGCCGAGCGTCGCGGACGGCCCCGCGCTGGCCGAACGGATCCGTCGGATCGCCGCGGAGGTGGCTGCGCCGAACGCGGTCGACGTCGACGCGCGGGCCCGGTTCCCCGCGGAGTCCTTCGCGGCGCTTCGCGAGGCGGGGGCGCTGTCGGCCGCCGTGCCGCGCGCGCTGGGCGGCGCCGGCTGCGGGATGTCCGAGCTCGCCGAGCAGTGTGCCGCGCTCGCCCAGGGCTGCGGCGCGAGCGGCATGGTGCTGGCGATGCACCACATCCAGGTGATGTGCCTGGTGCGGCACGCGCAGGGCTCGCCCCACTTCCTGCGGGTCATGCGCGAACTGGCCGAGCGCCAGCTGCTGCTCGCCTCGGTGACGTCCGAGGCGGGCGTCGGCGGCGACACGCGGACCAGCCGCTGCGCCGTGATCGCCGAGCCCGACGGCCGGATCCGCATCGACAAGGACGCGACCGCGATCTCCTACGCCGAGCAGGCCGACGCGCTGCTGATCACCGCGCGGCGCGCGCCGGACGCCGCGCCGAGCGACCAGTCGATCGTCTACGCGCCGCGCTCGGGGCTGCGGCTGCGAAAGACCGCCGACTGGGATCCGATGGGCATGCGGGGCACCTGCAGCCCGGGCTTCCAGGTCGGCTTCGAGGGGCGTGCCGAGCAGGTCGTGCCGGTGCCCTACGCCGACGTGTCGGCGCTGACGATGGTGCCGACCTCGCACATCCTGTGGTCGTCGGTCTGGACGGGGATCGCCGCCGACGCGGTCGCGCGCGCGTCGGCCTACGTGCGGGCCGAGGCGCGCCGGACGCCCGGCACGGTGCCGCCGATGGCCGCGCGGCTCGCCGAGGTCTCGGTCGAGCTGCAGTCGATGCGTCACCACTGGCAGTCGCTCGCGCGAGAGTTCGACCGGCTCGCCGGGGAGGGCGGCGAGGGGCTGGCCACGATCGGCTGGGCGCTGAAGATGAACAACCTGAAGATCGCGAGTTCCGAGGCCGCGCCGCGCGTCGTGCACCGCGCGCTGCAGGTGATCGGCATCCAGGGCTACCGCAACGACTCGCGCTATGCGGTCGGGCGCCAGTACCGGGACGTGCTGTCGGCCTCGCTGATGGTCGCGAACGATCGCATCGCCTCGAAGAGCGCGACGATGCTGCTGGTCCACAAGGACGACTGACCGGTCCCGGCCGGCACCGTGCGGAGCCCGGATGGACGCTGACGGCGAACGCCTGCTCGAGGGCCTCGTGGCCCACGGACACATCCTGCCTTCCGGCGTGCCCGGGGTCTTCGGGCGGGGTGCGGTCTTCGAGGACGTGCTCGGGCGCTTCGACGCGCTGGCCGGCGCGTCGGCCGGCCCCGAGGTGCCCGAGCTCACCTGCTTCCCGCCGGTGATCGACCGCAGGCTGCTCGAGCGCGTCGACTACCTCGGCGCGTTCCCGAACCTGTGCGGCTGCGTGCACAGCTTCCTCGGCGACGAGCGCCGCGCCCGGCTGCTGTCGGACCGCGTCAGGGCGGGCGAGCCGTACGAGGACCTGCTCGGGCCCACCGGCGTGGCGCTGAACCCGTCGGCCTGCTATCCGATCTACCCGACGCTGACCGGCACGCTGCCCGCGGGCGGGCGGCTGATCACCGCCACCAACTGGGTCTACCGGCACGAGCCCTCGCGCGAGCCGACGCGGATGCAGTCGTACCGCGTCCGCGAGTTCGTGCGGGCGGGCACGCCGTCCGAGGTGATCGCCTGGCGCGACGCCTGGCTCGCCCGCGGGCTCGCGCTGCTGCGCGGTCTCGGGCTGCCGGTGCGCGAGGACGTCGCGTCGGACCCGTTCTTCGGCCGAGCGGGCCGGTTCCTCGCGGCGAGCCAGCAGGAGCAGAAGCTCAAGTACGAGCTGCTGGTGCCGGTGATCTCGTCGGAGACGCCGACCGCGGTCGGCTCGTTCAACGTCCACCACGACAAGTTCGGATCGCTGTTCGACATCCGCAGCGCCGACGGCGCGGTGGCGCACACCGCCTGCATCGGCTACGGGCTGGAGCGGGTCGTGATGGCGCTGTTCCGCACGCACGGCCTCGATCCCGCCGACTGGCCCGCCGGGGTCCGCGCGCAGCTGTGGCCGTGATCCGCTGCGCGCCGCTCGCCGCGCTCGACGCGGCCTCGCACGTCCCGCACGCGCTGCACGCATCCGAGCGCACCTGGGTCGAGAAGAACTGCTACGTCGACGTCTGGATCGAGCTGCTCGGCGCGCTGGGCCTCGAGCCGCTGGCGATGCTCGGGCCGGTGTTCGCGCTCGACTTCGAGGGCGACCAGTGGACCTTCTACAAGCCCTCGCACGACGAGGTCCGCGCGCTCTACGGAATCGACGTGCGCGAGCTCAACGTCTGGCGGCCGCTGGACGCGCACCTGGCCGAGCACCTGGCCGCCGGACACCTGGTGGGCACCGAGGCCGACGCGTTCCACCTGCCCGACGTCGCCGGCACCGACTACCGCCGCACCCACGCGAAGACGACGATCGTGGTGGCGGCGGTGGATGCGGCCGCGCGGCGGCTCGGCTACTTCCACAACGCCGGCTACTTCGAGCTCGAGGGCGAGGACTTCGACGGCGCGCTCGGGCTGGGCGGTGACGCGACCCGGCGCACGCTGCCGCTGTACGCCGAGCTGATCCGGCTCGACCGCCTCGAGCGGCGCGACCCGGACGCGCTGCGCGCGATCGCGCGGCGACTGCTCGCCGGGCATCTGGCGCGGGCGCCGCGGCGTGATCCGGTCGAGGCCTTCGCCGGCCGGATCGGCGAGGACCTGCAGGCGCTTGCGTCGCAGGGTCCCGAGGTCTTCCACGCCTGGGCCTTCGCGACGCTGCGGCAGCTGGGCAGCGCCGCCGAGCTCGGGGCGCTGCACCTGCGCTGGCTGGGCGACGTCTTCGGGCCGGCGGCCGACGCGCTCGACCGGGTCTCGGCCGACGCGAAGGCGATGGTGCTCAAGGCGGCCCGCGCCGCGGTGGTCCGCAAGCCCTGGGACCCGAGCGGGGCGCTGCGTGCGATCGGGCAGGCGCGGGCCGAGGCGCTCGCGCGGGCGGGTGCCGCGCTGGGGTAGGCGCGCCCGCCGATCGGCTGCCGCGCCGGATCGAGCGCGGGGGCGCGGGGCTCAGGCGCGTCGCGGTCGGCCGTGCACGCGCGGCGCGAACGCCACGATCCCGGCGGCGAGCAGCGCGAGCCCCAGCGTCAGGACCTGCAGCAGGGTCGCGGCGACGAAGAGCGCGGCCGGCTCGAGGCCGAGCGGGCCGAGCGCCGCCTGGTAGGCGAGCTGGAAGGTCCCGACGTAGCCGGGCGCGGCCGGCAGCACCAGCGCGAGGGTGGACAGCGCGCTCGCCAGCACGGTGGCCGCGGGACCCGCGACCAGGCCGGCCGCCCACAGCGTGGTCGCGACGCTCGCGACCCAGCCCGCCCACTGCAGCGCGCACCAGCCGGCGTAGCGCGCGAGGAAGCGCGGCGAGCGCAGCGTGGCGAGTCCGTCGATGCAGGCCCCGGCCTGCGCGCGCAGCCCGGCGGCGACGCCGTCGGGCAGGCGCCGGGCGACCGCGTCGACCGTGCTGCGCAGGGCGTCCGGGCGCGCCGCACTCCAGGCCAGCACGGCCGCGCCCGCGGCGACCGCGGCGCCCAGCGCGAGCGCGGCCTGCCGCAGCGGCGCGGCGGTGCCGGGCAGCACCGCCGTCGCGGCCGCGAAGCCGGCCAGGGCGATCAGCAGGTCGACCACCCGCTCGACCGCGATCGCCGACACGACCGCGCCCGCGGGCACGCCGAGCCCGCGCGAGGCGACCGCGACGCGGGCGAGCTCGCCGGCCTGCATCGGCAGCACGAGGTTCGCGAGGTAGCCGGCCATCTGCGAGGGCAGGACCTCGATCCAGCGGGTGGGCCGCAGCGGGCCGAGCGACGCGGCGAGCCGCTCGGCGCGCGCGCGCATCACCAGCGCGAAGCCGGCCACGTGCAGCGCGAGCGGCCCGGGATCGATCGCCGCGGCGGCGGCCCGCAGCGCGTCGAGCGACAGCCCGCGCGCGACGACGGCGAGGTAGGCGGCACTCGCGAGCGCGCCGACCGCGAGCGACGCGACGCGGCGCGCGCGGCTCACGCCAGGCCGGCGGCGGCGCGGGCGAGCCGCAGCGAGAACCCGGCGTGAGTCGGCACCTCGACGGTCGCTGCGGGCGTCCCGATCGCGCAGCCGGTCGGGCAGGTGGCAGCCAGCCGGCGGACCTCGTCGAGCGAGACGCGGTTGAACGCATCGGGCGCATGGTGCCGGTTCAGGTGCTCGAGGACGGCGGCCAGTTCGTTCGCCACGCCGGTCTCCATCGCGCGGAACGAGCGCATCGCGAAGTCGACCACGGCCGCCTCGGGCGCGCGCCGGCCGCGGCCGATCCCCGCGTAGCCGACGCCGCGGGCCTCGACCTCGGCCGCCCGCCAGAGGTTCGCGCCGTCGAGCACGACCCGCGCGCGGGGCGCCGCATCGAGCAGGCCCGCGAGCCCGCGCTGATAGACGCCATGGCCGGTGCAGGCGACGACCCAGTCGGCGTCGCCGAGCGCGGCCTCGAGCGAGTTCGTGAACGCGCCGTCGAGGCCGAAGCGCACCAGGTTCTGGTCGCCCGGCTTCACGTACGGATCGTGCAGCGCGACCCGGCAGCCGCGCTCGCGCAGCGCGCGCGCCAGCGGCAGCGCCGGCGCGTTGCGCGTGTCCTCGCTGTCGAAGCGGTAGGCGGCGCCCAGCAGCGCGACCCGTGCGCCGTCGACCGGGCCGTGCGCGCGCTCGGCATGCGCGATCGCGGCGAGCGGCGACTCGTCGTTGATCCGGCGCGCGAGCAGGACCAGGCTGCGCGAGGCGTCGACTCCGGCCTCGAGCGCACGCCACCACAGCAGGATGCCGTCCTTGGGCAGGCAGTGGCCGCCGACGCCGATCGTCGGCACGAGCACGCCGCCGCTGGGCACGGCGGTGGCGCTCGCCGAGGCCGCGTCGACCTGCGCGAGCCGCGCGTTGACCGCATCGCGCAGCGCGAAGAAGTCGATGTCCTCGGCGTCGCACCAGCGGACGAGCTCGGCCGCGAACGCGATCCGCACGTCGCGGTAGGCGTTCTCCAGCGTCTTCACGACCTCGGCGGTCATGCTGTTCGTCCGGTGCAGCGTGCCGGCGGTGACGACGTGGCGGTAGATCCGCGCGACGAGGCCGGGCGTCTCGGGATGCAGCCCGGCGACGAGCTTGTCGGACGCGGCGACGCGCTCGACCAGGCGGCCGGGCATCACGCGGTTCGGGCTGTTGCCGAGCAGCACGTCGCGCCCCTCGACGAGCCCGTGCCGCGCGAAGCGCTCGCGGACCACGGTGGCCATCGAGGAGGGCGCGAGCGTCGACTCGAACACCACCACCGGCACCTGGCCGGCAGGGCGTCGGGCGAGCGCCGCGGCGAGGCCGTCGACGGCGGACATCAGCGGGCCGTAGTCGGGGGCGAGTCCGTCGCGGTCGGTCTGGACGGAGACCAGCACGAGGTCGGCGTCGGCGACGTCGGCGAAGTCGTGGGTCGCCGACAGCAGGCCGGCGTCGACCGCGTCGCGGATGACGGCCGCGAGGCCGGGCTCGACGCCGCCGATCACCGGGTCGCCGCGGTTGATCGCATCGACCTTCCACGCCGAGGTCGGCGACGCGCGCTGGACGACGACGACGCGGGCGGGCTCGCCGCCCCCGTCGCGGATCCGCGCATGGGCGAGCAGCGCGGCCATCGGCATGCCGACGATGCCGGGGCCGACCACGGCGATGCGGCGCACCGCGCCGTGCAGGACGCCGTCCTGGAGGTGCAGGGGCATGGGGAACTCCGTCGGTTCAGCGTCCGCCGCGGGCGAGCACGGGCGGAACGATCGGGGCCGGGCCGGCCGGCGGGACATCCGACGCCGGCGCATCCGTCGGGCTCGGCACCGCCGGACGCGGGCGGGTCGCGTCCGCGGCACGCGGCTTCATCGGCGCGCCGCCGGCGGCGAGCGAACGCTGCGCGGCCTCGAGCACGCGCAGCACCCGCAGGCCGTCGTGACCGTCGGAGCGCGGCACGGACCGCGTGTGCACGCAGTGCACGAAGTGGGCGAGCTCGGCGCGCAGCGGCTCGATCGGATCCAGGGCCGGCGCACGGATCCCGCCGGCCTGCACCACCACCGACGTGGCGACGCCGCCCGGCGAGGCCGAGGGCACGACCCGCTTGTCGTGCAGCCGCAGCTTCTCCACCGGCTCGAGGTCGTCGAAGACCGCCATGCCGTCGGTGCCGACGACGGTGATCGTCCGGACCTTGCGCGGGTCGAGCCAGCTGACGTGGATCTGCGCGATCGCATGGTCGGCGAAGCGCAGCGTGACGAAGGCGACGTCCTCGACGTCGCGGTCGAGGCAAGACAGTCCGCGGGCGGACACGTCGGTGGGCATCTCGTCGAGCAGGTAGAGGATCGCCGACACGTCGTGCGGCGCGAGGCTCCACATCGCGTTCTCGTCTGCGCGGACGGTGCCGAGGTTCAGGCGCTGCGCGACGATCGTCCGCAGGCGGCCGAGCTCGCCCTCGCGGACCGCCTCGCGCAGCCTCAGCAGCGCGGGGTGGTACTCCATCAGGTGGCCGACCATCAGCACCCGGCCCTGCGCCTCGGCCAGGCCCAGCAGGTCGAGGCCGTGCCCGACGTCGAGCGCCATCGGCTTCTCGACGTACAGGTCGCGGCCGGACTCGAGCACGCGGCGACCGATCGCGTGATGGGTCACGGCGGGCGTGGCGACGAGCACGGCGTCGACCGAGGGGTCCGCGAGCACCTCGTCGAGCCGAGTGGTGGTCGCGGCGCCGGCGCACAGCGGTGCGGCGTCGCGCAGCGCGCGAGGCTCCAGGTCGCAGAGCCATCGCAGGTCGGCCTCGGGCATCGTGCCGAGGGTGCGCGCGAGGTTGCGGCCCCAGCCGCCGACGCCGACGAGCGCGAGTCCGGGGGGGCGAGGCATCATGGGCGGGCGTCCTGGGTCATGCGGTGGAGGGACTCGGCGATCCGGCGCGCGGCGAGGCCGCCGCCGTAGAGCTCGAGGGCCAGCGCGCGTCGCAGCGTGCGCGGGCGGGTGTCGGCGAGGTGGCGATCGATCGCATCGAGCACGGCGGACGCGTCGGTGGCGAGCCGGTTCGCACCGGCCTCGACGGTCTCGGTCCACTCGGTGCGCTCGCGCAGCGTCACGCAGGGCACGCCGAGGAGGAAGGCCTCCTTCTGCAGGCCGCCCGAGTCGGTCAGCACGACGCTCGCGTCGGCGACGAGGCGCAGGAAGTCGAGGGGCCCGAGCGGCTCGACCGTCCGCAGGCCGGCCGACGCGGCGCGTGCCGGCCAGCCGGGGTCGATCGCGGCGATCGCGGCCGTCGCACGCGGGTGGACCGGCCAGACGAGCCTGCCGGTCCGGCGGGCCGCCGCCTCCAGCGCGGCGAGCAGGCCGGGCAGCGCGTCGGCGCGCGTGCTCTCGGCGCGGTGCAGGGTGGCGAGCGCGTAGGTGCCGGGTTCGAGGCCGAGCGTCGCGAGGATCCGCGAGTCCCGGGCGGCCAGCGCCTCGGCGTGCAGGGTCGCGTCCGCGGTCACGTCGCCGGTCAGCTCGGCGCGGTCGGCGAGGCCCTCGACGCCGAGTCGCGCGAGCGCACCCGCGGTCGGCGCGAACAGCCGGTCGCAGAGGTGGTCGACGGCGACGCGGTTCAGCTCCTCGGGCATCCGGCGGTCGAAGCTGCGCAGCCCGGCCTCGACATGCGCGCAGGGCAGGCCGAGCTTGGTGGCGGCGAGGGCGCCGGCCAGCGTCGAGTTGGTGTCGCCGTAGACGACGACCGCGGCCGGCTCGAGCTCGGTCAGCGCGCGTTCGACCGCCTCCAGCATCCGGCCGGTCTGCGCGCCCTGGGGCCCGCTGCCGATGCCCAGCGAGATCGCGGGCTCGGGCAGCGACAGCGCGTCGAAGAACGCGTCGGACAGCGCCGGGTCGTAGTGCTGGCCGGTATGGACCACCAGCGGCACGACCGCGGGATCGTCGCCCTGCGCGCGCAGCACCGCGCCCAGCTTCGGGAACTGGGGTCGGGCGCCGACGACGTGGACGACGCGTGCGTTCATCGGTGGAAGTCGGCGATGGCGGCGACCACCGCGTCGACGTGGCCGGGCGCGAGGTCGGGGTGGATCGGCAGCGCGAGGGTCTCGGCCGCGGCCGCCTCGGCGACCGGGCAGTCGCCCGGCGCGTAGCCCAGCGACGCGAAGCACGGCTGCAGGTGCAGCGGCACGGGGTAGTAGACCTCGGTGCCGATGCGGTGCGCGGCGAGGTGCTCGCGCAGCGCGTCGCGGCGCGGGCTGCGGATCACGTACTGGTTGAAGACGTGGCGCTGGCCGGGCCGCACGACCGGCAGGCCGATCGCGCCCTCCAGACCGGCGGCGCGCAAGGCCGCGTCGTAGCGTGCCGCGTTGTGCCCGCGCGCGGCCGTCCAGGCGTCGAGGTGCCCGAGCTTCACCCGCAGGATCGCCGCCTGCAGCTCGTCGAGCCGGAGGTTCGCGCCGACCACCGCGTGGTGGTATTTCGGCTTGCCGCCGTGCACGCGCAGCACCCGCATCCGCTCGGCGAGCGCCGGGTCGGCGGTGGTGCACAGGCCGGCGTCGCCGAAGGCGCCGAGGTTCTTGCTCGGAAAGAACGAGAAGCAGCCGATCGTGCCGACCGAACCGGCCCGCGCGCCGCCGGCGAGCTCGGCGCCGATCGCCTGCGCGGCGTCCTCGACGAGCGCCAGGCCGTGCTCGGCCGCGATCGCGGCGAGCGCGGGCAGGTCGGCGCACTGGCCGTAGAGGTGGACCGGCAGCAGCACGCGGACGCGCTCGCCGGCGCCGTCGCGCATCGCGAGGCCGCCGTCGCGGACGGTGCAGCGGCGCCGGATCGTCTCCCTGACCGCATCGGGCGACAGGTTCAGCGTGTCGGCCTCGACGTCGCAGAAGACCGTGCGGGCGCCGAGCCGCGCCACGACGCCGGCGGTCGCGAAGAAGCTGTAGGGCGTGGTCAGCACCGCGTCGCCGGGGCCGACGCCCAGCGCCATCAGCGCGAGCAGCAGCGCGTCGGTGCCCGACGAGGTGCCGATGCCGTGCGCCGCGCCGCAGTAGTCGGCGACCTCGCGCTCGAGCGCCGCGACGTTCGGCCCGAGGATGAAGTGCTGCGACTCGCAGACCGCCTCGATCGCGGGCATCAGTTCGTCGCGCAGCGCGCGCCACTGCGCCTTGAGGTCGAGCAGGGGGATCGCGGGGAGATCGTCTCGCTTCATGCGTCGTGCTCCGCGCGCAGCCCGGAGGCCGTGCGCTCGTAGGACTCGCCGCAGGCGGCGCAGGTCGTGCGCTCGCCCGGCTCGCCGCGCGCGGCGAGCGGCAGCTTCACGCCGCAGCGGCACACCCAGCCGCGCAGCCGTGCCGGGTTGCCGTGGACCAGCGCGAAGTCGGGGACGTCGCGGGTGACGACGGCGCCGGCGCCGACGAAGCACCAGCGGCCGAGGGTCGTGCCGCAGACCACGGTGGCGTTCGCGCCGAGGGTGGCGCCGCGGCCGACGCGGGTCGTCCGGAACTCGTGCTTGCGCTCGACGTGCGCGCGCGGGTTGACCACGTTGGTGAAGACCACCGACGGGCCGCAGAAGACCTGGTCGTCGAGCTCCACGCCGGTGTAGACCGACACGTTGTTCTGGATCTTCACGTCGTTGCCGACGCGCGCACGCGGCGCGACGACGACGTTCTGGCCGAGCGTGCAGCGCTCGCCGATCGCGGCCTCGGGCATCACGTGGCAGAAGTGCCAGACCCGGGTGCCGGCGCCGATCGAGGCCTTCGGATCGACGACGGCGGTGGGATGGACGAAGGGCTCAGGCGGCAAGAGCGTCTCCTGTGACGGGCGGGTCGATCATCGCGAGATGCCAGAGCTCGAGCTGCAGCGCGCCCCAGAGCGCGCGGCCGAACGCCGCCTCGGTGTCGACGAGCCGGGCGAGCGCGGGCGCGTCGAACAGGCCGCGCTCGCGACAGGCCCGCGAGCCGAGCACGTCGGCGACGAACTCGCGGGCGCGGCCACGGGCCCAGTGCTGCAGCGGCACCGGGAAGCCCATCTTGTCGCGGCGCTCGACCGTCGCCGCCGGCAGCCAGGGCGCGGCGGCGTCGCGCAGCGCGGCCTTCGTGCGGCCGCCGGCGAGCAGGCTCGCGTCGGCGAGGCCGGCCGCGTCCTGCGCGAGCCCGGTGTCCAGCAGCGGCACGCGCGACTCGAGGCCCACCGCCATGCTGGTGCGGTCCTCCACCTGCAGCAGCGAGGGCAGCAGCGCGCTCAGGTCGAACTCGAGCATCCGCTGCAGCGGACTCGCGCCCTCGGGCGCCTCGAAGCGTGTGCGGACCCGCTCGGCGACCGCAGCCCGGCGGGCCGGGGCGCGGTGCTCGGCGGCGATCCAGTCGTCGGCCCCGGCGCTGCGGTCGATCGTGCGGAAGTAGCGCAGCCACGCCGGGCCCTGGAGGCCGTCGCGCCACGCGCTGCGAAGCAGCGGCCGGTACGGGCCCAGCGTCGACAGGCCGGGCTCGAGGGTGGCGAGCGTCGCCGAGCCGGGCCGCGCGCGGCCGTCGATCGCATCCTCGAGCGCGGCCTCCAGGGCGCCGACCAGGTGGCGCGCGTAGCCGGCGAACAGCTCGTCGCCGCCCTGTCCGCCGAGCAGCACCTTGACGCCGTGCGCGCGTGCGAGCCGTGCCACCATGAACTGTGGGAAGAGGCCCGGGCCGGCGGCGGGCTCGTCCATCGCGCGGGCGAGTCGCGGCAGCGCGTCGATCCAGTCGGCCTCGGTCGGCCAGACCGTCTCGAGCCGCGCGCCGAGGTGATCGGCGACGCGCCTCGAATGGGCGGTCTCGTCGAACTCGGGGCCTTCTCGGAACGCACCGGTGAAGGCGACCGGCGGTGCGACACCCGCACGGGCTGCGGCCGCGGCGACAGTGCTCGAGTCGAGGCCGCCGCTGAGCGCGACGCCCACCGGGACGTCGGCACGCAACTGGCGGGCCACGCCGGCGCCGATGCGATCCCGCAGTCGCGCGGGATCGACGGAGGGGCCGCCGAACACGCGCCGCCACCAGCGGGTCGTGCGGACCGACAGCGTGCGCAGGTCCACCCGCTGCAGGTGGGCGGGCTCGAGCTTCAGGATCCCCTCGAACAGCGTGCGCTCGCCGGGGACCGCCTGCAGCGCGAGGTAGTCGTCGAGCGCCTGCAGGTCGAGCCGGCGCGGCACGCCGGGGGCGGCGAGCAGCGCCTTCGCCTCGGACGCCCACAGCAGCCGGTCGGGCTCGCGCCGCCAGTAGAGCGGCTTGATCCCGAACGCGTCGCGACCGACGAGCAGGCTGGCGTCGCGCGTGTCGTGCGCGACGAAGGCGAACATGCCCTCGAGCCGCGGCAGCGCGGCCTCGCCCCATCGCAGGATCGCGTGCAGCAGCACCTCGGTGTCGCAGGCGCCGGTGAAGACGTGACCGAGGCCCTCGAGCTCGGCGCGCAGCTCGACGTGGTTGACGATCGCGCCGTTGAAGACGAGCGTGAGGCCGGACGCGGTCATCGGCTGTGCGCCGCCCTCGGGGTCGACGATCGCGAGCCGCCGGTGCGCTAGGCCGACCGTGCCGTGCAGGTGGCGGCCCGCGCCATCGGGGCCGCGGTGCGCGAGGGTGTCGGCCATCGCGTCGAGCAGGCGCGTGTCGGGCATGCCGTGCCGGCGGGCGATCGCGACGAGACCGCACATCGCGGCGCGCCTCAGGCCGGCACCCGGACGGGCAGTCCGGGGTCGGCGTCGAGTCGACGGGCGTGCTCGCCCATCGGCACCAGCACGTAGTGCCGGCGCAGCGTGGCGATCACGCGTTCGAGCAGCGCGACCTTGCGCGTGCTCGGCACGTCCATGCCGGGGAAGAAGGACAGCTGCGGCAGCGCGTCGCCGCCGATCACGTCGAGCGGGTGCAGCAGGAAGCTGGGCTGCGTGCCGGTCGCCCGGCAGGCGGCGATCGCCAGGCCCAGGTACGCGCGCATCGCCAGCTCCGAGTGGCCGGCGAGCCAGGCGAGGTAGCTGAAGTGGAACGGGGTGCGGACCACCGGGATCGTCGTGACCGGGATCTCGAGCAGGCGCCGCTCGCCGCTCAGCCGCCAGCGGTAGGCGCGGTTCGGGCGCAGCCCGTCGGCGAAGCGGCCGAACAGACCGGCGCGGCGCTCGCGCTCCTCGGCACTCAGCTTCGCGGTGCGGAAGTAGTACCAGCGGGCGATCGGGCCGAGGAAGGTCGGCAGCGTCGACGCGTCGAAGCGGTGGCCACGCTCGGCGAGCACCTCGAGCAGCTCGGGGCACCAGCTGTAGCCGGGGCCGCGGAAGCCCACCGGCCGGCGTCCGCAGGCAGCCTCGATCGCGTCGTCGGTGCGGCGGATCTCGTCGTCGAGCTGGGTGCGCGTGTAGGTGTGCAGCCAGGGCTCGTGTTCGTACGAGTGGTTGCCGAGCTCGTGGCCGGCGTCGGCGATCGAGCGCAGCGCCGCGCGGTTGCGCGGATCGGCCGCGTCTGCGCCGACGACGAAGAAGGTGATCCGCAGGTCCAGCCGGTGCAGCAGGTCGAGCGCGTAGGGAACGAAGGTGTCGAGGTAGGTCGGCCGATCGGCCCAGCCCGCGTCGCCGTGGATCTTCAGGTACGACCAGAGGTTGTCGAGGTCGAGCGAGACGCTCGCGACGCGATCGGGGGCGGCATTCATCGCGCGGGCTCCGCGAGCGCGGCGCGCAGCGCCGACAGCCGCTGCTCGACGACGCCCACCGTCTCGTCGACGTTGAGCGTGCCCAGCGCGATCTGCGCCGACGACAGCACCAGCACGTTCGGCAGGCCGCTGCGCGTCGGCGGCAGCGCGCGGGCGCTGTAGTCGACCGTCGGCACCGCGAGGACGTGGCGGGCGCGCGCGACCTTCGCGTCGACGACCTGCGCGCGGGTGAAATGCGGATACATCCGCTCGAGCGCGTCGATGCAGGCGTCGAGGACCGTCGCGTCGTCGTCCTGCCAGCGCGCGGACTGCTGCGGCAGGTAGATCGGCAGGTAGACCAGCGAGCGGCCGCCGAAGCGCGCCGGATCGACCAGCGCGGTCATCTCGATCACGCCGGTGAACGGCACCCAGCGGTCGGTGACGTTGGTCACGTAGTAGGGCGACAGCGGCCGCTCGATCAGCAGCGACGGGCAGACGATACCCTGGGTCACCACCGCGTCGAGCCGCGCGCGGACCTCGGCGGGCAGCCCGCGGCAGGCCTGCGCGAAGACCGGGACCGGCAGCGTCGAGACCAGGCGGTCGGCCTCGACGACGCGTCCGTCGGCGAGCGTCGCGCGCGCCCCGCGCGCGTCGCCGGCGATCTCGGTCACGCGCGCGCCGCGCAGCGTGGTGACGCCGGCGGCATCGAGCCGGCCCTGCAGCGCGTCGATCACGCAGGCGTAGCCGCCGTCGATCCAGCCGAACAGCTCTCGCTTGAGGCCGGCGCGGCGCGCCGCGTACATCCGCGCGATGATCGCCCAGATGAAGGCCGCGCTCGCGAGCGGCGCGTTGTCGCCCAGCTTGCTCGCGAGCAGCGGCCGCCAGATCTTCTCGACCACCCGCTCGCCCGACCAGCGGGTCAGCCAGTCGATCGCCGTGGTGCGTTCGAGCGCGTGCCCGTCGCGGATCCGCGAGGCGCCGAAGATCGTCGCGCCCAGGCGCAGCTTGTCGACGAGGCCGAGCGGCGGAAAGCGCAGGAATTCCAGCGCGTCGGACATCGAGTGCAGCGCGCCGTCGGTGTAGAAGCCGGTCCTCGTCGTGCCCCAGCGCAGCCGGTCGCCGAGGCCGAGCTCGTCGAGCAGCGCGCGGGTGCGCAGGTCCGACAGCAGCACGACGTGGTAGAAGCGGTCCCAGTCGTGTCCGCCGATCCGCTGCGCGCCGGCGAGCCCGCCGCCGGTCGGTGCAGCCTCGAGCAGCGTGACGGGGTGGCCGGACTGCGCCAGGCGCAGCGCGAGCAGCATGCCCAGCAGCCCGCCGCCGGCGACGGCGACGTGCGGCGGGCCGCCACGGCCCGGCGCGGCGCCGAGGGACGGACGGTCGAGGGCCGCGGCCGTCACCGGCGGTCCCGCCGGATCTCGCCCAGCGAGGCCGCGCGCAGCGTCACCCCGAGGTGGTAGAGGTCCTCGAAGTAGCGCTTGGTCTGCAGGGCGACGAGGCCGAGGCCGAGCATCGGGATGCCGAGCAGCAGCGTGACGGTACCGACCGCGAGCGCCTCGGGGTGGGCGTCCCACAGCGCGTGTGCGATCGCCGACGGCGGCAGCGTGGTGCTCGCCGCGAGCACCACGAGGTGCCAGAGCAGGATCGACGCCGCACCGGCGCCGAGGGCGAGCAGCAGCAGCCCGGGCAGCATCAGCAGCGCGAACGGCCGCAGCATGAAGCCCGAGACGATCGTCGAGGCGACATGCCTCGCGATCCGCATGCTCGAGACCCGCGCCGGTCCGGCCTTCAGCTGGCGGCTCCAG
Source organism: Pseudomonadota bacterium (assembly GCA_046046245.1). Lineage (GTDB taxonomy): Bacteria > Pseudomonadota > Gammaproteobacteria > Burkholderiales > Burkholderiaceae_E > UBA4615. The sequence goes on along the minus strand of JBJOKE010000008.1, from coordinate 61,406 downwards.
TCGAGCGTCGCGGGGATCTCGACGATCCGGCCGCGCATCACCATGGTCTTGTAGATCAGCTCCGGCATGATCTCCATGCCGGTCGAACGCAGCACCAGCGCGCGCACGAAGGGGCCGTCGTAGGCGCGGACCATGCAGGTCAGCGTCGACAGCCCGCCGTGCGCGAAGGCCCGCAGGAACCGGTTGCCCCAGCGGCTGAGCGTGATCCGCAGCCAGGGGACGTGCAGCACGCGGCCGCCGGACATGTAGGCCGAGGCCAGCACGAGCTTCGCGCGCTGCGCGCGGATCGTCTCCAGCAGGCGCCCGATGTGATCGGGCGCATAGCTCAGGTCGACGTCCAGGGTCACCACGTAGTCGCCGCGCGACGCCGCGAACGCGGTACGGAACGCCTGCCCGAGCCCGAAGTTGCCCGGGTGCGGGATCACCCGGACCGGATGGGCGGCGCTCGCCAGCGCGCGCGCGGCCTCGCCGGTACCGTCGATGCTGCCGTCGTCGATCACCAGCACCTCGAATCGCCAGCGGGCGTCCAGCGTGTGCAGGTAGTCGTCGATCTCGGTCCAGTGCGCGTGCAGCACCGCCGCCTCGTTGAAGCAGGGCAGCACGAGCGTCACGAGCGGCCGCGGATCGGCGGTCCCGGGGTCGGGCAGCGCGAGGGACGGCAGGACGGACGCGTTCATCGGGGGCGGAGGGCGCCTGGCGTGAGTTCGACGTGATGGAAATGCGGCCGAATCGTGCCGGCCCTCGGCAGCCTACGCGGCGTGGACCGGCCCGGCCGCGCGGGGCGGCATCGGGCCGTCGATCGGTCAGCCTGCCTGGACGAACGACGCGCGGGCTGCGGGGCCCGTGCAACAGGGGGCGCAGGCCCCCGCGCCCGCGTTCGGGCCGCTCAGGCCGCGGCGTGCCGCGGCGTCCGCTCGTCGCGGTCCAGCGCCCGGGCGAAGGCGCGCTTGAAGTCGGGCAGGTCGGCGTCGGGCGCGCCGACCCGCCGCAGCCGCATCGGGTCGGTGTCCTTGCGGTTGGTGCCGGTGAGCGTGGTGAGCGCGTAGTCGAAGCCGCAGGCCCGTGCGCATTCGACCACCGGCTCGTCGAGGTGACCGCCCGGGTAGGCGAAGCCGGATACCGGCGCGGCGAGGGTGCGCTCGAGCTCGGCCCGGGACTCGAGCATCTCCGCCCGCATGCCGACCGGGTCGCGCAGGCACAGGTTCACGTGTTCGACCGAGTGAGCGCCGATCTCGAAGCCCTGGGCGTGCAGCGCCCGCACCTGGTCGCGGTCCATCCGCGAGGGCAGGGTCGGGCCGGGAGCCGGGTCGGCGCACAGTGCACGCTCGATCGCGCTGACCGCCTTGGGCACGGCGTGCTCGGGCAGCCGCCAGAGCTCGGCGAGCAGGGACTCGACGAGCGCGCCGCGCGACATCGGCGCGGTGGACCAGCTCCGCGTCTGGCCGGGCAGCTCCAGCTCGGCCGATGACAGCGGCGTGCGCCGCGCACCGGTGCGCACGGCGTGCGTGACGCGGTCCCACCAGAAGGGCGGGGGCGTGTCGAGCCCGCCGACCGTCACGTAGAAGCTCGCCGGCACGCCGACCGCACGCAGGATCGGCGCGGCGACGCGAAGGTTGTCGAGGTAGCCGTCGTCGAAGGTGATCGACAGCAGTGGACGGGGGCCGACCGTGCCCGATCGCAGCGCGCGGAGCGCGTCGCCGACCGTGCGCAGGTCGAAGCGGGGCACCAGCCATTCGAGCTGCGCCCGGAAACGCGCGGCCCGGACCGACATTCCCGACCGGTACGGATCCTCGTCCGGCCGCTCGGTGATCCGGTGGAAGGTGAGCAGGGTCCAGCGGCCGCGGTCGGCGAGCGCCGGCGCGAGCGCACGGTCGGTGACGCCGGCCGCGTCGACGGCGGGCGACCACACGGCCTTCACCGCACGTTTCAGTTCCTGCTCGATCAGCCGGATCATGGGGTGTGGACGGCGCCCTTCAACCGGTGAAATGGAAACGCATCCCATCTTTCGAAGGGCGCATTCAACCGCTGGAGACCAACCGGACAACCGTACATGTTAGCGGATCGGCGCGGTTTGTCATGAATTGCTCACGGTTTCTCAGGACTTGAGCAAAGCGGTCGAGTGGCGGCGGTGCGTCGCGTCGCGTGAGGTGGCGGGCCGCCCGTCGGGAGGGCCCCCGGTTCGTCGGCGTGTCGTCCGCCGCGTCGATGCCGGGTCGATACAGTGCCAGCCAACCCGGTCTGCTGCGTGCCGGGCCGGCCGGCCGGCGTCTGCCGGCGGTCCGGCGTGCGGCGGAGCCGTCCTGGCTGCCGATGTCCTCTGCGATCCGTCCCACAGCACCTCCGCTCACCGTCGAGCGCCGCGAGCGCGCCGCGGCGACGGCGTTCGCGCTGGTCCTCGCGGCCGTGGTCGCGCTGCTGCTCGCGCTGACGGGGGCGACCGTCCCCGATCACGATGCGATCCAGGCCCTCGGCGCGGCGCGCGCGCTGCTGGCGGGCGAGGGATTCGCCTCGCCGATCGTCTACTACGAGCCGCAGATCGGCCTCGGTCCGCCGGTTCCGGTGAGACAGACGGTCTTCCCGCCCGGGGCCGCCTGGGTGATCGCCGTGCTCGTCGCGGCCGGGGTGCCGCCGCCGCAGGCGCCGGCGCTCGCCGCGCTCGTCATGCTGGCGGCCTCGGCCGAGCTGCTGCGGCGCCTGCTGCGCGCGGGGGGCTGCCCGCCGGCCGCGTCGGCCGCGGTCGCGATCGTCTGGCTCGCGCATCCCCGGGTGCTTGAACTCACCCGCGCCGGTGCCTCCGAGCCGGCCTTCGTGGCGGCCCTGCTGGCGGTGGCGCTCGCCGTGTCGCATGCAGCGGGCGCGCGCCGGCCGGCCGCGACGCTCGCCATCGCCGGCGCGTTCGGCGCGCTGGCCGTCACCGTCCGCTACGTCGGCGTGCTGCCGGTCGCGGCGATGGCGGCGGCCACCTGGGTCGCGTTCCGCCACGCCGGTCCGCGGCGGGCGAGCGCCGCGGCGCTGACGGTCGGCCTGCCGGCCGCGATCGTGCTCGCCGCGATGGCGATGCGCAATCACGCGCTCACGGGTCGCCTGTCGGGCGGCCAGTTCGACCGGCCGGCGCCGCCCGGCGCGGCGGCGGCGCTCGAGGCGCTGGCCGAGGCGGTGCGGCTCGCGCTCGCGCTGCCGGCGCTGCCCGGCGTCGGTGAGGTGCTGCTGGGGCTGGGCGTGCTCGCCCTCGGCGCAGGGCTGCTCGGCGGGCTGCTCGGCGCGGCACGCGGACCCGGACCCGGGCCGGACGCACGGCGCGCGGCGGCGGCGCTGCTCGCCTGCGCGGCTGCCGCGGGCGCGCAGGCCGCGTTCTTCGCGTGGAACGCGGCGACCGTCGCCACCTGGTTCGCCTCGTGGCGCTACCTGCTGCCGCTGGGACCGCTGCTGGCCGCGGTCGTCGCGATCCTCGTCTCGGCGCGGCCCGCCGCGGCGCGCGCGCGGCCCCTCGGCGTCGCGGCGCTGGTGGCGGTCGCAGGCCTCGCCGCCGTGTCCGGCCTGCGCGAGACCCGGATCGTGTCGCCGCTGTCGGTCGCCCGAGCGCAGGTCGACGCGGCGCTCGAGACGCGCTGCGGCGACCGGACGGTCCGCGAGCGGCTCGCCGCGCTGCCGCCGGACGAGCCGGTGCTGTCCACCGAGGAGCACCTGGTCTACCTGCTGACCGGTCGTCCCGTGCTCGGCACGACCTCGCGGCTCTACACCTCGCGGACCTGGACGCCCGCCGCGGTCGGCGAGCTGATGCGGCGCTTCGATGCACGCGAGGTGCTGGTCGTGCCGCCGGCGCTGGCTCGACGGGCCCCGGCCTTCGTCGGCCAGCCGTTCCACGAGGCGCTGGCCGCCGGACGCGTGCCGGACGGCTTCGAGGCGGTCTGCGACAGCCCGGCCGTCCGCGTCCTGCGGCGCACGTCCGACGGTGGCTGAATCGTTGCGAGGGGCCGACCCGCGCGGGCCGCCAATCGCCGCCTCGCGGCCGCTCGCCACCGACGGCCGGCGGGTCCCCGCCGGGACGCGTACCGTCGCGGATGGAGCCGCCCGCACCGCGGCGCCCGCCCGGCCGTCGCCGGGCGGCGCACCGGGCGACGCCCCCGACATGGCCACCTCCGCGACCCTCGACCCGACCTGCGCTCCGTCCGTCCGCCGCCGCGTGGCCGGCACGGCGCTGGCGCTCGCCGCCGCCGCCCTCGCGTTCGCCGAGACCTGGGCGTCGATGGCCACGCAGTGGGCGCTGTCGCCCGCGCACGCCCATGGCGTCGCGGTGCTGCCGATCGCCGCCTGGCTGGGCTGGCGGCTGCGCGGCCGCCTCGCCGGGCTGCCGGATGCGAGCGACGCGCGCGGCGCGCTGGCCTTCGTCGCGGCCAGCGGCCTGTGGCTGCTCGGTCGGCTCGCCGGGGTCGAGCTGATCGCCGACCTCGCCGCGGTCGCGGCGCTGCCCGCGGTCGTGCTCTGGCGCCACGGGCCGGCCGTGGCGCGGGCGCTCGCCTTCCCGCTCGGCTTCCTGGTGTTCGCGGTGCCCGCCGGCGACGCGCTGGTGCCGACGCTGACCCGCTGGACCGCCGACGCGACCGCGCTCGCGCTGCGTGCGGTCGGCGTGCCGGTGCGCCTGGAGGGCACGCTGCTCGAGCTGCCCACCGGCCGGTGGTCGGTCGTCGAGGCCTGCAGCGGCCTGCACTACCTGGTCGTCGCGGTGGTGCTCGCGGTCCTGTTCGGCCATCTGCACCTGCGCTCGCCGGGCCGCCGCCTCGCGCTGGTCGCGGCGATGATCGGCCTGTCGCTGCTGGCGAACTGGGCGCGCGCCTTCGCGACCGTGATGGGCGGCCATCTGACGGGGATGCGCTGGGGCACCGGCGACGAGCACCTGCTGCTCGGATGGGGGCTGTTCGGTGCGACGATGTCCGTCGCGTTCCTGCTCGCGCGGCGCTTCTCGGACGCGCCGGATGCGATCGCCGGGGGCGCCGTGATGGAGCGCGCCCCGGGTCGGGCGCGCGAGCGTCGTGCCGCGCCGGCCGGTGCGTCGGCGGCGGCCGTGGCCGACCGCGCCGCCCCGCGCCGCGCGGCCGTCGCCGTGCTGGCGATGGCGGCCGCGGCCTTCGGCGCGCGGCACCTCGCCGACGGACCGCTCGATGCGACGCCCCGCGACGGCTTCGCGGTCGCGGCGCACGGCGCGATCGGACCGTTCGAGCCGGTCCGCCCGTCGCCGGTACCCGCCTATGGCGGGCAGCGCGACGCGGTGCGCGGCCGCTGGGCCGACGGCGTCGAGTTCGCCCTCGGCTACTGGGCCGCGCAGCGCGCGGGTGCGGAGATGGTCGCGCAGGGCAACCGGCTGGTGCCCGAGCGCATCGGCCTGGTCGCCGAGGGACCGGCCGCGGTCCGCGCGGTGCCGGGGCTGTCGGTGCAGGAGTGGGTGCTGCGCGGCCAGGGCGGCGCGGTCCGCGGCTGGACCTGGTTCGTCGCCGACGGCCACGCGGTCGCCAGCCCCGCGCAGGCGAAGCTCGGCCAGCTCGTCGGCACGCTGTCCGGCCGCGGCGACCACGCCGCGCTCGCCTGGCTGGCGGTCGAGGCCGGCGACGATGCCGGACGGGACCGCGCGCGGCTCGCGGCGCGCGCCGAGACGGTCCAGGCCTTCCTCGCCGGCTGGACCCGGCCGGGCGACGGAGCGGGCCGATGATCGCGGTGCTGAAGGAGGGCGTGCTGCCGTTCGCGGTCTGGGCCGCGGTGATGGGCACCGTGCTGCTGGGCATGCTCTGGCGCGCCGAGTTGCCGGTCTTCCTGTTCGCGGTGCTGTCGCCGCTGCCGACGCTCTGGTACCCGACCCATCCGTTCGTGTTCGGCAAGGACACCCAGGACCTGCTGGTGGTGGCCGCATTGCTCGGCACGATGATCAACAAGTGCGGCTTGCAGCGCACGCCGCACCTCGGCTGGATCCTCGCGATCGGCGTCTACACCTACCTCGCGCTCTGGAACTGCGCGTTGCGCTTCGGCCTGGACTCGCCGGTGACGCTGGCGAATCCCTACCTGGCGGACTGGAAGAACCACGTGCTGCTGATGCTCGTCTACGTCGCCGCCTACAACGCGCTCCGTACGCAGGCGCAGGTCCGCATGCTGGTCACGATCTCGGTGGGCGTGCTGCTGTTCATGGTCCAGCGCGAGCTGAACTCCTTCGTGGCCGGCTCGTCGTTCTCCTACGGCGCACGCGCCAACGGCCCGTTCTGGGTCGTGGGCATGAACGCCAACCACTTCGGCGCCTTCGTCGCGCATTTCGGCGCGCTCGCGCTCGGGCTGGCGCTGATGGAGAAGCAGCCGCTGCGTCGCGCGTTCTACGCGGCCGCGTTCGTCGGCAGCCTCTATCCGCTGCTGTTCTCGTACTCGCGCGGCGCCTATGCCGCGGCGCTGGCGGCGATGACCGTCTACGGGCTGATGCGTCACCGCTGGATGCTCGGCGTGGTCGCGCTGCTGGGCATCGCCTGGCAGGGCGTGCTGCCCGATTCGGTGGTCGACCGCATCACGATGACCGAGGGCGAGGACGGCGAGCTCGAGGCGTCGGCCGCTGGCCGGGTCGAGGTCTGGGAGCATGCGCGCGCGCTGTTCCTGCAGTCGCCGCTGTTCGGCATCGGCCTGAACGGCTTCATGACGGCGCGGTCCGGCGAGACGCTGACCGACCCCCACAACTACTACCTGAAGGTCGCCGCCGAGCAGGGTATCGTGGGGCTGTCGCTGCTGGTCGGGCTGCTGCTGTCGTTCCTGCGGTCGGCCTGGCGGCTGCAGCGCGACGCGCGCACGCCGTTCGCGCGCGGGCTCGGTTATGGCGGCGTGGGGATGATGGTGGCCGCGATGGCGACCAACGCGTTCGGCGACCGGTTCTCGCAGCTCGCGCTGGGCTCGACGCTCTTCCTGATGATGGCCGCGATCGAGCGGATGCGGACGATCGACGCGCAGGCGGCGGTCGAGGTCGACGGACCGGAGCGCGGCGTTCCGGCCCGCCGATCCGGGTCCCCCGAGACGCGTCCGCGCCAGTCCGCCGCGGGACGCCGGCGGCGCGACCGTGACGGGCGGCTGCTGCCCGTCGACGAGGCGGGCACGACGTGAACCGCCCGATCCGGCTGCTGCTGGTGACCGATACCGCCGTGCTCGCGCCCGGCGGCAGCGAGCGGTTCCTGCGCAATCTCGTGCACGAGCTGCCCGCGTCGCGCTACGCGATCGACCTGCTGCAGCTGGCGCCCGAGCCGGCGCCGGAGCGGCGGGTCGCCGCGACGCTCGATGCGCCGCACGTGCGCCTGCTGCACTGGCCGATCGGGCCGGTCTACGGACCGCGCGGCGTCGCCGCCTTCGCCCGGCTCGCCGCGCGGCTCGCCGCACGCGGCTACGACCTCGTCCAGTCGCAGCACGAGAAGGCCGACCTGATGAACGCGATGCTGCCCCGCATGCTCGGCGGAACGGCCCGGATCTCGAGCCGCCGCGACATGGGCTTCCAGAAGAGCGCGCGCCTGCGCGGCGCGTTCCGCCGTCTGAATCCGCGCTTCGACCGGATCGTCGCGCCTTCGCGGGCGATCCTCGATGCGCTGGTCGCCGACGAGGACGTCGACGCCGAGCGGCTGATCGAGATCCCGAACGGCGTCGACGTCGAGCGCTTCCGTCCGCCGTCGGCCGAGGCGCGCGCGGCCGCCCGCGCGGCCGAGGGCCTGGACGCCGACGCGCTCGCCGTGCTGTGCGTCGCGAGCCTCAGCCCGATCAAGCGGCACGCGGACCTCGTCGAGGCGTTCGCCGCCCTGCATGCGCGCCTGCCCGTCGCCCGGCTGCTGCTCGCCGGTGACGGCCCGCTCGGCGGTGCGCTTCGGCAGCGGGTCGCGACGCTCGGCCTCGGCGGCGTCGTGCGCTTCCTCGGCGTGCGCGACGACGTCGGCCGGCTGCTCGGCGCGGCCGATCTGTTCGTGCTCGCGTCGGACTCCGAAGGCATGTCGAACGCGATCCTCGAGGCGCAGGCCTGCGGGCTGCCGACGGTGGCGACCCGGGTCGGCGGCAATCCGCAGCTGGTCGTCGACGGCGAGACCGGCCGGCTGGTGCCGGCGCGCGATCCGGCCGCGATCGCCGACGCGATCGCGGCCTGCGCGGACGCGGGGTGGCGGCGCGAGGCCGGCGCCCGCGCACGGGCCCGCGTCGAGCGCGAGCACTCGATCCCGGCGATGGCGCGGCGCTACGAGGCGCTCTACGCCTCGCTGCTCGGCCGGCCGACGGCCGCGGGCGCGGCCGCCGACTGAGCTTGCCTCAGGTCCAGCCGCGCAGGCGGTAGGCGATCGCGGCCAGCGCCTCGCGGACCAGCGCCCGCGCCCGTGGTCCGGCCGCCGTGTGGGGCAGCATCGTCGACGCGTCGCGGCCGAGGGTGTGCAGGTACAGCCGGCCGGACGGGCAGGGGACGAAGGCCCGTCCCTGCTTCGCGCCCACGCCGAGCGCCCGCCGCATGTGCAGGGCGCTGGTGACCAGCAGCGCCGGGCGTGCGTCGCCGCGCAGCAGCTCGGCCACCGCGGCGACGTCCTCGCGGGTGTCGTGCGAGCCGCCGGCCAGCCGGATCGCAGACGCGGGCACGCCGAGCTCGCCGGCGAACTCGGCCATCGCGCCGGCGAGCGAGTCGTCGGCGCCGCGGCCCGGTCCGCCCGCCATCAGCAGGGTGCCGCCGTGCGCGCGCCACAGCCCGGCCGCGTGCCGCACCCGCTGCCATCCCTCGAAGTCGAGCCGTGCGCGGGCCGAGCCGTCCGGGTTCCAGAGCTCGCCCGAGCCGAGCACGACGATCGTCGGCGAGGGGGCGTCGACCCGGCAGGCGGCCGGGTCGTCGGCCGGCCACTCGAACTCGCGCAGCATGCGGTTGACCGGCCACGGCGCGGCGAGCAGCCACAGCCACGCGGTCGCGAGCGCGAGCGGCACGCGCAGCACGCGGACCGCCCGCGTCGTGCCGCGCCGCCAGGCGAGCCCGCACGCGATCGCCGCGGCGATCGCGGCGTGCGGCGCGCCGGGCGCCAGTGCGTCGGGCAGCCCGGCGAACAGGATCACGGCGCGTCCGTCGGGTCGATCGGCTCGAGCGGCATGACCCGTACCGCGGCGCTGACCACGCGGTGCCGCGGCGGCACGTCCTTCGTGACGACGGTGTTCGCGCCGACGATGCAGCCGTCCCCGACGCGGACGTCGCCGATCACCATCGCGCCCGCGCCGACGTAGACGTCGTCGCCCACGCGCGGCGGCCGCGTCGAGCGGCCCGCGCCCTTGTAGCCGATCGTCACGCCCTGCGCGAGCGTGCAGCGGCGGCCGAGGTCGCAGCTGAGGTAGATGCCGCCGAAGTGGCCGATGTGCAGGCCCGGGCCGATCCGCGAGTTGGTCGAGATGTAGATGCCCATCCCGAGCTCGCTGAAGAGCCGCAGCAGGTGGTAGAGCAGCTTCGCCGGGATCGACAGCGGCCACGGCCCGATCCTCCGGCAGAGCCGGCCGAAGCGGTAGATCGCGGTCGCGAGGAAGCCGTATTCGGTCATCGCGACGAGCCGCGCGCGCAGGCCGTGCGGTCCGGGGCCCGGCAGGTAGCGCGCGAGGTCCTCGCGCAGGTCGCGCAGCAGCGCCTCCTCGAAGTCGTGCGGATCGGGACCGGCCATCGTCGCGGCTCCGTCAGCGCACCGGCATCTCGACCGCGCCGCGGTCGGGCGCGGCGCCCGCGGGCCGCGGCGTGCCCCAGACGTCGACCGCCGGCACCGGGCCGCCCACCGGCGCGCCGCTGTCGCGGGCCGGGCTGCCGTCGCGCAGCCGCGGGTCGAAGGCGCCGGCGCGGGTGCTGGCCAGCAGCGGGTCCGCGCAGCGCGAGGTACCGCCTGGGCAGGCGGGGCCGCGGCGGCTGTGGATCAGCAGGTAGTCGGTCTGCAGCAGCACGCCGCCCTCCGAGTAGTACCAGCAGCTGGTGTCGCCGGGCCGCAGCGCGAACGGGCCGCCGGCGAGGATGGTGTTGCGCGCGACCACGCGGGTCGATGCGTCGCCGCCGGCGACCACGAGGCAGTTGCCCTCGCCGTAGACCGTGCTGCTGGTCAGCGTCGCGACCTGTCCGGGGTCGAGCGCCAGCGAGACCGCATCGCCCATCGCGCGGCAGTCGTCGACGTGGTGGGTGAACGGCTTGCCGCGGAAGAACGCGCAGTGGCCGGCGACCACCGCATTGCGGATCGTCGTCGGCCCGCGCGCCTTGATCTGGTTGCCGGCGTTGCCCTCGGCCACGACGCGGTCGATCGTCAGCCGGCCGTCGCCCTGCAGGTAGAGCAGGTCGAGGCCGTCGGAGGTGTTGTAGCGGAAGACGGAGTCCTCGACGATCCAGTGACCGCCGGTCCGGGCGGTGCCCACGCCGTCGCCGTAGCCGCCCGCGGTCTGGCCCCAGCAGCCGACCGGCTGGCGTTGCGGATAGGTCTCGCCACACCCGTTCCACTCGACGACCCAGCGGACGAAACGCAGCGTTCCCGAGTTCGAGCTGCCGCCCTCGCCGATGTCGCCGTCCCAGCCGACCCAGCCGTTGGCCGCGATCCGCAGGTCGATCGACGCCCAGTCGGCGATCCGGCCGGCGCGGACGCCGGCACCGGCGAGCCCGTGGATGTCGAGGTCGACGAGTCGAACGTTGCGCGAGTCGCTCGCGATCAGTCCGGTCCCGGCCCAGGGCCCGTACGGGAACGCGTCGCGCTTGCAGCGGATCGAGCCGCTGTGGAATTCGACGCAGGGCGAGCGGTCGGTGACCTCCAGGCAGGCGAGCTCGACGTTGCTCGAGCCGGTGAGGTTCAGCACCGTCCGGGCCCGCTCGGTTCCCCAGAGCTCGGGCCGGGTGCGGCAGCCCGACGCGTGGCCGGCGCCGACGATCCGCGTGGGCCGCGCAGCGTCCGGGCCCGAGGGCACGGGCGGCATGTGGCAGTCCCACGGGAAGTCGCGCGAGCAGCCTTCGGCCCCGGGCGCGCCGTGACCCATCATGTACGCGCCGTCGGCGATCACCAGCCGGTCGCCGCCGGCGATCCGCGCCGGCCCGCCGGGCGGCAGCGCATGGAACGGATGCGACCACGCGCAGGCCCGGCCCTGCGCGCCGGCGGCGGGGGCGTCGCTGCGGCCGTCGCAGCGCGACGGCGGGCCGCCGTCGGTGCGCACGTGGAAGGTGGTCTCGGCGCGTGCGGCGGCGGGCAGGGCGGCACCGAGCCCGAGCAGCGCGACGGCGAGCAGGCGCAGGGCGGCGGTACGGCGGTACAGGCTCATGCGGCGGGCCCTCCTTCGATCGCGGCCGCCTGCGCGACCGGGTCCGGCGCGGGCCCGATGGTCGCGTCGCGCGGACGATAGACGTGGTCGAGGTCGCGGCCGATGACCCGCCAGTCGTAGCGCCGCTCGACCAGCGCCCGGCCCTCGGCGCCGAGCCGCGTGGCGAGCGACGCGTCGCGCAGCGCGCGGACGGTCGCGTCGGCGAAGGCCTCGGGCGTGTCGGCGACCAGGATCGAGCGGCCGGGTTCGACGTCCAGGCCCTCGCAGCCGACCGAGGTCGAGACGATCGCGCGGCCCATCGACAGCGCATCCAGGATCTTCAGCCGGGTGCCGCCGCCGATCCGCAGCGGCACGACGAACACCGACGCGCGCGAGACGATCGGCCGGATGTCGTCGACGCCCCCCGTCAGCTCGATCCGCGGGTCGGCCGCCAGCGCGCGCACCGCCGCGCCGTCGGGCTGGCGCCCGACGACGACCAGCCTCGCGCCCGGCACCTCGGCCGCGATCCGCGGCAGCGTGGTCTCGGCGAACCAGCGGATCGCGTCGAGGTTCGGGAACCAGGTGAAGCCGCCGACGAAGACCATCTGCCCGGGCTCGGGCACGGCGTCGGGCAGGGCACGGAAGTAGCCGGTGTCGACCCCGTTGGGGACCACTGTCGGGCGGATCGCCGGATCCATCGCGGCGAGCTGCGCGGCGTCGAGGTCCGAGACCGTGACGACCGCGTCGGCCGACGCGCAGGCCCGCGCCTCGTAGCGGGCGAGTCGCCCCGCCTGGCGCTGCAGGTAGGCGCGCACCAGCGGCCGGGTCTCGGCGTCGGCGCGCCGGCGCAGCAGTGCCGACTCGACGTTGTGCTCGGTCAGCACGCGGACCGCGCCGGGGAACATCGGCAGGTACTCGGCCAGGTGCAGCATGTCGAGGTGGACCGCGTCGAAGCGGTGCCGCTCGAGCATCCGCGAGAGCCGGCGCCGCATCCCTGCGGTCCGGTACTTCACGATCTGCAGCGGGGCCCGGCCGAAGGGCTCGATCGCCGCGTCGGCGAGCAGCCTCAGCCGCGGATGGTCGAGGTACAGCGGCTCGGCCTCGACGCTCGCGCAGAAGGCGCGCATCGCGCCGAGTCCGTCCACGTCCTCGCGGGTCTGGACGAACGAGACCAGGTGGACCTCGTGCCGCCGTGCGAGCTCGCGCAGCAGGTTGTAGGTGCGCAGCGCCCGCCCCTCGTTCAGCGGGTACGGGCTGCGGGTGGTGACGGCGAGGATCCTCATGCGCCGGGGGCCGCCGCGGCCGGGCCGGCGCGGGCGACGGGGACGACGAGGCCGCGGTAGACCTCGGCGTAGGCGCGCGCGAGCGCGCCGGACGAGAAGCGCTCGAGCACCCGCGCCCGCAGCGCCTCGGCGGCGCCGGGCGGCGGCGCGAACGCGGCGAGCGCGGCGGCGAGCGCGGCCGCGTCGCCCGGCGGCACGGTCGCCGCGGTCCCCTGCGGCAGACCGGCGAGCGCCTCGGGCACGCGGCCGACGGCGGAGGCGATCGGCGGCACGCCGCAGGCCATCGCCTCGAGCAGCGCCATCGGCAGTCCCTCGGAGCGCGAGGGCAGCACGAACGCGTCGAAGGCCGGGTAGACCCGCTCCAGGTCGTCGCGCACGCCCAGCAGCCGCACCCGCGGGCCGAGTCCGAGGGCGTCGATCCGCGCCTGGAGCGGCGTACGCAGCGGCCCGTCGCCGGCGATCGCCAGCCGCGCCGCGCCGAGGTCCGCGCGCGCGAAGGCCGTGACCAGCCCGAGCGGATCCTTGACCTCGAGCAGCCGCATCGCGGTCCCGAAGACGCGTGCCTCGCGCGGCAGTCCGAGCGCGTCGCGCGCCGCCGCGCGATCGGCGGGCCGGAAGCGTCCGATGTCGACGCCGTTCGGCACCTCGATCGTCCGCGCGCGCGGCACCCCCGCGCGCTCGAGCGGACCGCGCATCGCATCCGAGACCACGCAGATGCGGTCGGCGCCGCGGGCGAGCCTGCGCTCGATCCAGTTGTAGACGCGGACCGCGGCGGAATCGGCGAACTGGCCGTGCATCGTCGCCACCAGCGGCCGGCGCGGCCGGTTCGCGAGCCGAGCATGGAACGCGCCCTTGTAGTCGTGGACGTGCAGCAGGTCGGCGCCGGTCTCGTCGGCGAGCGCGCGGATCGCGGCGACCGTGCCGAGGTCGAGGCGGCCGTCGCAGCGCACGAGTCGCGAGTCGACGCCGGCCGCGAGCGCGTGCTCGTGCAGCGCCACCGCCGGCTGGTAGGGGTTGCGCAGGCAGCCGAGCACCACCTCGATGCCGAGCGCGGGCAGTGCCGGCAGCAGCGTGAGCAGCACGCGCTCGGCGCCGTAGACGCCGGCGCTCGAGCGCAGGTGCAGGACCCGCGGCGGACGGCCGGTGATCATCGCCACACGTGCACCCGCCGGTTGAGGAGCCACTCGCGGAAACCGAGCACCACGAACCAGTTCAGCGAGACGAAGGCGGCGGCGATGCGCACCGGCCGGGCCGTCGAGAGGCGCGGGAAGCGGCGTGCGACCAGCGGCGCGGCGCAGACCGCGAGCTGCGCGGCCAGCAGCGCGGCGAAGACCGGGTGCGCCGGGGCGAGGACGGCGGACGAGCCCAGGGTGCCGGCGAGCGCGAGCGGCGCCAGCAGCCGCGTGACCTTGTGCGACAGGTACTGGACGACGATCCGGTTGCGGCGCGGGTCGAGCAGCCACGGATGGGCCGCGATCAGGCCGAAGTTGCCCGCCAGCGTGCGGATCTTGCGGACCCGCTCGCGTGCCGGCTCGTTCGCCGGCCGGTCCCAGGCGATCGCGCGCTCGTCGAAGACCACCCGCCAGCCGGCGCGCACCGCCTGCATCGGGATCAGCACGTCGTCGAGCACCGTGTCCTCGGGGATCGGCTCGAAGGCCTCGCGCCGGATCGCGTAGATCGCGCCGGTGACGCCGACGACCGAGTCGATCGCGGCCTCCATCCGGCGGATCGCCTTCTCGTAGCGCCAGTAGGCGTCGACGCCCTGGCCGAAGCCGCTCGCGCCGTCGAGCAGGAACACCAGCTCGCCGCTGGCCGCGCCGACCGTCGGGTCGGCGAAGTTCTCGACCAGCCGGCTGACCGCGTCCGGATGCAGGGCCTGGCGGGCGTCGGTCAGGACCACGACGGGCTCCCGGCGCGCGGCCAGCGCGTCGTTGACGCAGGCGGCCTTGCCGCGGCGGCGCTCGAAGTGCAGCCACTCGACGCGCGGATCGCCCAGCCCCCGGACGATCTCGCCGGTGGCGTCGGTCGAGCCGTCGGACACGACGACCACCCGCAGCCGCTCGGCCGGCCAGCGCTGGGCCAGACAGGCGTCGAGCTTCGCGCGGATGCCGGCCGCCTCGTTGTGGACGACGACGACGATCGCCACGTCGAGCTCCAGCGGCGCGCGCGCGACCGGGCGCGCGCGCCAGCGCGACCAGACCCGGAGCGCGGCCGGGTAGCCGACGAAGGTCCAGCCGACGAAGATGGCGGACACGATGAACACGCCGAGTGCGACGCCGTTCACGTGAGCCTCCCGAGCGCGGCGCCGCGCAGCCGCTCGTAGCGGTCGTTGCCCAGCAGCCGCTTCATCGCGTCGAGCGCGCCGGCGCGCAGCCGCACGCGTCCGATCGACCACGGGTCGGCGAGCGCCCAGCGGCGGATGGCCTCGTCGCCGGTGCCCGCCAGCACCGCGAGCCGCGGCACCTCGGCCAGGCCGGCAGCGGCCGCGGTGACCCAGCGCCCGGGCCGCGAGGTGCACAAGGCGCGGTAGCCGAGCCGGGTCGCGGTGCCGGCGAGCGCGGGATGCAGACGTCCTCCCGGCGGCGCGAACAGCGTCACCGGACGGCCGAGCGCGTCCTCGATCGCGGCCTTGGAGCGCTCGAGCGAGTCGCGGACCCCGGTGGCGTCCATGCCGTCGAGGTAGGCGTGCGTATGGCCGTGCGACTGCACCGACATGCCGGCGGCGGCCAGGTCGCGCAGCGCGGCCCAGGACAGCCGGTGCGGGCCGCCGACGAGTCCGGGGTTCACGAAGAAGTCGGCGCTCGCGCCGCGGGCCGCGAGCGTGTCGGCCGCAGCGCCGTTGCTCGCGTGGCCGTCGTCGAAGGTGAGCGCGACGGCGTCGCCGGCGACGGACCCGGCCTCGGCCTCGTCGAGCAGGTCGCGGACGCTGCGCACGCGGCGACCGAGCGCGGCGAACGCGTCGAGCTGCGCGGCGAACGCGGCCGGCGTGACGCTGTAGTGGGGATCGGCATCCGAGTCGACGCCCGCGGGCTCGATCGCGTGGTACATCAGCACCGCGACGGGCCGGGGCGCGTTCATCGCCGCGCCGCGCCGAGTCGGGCCAGACCGGCGGCCGCCCAGTCGCGCGCCCGCGCGTCGAGCGCCAGCTCGAGCACGGCGTAGACGGCGACGCCCGCCGCGACCCGTACGAACAGGGTGAGGACCGGCGCGCCGGCGTCGAGGTCCGCGATCGCCGCGTACATCGCCGCGGCGGCGGCGGCGTGCACCGCGAGCTCGCGCCAGGGCAGCACGATGCGGACGGTCTCGCGACCGAGCACGGCCACGGCCGCGGCGAGCGCCGCCATCGACACGATCGACGCGATCGCCGCACCGACGATGCCGAGGCGCGGCAGCAGCAGTGCGTTCAGCGCGAGGTTGAAGACGCCCGCGACCGCGACCGCGGCCCACAGCGGCCCGGTCCGCCTGGCGAGCATCAGGCCGGCGCTCGCGACGACGATCCAGCTCTCGATCGCCATGCCGGCGAGCGCCCACGCGGCGACCCCGGCGCCCGGCGCATAGCGCTCGGAGGCGAGCAGCGGCAGGCCGACCGGCGCGACCGCCGCCATGCCGGCGATCATCGGGAAGGCGAGCTGCGCGTAGAGTCCGGTGAAGCGGCCGAGCAGGCGGCCGGTCTCGGCGGCGCCGTGCGCCTCCCAGCATCGGCCGTAGGCGGGCACGATCGTCTGGGTCAGCGACAGCAGGACCGCGACGCGCAGGTAGTCACAGAGGTTCCAGACCGCGCCGTACAGGCCGAGCGGCTCGCTGCCCAGCAGGTGCTGGATCAGCCAGCGGTCGCCGAGCACCAGCAGGACGTTCGCGGTCTCGTAGCCCACGAGCGGCAGCCCCATCGTGACCATCGAGCGCAGCAGCGCCGGGTCGACGCGGCTCGGCGAGAACGGGGTGCGACGGTGCATCCAGAGGCCCAGTGCCAGCACCGCGAGTCCTTCGGCGGCGAGTGCCGCGCCATAGAAGCCGGCCACGCTCGCCGAGACGCCGAGCAGCACCGCGACGGTCAGCGCCAGCGTCAGGTAGCGGCGCAGCACGTTGAAGACCGAGACCGCGACGCTGCGCTCCTGCGCGCGCAGCGGGTTGGTGAGCGCGCTCTCGGCGACCCGCGCGACCACGAGGCCGGCGACGAGCGCGAGCAGCAGGCCCTGCGGCAGGTCGGCGAGCCAGTGCCCGGGCAGCGCGCTGATCAGCGCCACGGCGAGGGCGGCCGCGACCGCGCCGCCGGCGAGCATGCCGAACAGCACCGTCGAGCCCCAGGCGCGCGCGTCGACGCCGAGCCGACCCGACTCGACCTCCGGCCAGGTCCGCAGGCTCGCGTGCTGGAGGCCGAGCTTGGCGATGCCGGTCCACAGCGTCAGCAGCGTCGCGATCAGCGTGAGTTGCCCGTACTCGGACACCGTCAGCGCGCGCGTGACGATCGGGAAGGTGACCAGGCCGGCGAGCGTGACCAGCACGCTCGCGGCGCCGTAGTTCAGCGAGTGGCGGAGCAGCCGACCGATCATCGCCCGCTCGCGACGCGAGGCCGCGACCGTGCCGCCGGACCGCGCGGGGCCGGCGCGCGCCGCGCGGCCTCGGGCGCGGCGTCCACGGTCAGAACCTGTACTCGCCGGCCACCGACGCGGCGTTCTCGTCGTACGCGACGGCCGGGCCCGCGATCGCGCGCTGGCGCGCGGTGCGCAGCGAGCCGAGCACGGCGGCCTGGGCGCTCAGCTGGTAGCGCAGCCCGATCGAGCCGCCGAGCAGCGTGGACTCGGTACCGGTCTCCACCGACTTCGCCGACTGGTAGGCCGCGGTGACGATCGCGGTGGTCCGCGCGTCGAGGCGGTAGTCGTAGCGGCCCTGGACGCCCCAGGTGTCGAGGTCGGCGACCGTCGGGAAGCCGGGTACCCGCAGCGCCGGCTTCTGGTCGCTCAGGTAGGCGGTCAGCAGGACCGCGCTGCGCGGCGCGGCGACCTGCAGCGAGGCGACCAGCGCCTGCGCGTCGACGATCGGGCTCTGCGTCGAGCCGGCCGAGAGCGGGGCGCCGACGCTGATCGCCGGATCGCGGGCGACCGGGCCGCCGGCCATCAGCGCGTCGGCCGACTGGCCGCGCTCGGCCGCGAGCGCGGCGTTCGTCGACGACGGCGTCGCGAACACGCGGGTCGGGTCGAAGTAGAGCAGGCCGGCCTGGTTGCCGTCGCGGATGCCGCGGTCGTAGGTGAGGCCGACGCGCACGCGGCCGGTCTGGTGGGCGGCGGCGACCGCCACCAGGTTCGAGTAGTGGGTCGACGACCAGCGGGCCGCGAACTGCGTGCGCGGGTCCGGACGCCAGTCGAGTCCCAGGCTCGGGCCGAAGCCGCTGGTCTTGCCGTCGGCGTTGGCGAGCGCGCTGTTGGCCGAGTAGTTCCCGCCGGCGCCGATCCGCAGCAGCGGCGTCGGCGACCAGGTGGCCAGCGCCTCGACGAGCGTGGCGGTGTAGTCGAAGCCGTTGTCGTACGCATAGCGCGCGGTGTCGCCGCGCGAGATCCAGCCGAAGCGCGCCGCGCCCGGGGAGGTGCCGGCCGCATACGACAGGCCCTGCGCGAGGTTGGCGACGAAGCCCTCGCCGGGATCGATGTAGCCGGCCCGGTAGCGCAGCTCGTAGTCGGTCTGCGCGGTCCGGCCGACGACGTAGGGCGAGACGTCGAAGCGCTGGTAGGTCGTTCGCGTCAGCGAACGCGCGCCGGGGTCGAACGAGGCGGTGCCGAACGGGCTGCGGTTCACGTCGAAGACGTAGGCCGCGGTCGACAGGCGCAGCGCCTGCTCGGTGATGCGGAAATCGGCGGCCGCGCGCAGGTCGTTGCGGACCTCGTTCGAGCGCGTGGTGTCGCCGCCGTACACGAGGCCGCGGGCCGCGTAGAAGATCGAGCCCACGGCACGCGGCGAGTTCAGGTCGGCCTGCACGAAGGGCGACACCTCGAGCAGCCAGCCGCGGGTCTCGCGGCCGCGCGGCTGCAGGTCGACGTTGTCGCTGAAGGTGAACTGGGTCCACAGCCCCGGGGAGATCACCGTGCGGCGCGCGGGTGTCGGGCCCTGGACGCCGGGCGGGACCGCGCCGGTGCCGATCGGCAGCGTGCCGTCGCCGGATGCGCCGGGGGTGCCGACGGCGTCGGCCGCCGCGCCGGGCGCTGCGGGCGCACCGGGCGCGGCCGGCGGCGTCTGCGCGCGCGGACCGATGCCGGGCATCGGGACCGGGGTCGGCATCGTGCCCATCGGCTGCGCGAGCGCAGCCGTCGAAGCGACGGCTGCGGCGAGCGCCGCGACGAGCGGGGCCCGGCGGGCGAGGGCGTCAACGCGCGTCATGGCCGTACCGGTAGCCGTAGCCGTAGCCGCCGGCGCGGCGCTCGTCGGCCTTGTTGAGCAGCAGGCCGACCACCGGGCAGGACTCGACCATCGCCAGCGCCTCCTCCACCGCGTCCTGCGGCGTCACCCCGGCCTCGACGACGAGCGCGATCTGGCCCATGTTCGATGCGAGCACGCGCGCCTCGGTGGTGGGCAGCAGCGGCGGCGCGTCGAACACCAGGATGCGGTCGGGAAAGCGCTCGGACATCAGGTCGAGCAGCGCGCCCATCGCGTCGCTGGCGAGCAGCTCGGTGGCGTTCGCGACGACCGTGCCGGCGGTCATCACCGCGAGCCGCTCGACGTCGGTGTCGCGGACCGCACGCTCGAGCGGGAGCGACGGGTCCGCCAGCAGGTCCATCAGCCCGGGGCCCGACCGCAGCCGCAGCTCGCGCTGCAGCGACGGCAGCGCGACGTCGGCATCGACCAGCAGCACCTGCAGGTCGCGCTCGGCCGCGATGCTGAGCGCGAGGTTGATCGAGCAGAAGGTCTTGCCCTCGTCGGGGTTGGCGCTGGTCACCATCACGCGCCGGCCGTTGGGCACGGGACTGCGCGAGCGACCGGTCGCGTTCGCGATCAGCGGCCGCTTGATCACGCGGAACTCGTTGGCGATCCGCGAGGCGCTTCCGTCCGGGGCGACGAAGCCGCGGGCGACGAGCGCCTCGACGTCGAGACGCACCGGCGGGGCGGTCTCGCCGGACGCGCGGTCGCGCCGGGGACGGGGCGCGTGACGCGGCTCGGCGGGCCGCGCGGCGCGGCGCGTGTCGGACGGCGCGTCGCGTTCCGCCGCAGGGGCTCGGGGCGGCTCGTCGGCGGCCGGCTGCGGACCTCGGGCGGGTCGGTGCGGCGCCGACGCCTCGGCTGCAGCCGTGCGCGGCGGACGCGCCGGCGCGTCGCCCTCGGGCGGGTCGGTCTCGACCGGGCCGGGACGGCGCGAGCGACGCGCCGGCGGGTCCGTCCAGGCCGACAGGTCGGTCACCGAGCCCCGGGTCGGCACGGCCTCGTCGCCGAGGCGGGACAGCGCACGTTCGATCATGCTCATGATGGCTTCCCCGGCCCGTCAGGCGGCCGACAGCGTCCGCACCAGCAGCCAGCCGGCTGCGATGAAGAACAGCAGCGCATAGGCGCCCAGCGACGCGCCGAAGGCGATCACGCCCAGCCGACGGCGGGCCGCCGCAGCGGGGTCGGCGACCCACGACACCGCGCCCAGCACCGGCGTGCCGAGGCGTGTGCGCAGCGCGCGGACGTCGAAGAAGGCGGCCACCGACTGCGAACGCATCGCCGCGGTGGCCACGCCGGCGGCGAGCGACAGCGCGAGCACGCCGAGCAGCAGGATCGGCTTGTTCGGGCTGCTCGGGATCGGGCTGACCCGCGGGGGATCGACGACCCGCAGCTCGCTCACGCCCGAGTTGTCCATGCTCCCGGAGATCTGCGCCGACTCGCGCCGCTGCAGCAGCTGTTCGTAGCTCTTCTTGTTGAGTTCGTAGTCGCGGGTCAGCTGCAGGTACTCGGCCTCGACCTTCGGCACGGTCTGCGCGCTCTGCCGCGACTCGACGAGCCGCCGTTCCGCCTCGGCGGCGCGTGCCCGCGACTGCGCGAGCTTCGACTCGACGTCGGCGAGCGCGACCTTCAGGTCCTGGTAGACCTTGTTCGGTATCAGCACGCTCGCGCCGTTCGCGCGAACGCCTGTCTCGGCCTCGCGCTTGCGCTCGAGGTCGCGCTGCGCCTGCAGCTCGGCCACGATCGAGCGCGCATGGATCACGTCCGGATGTTCGTCGGTGTAGCGCACGACGAGGTCGTCGAGCCGCCTGCGGGCGGCCTCCAGGCGCGCCTCGGTCTCGGTCGGCGGCCGCAGCCCGGCGGCGGATCCGTCGCTGCCGACGAACGAAGGCTTCTCGTCCGACAGCTGCCTGCGGAGCGCTTCGCGGGCGTTCTCGAACTGGCGCATCTCCAGCCGCGCACCGTCGGCCTCCTTCTGCATCTCGGCGCTGCGCGCGACGTAGTCCTGCGCGAGGTTCGGCATGACCGCGAGGTTGCGGACCTTGAAGTCCTTCAGCGCGGCCTCGGTGTCGAGCAGCTTCTTCTCGTAGATCGCGAGCTGCTCGTCGATGAAGCGCTTGGCCTGCTCGGCGTCACGGCGCTTGTCGCCCAGGTTCGACTCGACGAAGATCGACAGCAGCGACTGCACGACCTTGCGCGCCGAGTCGGTGGTGTCGCCCTTGTACGAGATCGACCAGAGGTTCTGCCCGCCGGCGGGCTTGACCTGGATCTCCTTGACCAGCCCGTCGATGATCCGGTCGCGCTCCTGCGGCGACTTCGCCCGCAGGTCGAGGTCGGCCATCCGCACGATGCGCTCGACGTTCGGCCGGCTGATCAGCGTGCGCGCCATCATCTGGACCTGCTGGTCCAGGTTCGGCTGCACCGCCAGGCCCTGCATCAGCGGCTTGAGGATCGACTGCGTGTCGACGTAGACCCGCGCGCTCGCCTCGAAGCGGTTGGGCATCAGCATCACCACCGCCGCGCCGACGACGCCGGTGGCGACGGTGGCCGCGAGTCCCTGCCAGCGGAAGCGCCAGAGGCCGGGCAGGTGGGTGGAGACGACGGACCAGACCTTGAGCATCGTGGGGCGTCCCGCGTCAGAACATGCCTTCGGGGATCATGATCACGTCGCCCGGCACCACCTCGACGTTGGCCGAGACGTCGCCCCCCTTCAGCAGGTCCTTCAGGCGGACCGAGTACTGCCTGTTGTTCTCCGCCTGCCGGATCAGCACCGCGCGGTTGCCTGCGGCGAACTCGGTGATGCCGCCCACGGCGATCATCACGTCGAGCAGCGTCATGTTCTGCCGGTACGGCAGCGCCGCCGGGCGCGTCGCCTGGCCGACGACGCGGATCTGCTCGGACGCGTTGCCCACGAAGCTGGTGACCAGCACGGTGACCGAGGGGTCGCGGATGAAGCGGGCGAGCCGCTGCTCGATCTCGCGAGCCAGGTCCGCGGGGTTCTTGCCGACCGCGACCAGATCCTCGATCAGCGGCGTGGTGATCTTGCCGTCCGGACGGACCGGTACCTTCGCCGACAGCTCGGGGTTGCGCCAGACGCTGATCTCGAGCTGGTCGCCCGGGCCGATCTGGTACCGGTAGCCTGCGCTCGCCGCCTTCTGGGGCGCCGGCGGCAGCGCGCCGGTCGCACAGCCGGCGAGCACGGCGGCCGTCGCGACGACGGCCATGCAGAGGTGACGCAGGGACATGCGGAGGACTCCCGATGGGCGGGCGAACCGGGCCTCGGGCCGACGGGATCGCCGGCTGAGGCTACGCCAATCGGTCTCTGCGACCCGTGCGTCCTCGATTGTCGGACGATCGTGTCCGACGGGCGCGGCACAAAGTCACCGTGCCTGTGTCGCCCCAGCCTCGATCGTCCCGCTGTGCTGCGCGACCTCCCGGTCTATCCAGGAGCGCTCGCCGGCGGCGAGCACGCGCAGGTCGTAGGGATGGCGGTCGAACGGATAGAGCGCGCGGATGCGCTGCACGTACGACAGGGTCTCGGGGAACGGCGGCACGCCCCGGAAGCGGTCGACCGCGCCCTCGCCGGCGTTGTACGCGGCGAGCGTCAGCGTGACGTCGCCCCGGTAGTAGGCGAGCAGCCAGCGGACGTAGGCCATGCCGCCCTTCAGGTTCTCGGCGGCATCGAAGGGATCGGCGACCGAGAAGCGCCGCGCCGTCTCG
The DNA here is from genome assembly GCA_046046245.1 of Pseudomonadota bacterium. Classification (GTDB taxonomy): domain Bacteria; phylum Pseudomonadota; class Gammaproteobacteria; order Burkholderiales; family Burkholderiaceae_E; genus UBA4615. The sequence goes on along the minus strand of JBJOKE010000008.1, from coordinate 38,733 downwards.
GGAATGAGCTGCATCAGGCCCTGCGCGTTCTTCGGCGACAGCGCGGTGGCGTCGAAGTTCGACTCGGCCCGGACGATCGCGACGACCAGCCTCGGATCGAGCCGGTACAGGCGCGCGTGCTGGACGACGAGCTGCGCGATCCGACGCTGTTCGGCGGGCGCCGCGCCGGGCCGGAAGGCGGCCGGCGCATCGACCGTGGCCGAGGGCACCGGGCGGGCCGGCGTGGCCGAGGCCCGTTGCCGGTCGCGCAGCCCCTCGACCGAATGGATACCGAGGCGGGCGAGGCAGGGCGGCGGTACCGACGCGCCGCCGGCTGACGCGGCGGCGGCAGCCGGGCCGCGGGTCTCGCCGAGCTGGCCCGCCCAGCGGAACAGCGTCGCGGCGGTCGCCTCGTCGACGGCGACGCCCCGTCCCTTGAAGTAGAGCCAGCCCAGGCGCTGGACCGCTTCGGCATGGCCCATCGCGGCGGCGCGGCAGTACAGGTCGCGGGCCTTGCCGAAGTCCTGCGACGGCGGTTCGGAGAGATCGAAGAACTTCCCGAGCTCGGTCAGCCGCTGCGATTCGGTCAGCGGCACCGCGGGCGCGGCGGCCGGATCGTCGGCACTCGGGGCCTCGGCGGTCGGGGCGTCGGCCGCGGCGGCCGGCCCGGCGAGCAGCGCGAGCGCGAGTGCCGCCGGCACGAGGGCACGCCACGCACGGCGCGCAGGCGCCGGCGCGCGTCGCGGACCGGGTCGGATGGAGCCCATCGTTCCGTGGGGAGACGCTTCAGCCAGGGTGGGTCGATTGTAGCGGCTGCCGCCCGTCGGGCCGCGACTTCCTTCCGTCGGCGCCGCGATCCGAGTCCGCTCGGCCGACCGGGCGACCGCTTTCGGCGACGCGATGACTCGGTCGCGCTCAGCGGGGGGCGGAGGGGGCGGTCGCGGGGGCCGTCGCGGAGGTGGCCGGGACGGTACCTGCGGCCGCGCCAGGGCCGCGGGCGGCGGCCTGCTGCGCGTCCTGCAACCGGTTGCGCAGCGAGGGCGTCTCGCGCAGCGCGACCGCGTCACGGTAGGCGGCGACCGCGTCCGCCCAGCGCGTCTCCGAGGCGGCGAGGTCGCCGTCGAGCGCGGCACCGACCGGGCTCGCCGGCGCCTGCCGGCGCAGCATCCGCGCGATCCGCGCGGTGTCGTCCCGGCCGGCGGCGCCGAGCATCGTCGCGACCGTGGGGGTCAGGTCGGCCGCGGCGGCGGGGTCCAGGTCGCCCGCGACGCGAAGCGCCGCGATCGCGCCGTCGACGTCGCCCGCGGCGGCCCGCACCGCGGCCCGCTGCACCTGCAGCGGCACCGAGCGCGGCTCGAGCCGCGCCCGCTTCTCGACCGCGTCGAGCGCCTGCTGGACCTGACCGGTGCGCAGCAGCGCGGCCGCCTGCAGCTCGAGCAGCCGCGCATCCGGGCCGTGGCGCTGCGCCGCCGCGGCGAGCAGCGGCAGCGCCTCGCCGGGGCGCCCGCCGCGCAGCAGCGCGTCGGCGAGCGCGAGCGCCGGCTCGAGCGCGCCCGGGTCGGCCTCGTGAGCGCGTCGCAGCAGGCCGCGCTCCTCGTTCGCATGCCCGGCCTGCGCGGCCAGCCGCGCGAGCCCACCGATCGCGGCCACGCTGCGCGGGTCGCGGCGCAGCACCGCCTCGAAGCGCTCGCGGGCGCGCTCGGGTCGGCCCTCGCGCACGTCGAGCTGCGCGTGGTTGGCGGCCGCGGCGAAGAACGCCGGGTCGAGCTGCAGCGCGCGGTCGAACGCGGCGCGCGCGCCGGCGACGTCGCCGCGGCCGACCAGCGCCGTGCCGCGCAGGTTGTGGCCCAGGGGCGACTGCGGCGCCTTCGCCACCATCCGGTCGGCCGCGGCGAGCGCCGGTCCGAAGCGCTGCGCGCGCAGCAGGGCGGTGACCAGGCTGAGGTCCGCCCGGGTCGAGCCCGCGTCGCGGCGCGCGGCCTCCTCGAGCGCGGCCAGGCCCTCCTCGGTGTGACCGGTGCCCAGGCGCGCGAGGCCCAGACCGATCAGCCGCGACGGGTCGGCCGGATCGATCTCGGCCGCCTGCTCGAACCAGCGCGTGGCGCCGTCGAGGTCGCCGGCGCGCAGCGCGGCCTCCCCGGCCAGCCCCGACAGCGTCGCATCGCGGATCCCGCGTGCCGAGGCGGCGCGTGCCACCTCGATCGCGCGGGCGGGCTCGTCGCGCGCGAGCAGGACCTGGGCGAGCAGGCGTGCGCCCTGCGCCGAGCGGGGGGCGCCGTCGATCAGTTGGCGCGCGAGACGCTCGGCCTGCTCGAGCGCGCCCTGGCGCAGCGCGACGGTCGCGCCGAGCGCGACCGCGGGCAGGAACTCGGGATCCGCGGCGAGCAGCCTCTGCACGCCGTCGCTCGCCGCGTCGAGGCGATCCTCCTGCAGGTCGAGCAGCGCACGCAGGTGGCGCGTCGCGGAGCGGTCCGGCGCGAGGCCGGTGAGCGTGTCCAGCTGCGCGCCCGCGTCCGCGAGTCGGCGCTGGTCGATCAGCAGCGAGACGAGCCGCGTGCGGGGCAGCGGGTCGGCCGGGTCGGCCTCGACCGCCCGGGCGAGCGCGCGGCGCGCCGTGTCGCCGTCGCCGCGACCGAGCGCGAGCTCGGCGGCCAGCAGCCCGCCGTCGACCGACGCAGGAGCGGCCGCCAGCAGCGCGTCGAGCGCCGCCGCGGCACCCGCCGCATCGCCGCGTTCGGCCCGCAGCCGCAGCAGCGCCACGCGCGAGGGCAGGTGGCCAGGGACCGCGGCGAGCGCGTCGTTCCAGGCCGCCTCCGCCGATGCGGGATCGCCGAGCGCCGCATGGGCGCGGCCGGCGGCATGGGCGATCGCGGCGCGCGGCGCGGCGGCATCGACGCGGGCGAGGCGTGCGGCCTCCAGCGCGCCGCGCGGATCGCCTGCCTCGACGCGCGCGGCGACGAGGCCGGGCAGCACGCGCCCGGGCGCCGCGCCCAGCTCGAGCGCCCGCCGCCACTCCTTCTCGGCCGACGGCGCATCGTGCCGTGCGGCGTACAGCGCGGCCAGCATCAGCCGGGCCTCGACGGTATCGGGGGCGGCCCGCAGCACGGCCTTCAGCGCCCGCTCGGCACTGGCGGCGTCGCGGGCGGCGAGCGCGGCGCGCGCCTGCTCCATCTGCTGCGCCGGCGAGTCGCGACCGCAGCCCGCCCCGACGAGCGCAGCAGCCACGCAGCACGCGGCGACGAAGCGCGCCGGCGCGCGCCCGCGCCCGCTCGGGGAGCCGGTCGGCGTGGCGTTCGCGGTCATCGCACGCCGTCAGCGCAGCCCGAAGCGCCGCAGCAGGTCGTACAGGGTCGGACGGCTGACGCCCAGCAGATCGGCGGCGCGCACGACGTTGCCGTCGCAGCGGGCCATCGCCGACAGCACTGCGCGCTTCTCGACGTCGTCGCGCAGCCGGCGCAGGTTGAAGGTCGCGGCGTCCTCGGCCGGCGCGAGCCCGAGGTCCTGCGCGTGGATCGTGCGGCCCTGCGCCATGATCACCGCGCGCTTGATCGCGTTCTCCAGCTCGCGGACGTTGCCGGGCCAGCGGTGCGCGGCGATCGCGTCGAGCGCGTCCTCGGCGAGGGACATCCGGTCTCGGCCGTTCTGCTTCGCGAAGCGCTGGACGAAGGCGTGCGCGAGCAGCGCCGTGTCGCCGACCCGGTCGCGCAGCGGTGGCAGGGTGACGACGATCTCGGTGAGCCGGTAGAACAGGTCCTCGCGGAACGTGCCCTCGGCGATCCGCTCGCGCAGGTTCCGGTGCGTCGCGCAGACGACGCGCACGTCGATCGGGATCGGCGCGCGGCCGCCGACGCGCTCGACCGAGCGGTCCTGCAGGAAACGCAGCAGCTTCGCCTGCAGCGACATCGGCAGGTCGCCGATCTCGTCGAGGAACAGCGTGCCGCCGTCGGCCATCTCGAGCTTGCCGGCGGTGGACTTCACCGCGCCGGTGAAGGCGCCGCGCTCGTGGCCGAACAGCTCCGACTCGAGCAGTCCCTCCGGGATCGCGGCGCAGTTGATGGCGACGAACCGGCCGGTGCGGCGAGGGGAGCCCTCGTGCAGCGCCCGCGCGAGCAGCTCCTTGCCGGTGCCCGACTCGCCCAGCAGCGCGACACTCGCCTGCACAGGCGCGAGCTTCTCGATCGTCCGGCAGACCGTGGTCATCGCCGGGTCGCGCGTCAGCAGTCCGGCGACGACGTCCGACGGCCGCGCCTCCAGCAGCCGGCGGTGCTCGCGCTCGAGGTCCGCGAGGCGGAACGCACGGTCGAGCACCAGGCCGAGCGTCTCGGCGTCGAAGGGCTTGGCGACGAAGTCGTAGGCGCCGAGCCCGATCGCCCGGACGGCGTTGGCGCGGTCGTCCTGCCCGGTCACCGCGACGACCTTGGTCGCGGGCGCGAGCGCGAGGATCTCGGACAGCAGGCGAAAGCCGGCCTCCGGGGTGTCCGGGCAGGGCGGCAGCCCGAGGTCCAGGGTCACGACCTCGGGCTCGAGGCGGCGCAGCGCAGCGATCGCCGCGTCGCGGTCGCCGGCGGGCACGACCTCCCAGGCGTCGAGCGCCCAGCGCATCTGCTGGCGCAGGCCCGGATCGTCGTCGATCACCAGCAGCACGGGGCGGCGCGCGTCCATCAGGCCCCCTCGAGCGCCGGCACGGCGAGCGGCACGCAGGGCAGCCGCGCGACGAAGGTGGTGCCCGCGCCCGGTGCCGTCCGGACCTCCAGCCGTCCGCCCAGCTCGCGCAGGTACTCGCTGCATTCGAAGGTGCCGAGCCCGAGGCCGCGGCCCTTGGTCGACGCGAAGGGCCGGAACAGCCGGCGCTCGACGAACTCGGCGCTCATGCCGGCGCCGGTGTCGGCGACCTCGACCACCGCGTCGGTCCCGTCGACGCGGGCCCGCACCGTCACTCGCCCGTCGTAGGGCGTGGCCTCGATCGCGTTCTGCACCAGGTGCCCGATCACGCGTTCCAGCCGCCGCGGGTCGGCGAACACCGCGGCATGGTCGACCGACAGGTCGATCGGTTCCAGGAGCGGCGCCGGGCGCAGCCCGGCACGCGCGCGGATCGCGGCGCGCACGACGGTACCGATCGTCACCGGCGCCCGCTCGCGCGAGGCGGCCGTGGCGCCGCCCAGCTCGTCCATCAGCGACTGCATCCGGCCCACGACGTGCTCGACGGTGGCCAGCATGTCGCGCTGGAACGCCGGGTCGGCGCGGTGCCGGGCCGCGTTGCCGAGCATCAGCGACAGCTGCGCGACCAGGGTCTTCAGGTCATGGACGACGAAGGCCGACATCCGGTTGAACGACTCGAACCGGCCGGCATGCGCGAGCCGCTCTCCGGCCGCACGCAGCGCGAGATAGCCGGCGGCCTGGCGGCCCGCCGCCTTCAGCAGGTCGCGGACCTCCCAGTCGACGATCGCGGGCGCGTGCGGCCGGTCGAGCACCGCGACCGCCACCAGTTCGTCCTGCTGCAGCAGCGGCAGCACCAGCCACGCACGCGCGTCGCCGGCGAGCGCGGGCGGCAGCACGAGGCCGTCGTAGCGCAGCGGCTCGCGCCGCCATTCGTCGAGCTCGACGATCCAGCCGCGGGTCCGCAGCCAGGCGAGCAGGGGCTCGTCGGCGCGCAGCGCGCCGCGCTCGCCGTCCCCGGCGTGCGCGTCTCGGACGAAATCGCCGTGCGTCGCGGCCACCCACAGCGTACCGCCGGGGCTGTCGACCAGGTCGCGCAGCGCGTGCAGCGCCCGCGCGCCGAGACTGCCGGCCTCGCCGTCGTCCGGCGCCGCCAGTCGTCGCGTGAGCCGCAGCCACTCGGCGCGGTAGTCGTAGCGGAAGCTGAAGAAGTTCTTCGCGAGCGTGACGCGGGCACGGGCGCGCAACCCGGGCGAACCGAGCAGCGCGGCCGCGCCGGTCGCGGTCGCGAACACCAGCACCGCCTGCACGACCCGCCCCCAGTCCGGCCCGGCGAGCCGAGCGGCCCAGCCGAGCGACACCGAGACCAGCAGCAGGCCGGCCGAGCCGACGAGCGTCGCGGAGTGGAACACCACCCCGCGCGACAGCTTGATCGGCAGCCGCCAGTCGCGGTTGCGCGCCGCCGACACGGCCACCAGCGGCACCACCAGCGCATGCGCGAAGCCGCGCGCGGCCCAGCCGCCGGCGTCGATCGCGCCGGTCCGCAGCGCGTCGGCGCCGAGCAGCACGTCGAACGTGGCCACCGCGCCGACCGCCAGGCACAGGTCCTTGACCGCCCAGCGGTGGGTGGGATCGGTGTTCCGGTAGACCTGCTCGACGCCGACCAGCACGAGCACGGCGGCCAGCAGGTCGAGCGAGGCGGGGTACAGCTCGGCCGCGGCGCCCGCGTCGGCGGCCACGGCGGCGAGCGCGAGGCCCACCGCCACGGCCGCCAGCGTGGGCGCCGGCCGGCGGCGCGTCGGTGGCGGGCCGCCCGGCTCGGTGTCGAGCACGGCCGCATCGGGCGAGGGCGGCCCGGGGCGCACCGCTGTCACGCCGTCACGCAGCAGCGCGACCATCACCAGGATCCAGGCGAGGGGTCGCGCGGCCTCCGCGACGGAGACCGCGGGCGGGCCGGCGTAGCCCGCGGCGGCCGCGGCGAGCACCGCGGCCCAGGCGGCCTCGACGCACGCGGCCGCGAGCAGCCAGCGGCCCGCGCCCCGGCCGGCGCCGCGCGCGCCGAGCAGCGCCGCCAGCCCCAGCCATGCGGCCGCAGCGAGCGCGTACCCGGCCAAGCCGACCAACGGCGGGACGATCAGCGCGCTCCCTTGCCGAGAACCACGACCTGCAGCGTCTCGACGAGGATCAGCAGATCGAGGAACAGCGAATGGTTCTTCACGTAGTACAGGTCGTACTGGAGCTTCTCGAAGCCGTCCTCGATCGACGCACCGTACGGGTATCGGACCTGGGACCAGCCGGTGATGCCGGGCTTCACCGAGTGGCGGACCTGATAGAACGGGATCCGATCGGTCAGCTTGTCGACGAAGAACGGACGCTCCGGCCGTGGGCCGACGAAGCTCATGTCGCCGCGGAACACGTTCCACAGCTGCGGCAGCTCGTCGATCCGGGTCTTGCGCAGCAGCGCGCCGACCCGGGTGACCCGCGGGTCGTCCACCCCGGCCCAGCGCGGCGTGCCGTCGGCCTCGGCGTCGACGCGCATGGTCCGCAGCTTCACGATCCGGAAGGGCCGGCCGCGCTCGCCGACGCGTTCCTGCCGGTAGAAGATGCCGCCGGGACTCTCCAGCACCACCGCCAGCATCGCAGCGAGCAGGACGGGCAGGGTCGCGAGCAGCAGCAGCGTGCTGACCAGCAGGTCGAAGAGCCGCTTGACGACGTCGCGGGCCAGCCCCTGGTCGAAGCCGTCGCCGAAGATCATCCAGCTGGCGCGCATGCTGTCGATCCGCAGCACGCCCTGCTCGCGCTCGTAGAACGACTGCAGGTCGACGACGCGCACGCCGCGCAGCTTCGCGTCGAGCAGCTGGCGCAGCGGCAGCACGCCGCCGCGTCGCTCGCGGACGGCGACCACGATCTCCGAGACCCGCATGGTGCTGGCGGTCCGCAGCAGCAGATCGTGGTCGACCCGTCCGTCGCGCTCCGGCGAGACCGGGTAGAGCCCGGCGTACTGGACCGAGTGCCGCATCGACGCCTGGTACAGGTGCTCGATGACCTGCTCGGCCTCGGGGCCGTTGCCCACCACCATCACCCGCCGCTTGGGCAGCCCCACGTCGGTGACGCGGAAGAAGAGGATCCGGATCGCCAGCACGCTCGCCAGCGCGAGCAGCGAGCTCCAGGCCATCACGCCCCGGCCGATGTAGGTCTCGGGGAACACGTAGAACACCAGGCTGATGACCAGGATCGACAGCGCGTAGGCGATCAGCAGCCGGTGCACCGTCCTGCGGAACGGTTCGGCCTGAGACTGGTAGAGGCCGAGCGCCGACATGGCCATCAGCATCACGAAGGTGAAGGCGGCGGCCTCGAGCAGCGGGGACTGCCCCGTGGGCTCGGCCATCCGCAGCTGGAAGCCGAGCACCACCGACTGGAAGAGCACGAGCGCTTCCAGCCCGGTGAGCAGCAGCAGCCGCACCGACACGTAATGGTTGAAGAACCGGATCATCGCGGCACCGATCGTCGCGCGCCGGTGTCGGGGTACCGAGGAACTACCGCACGACCGGAGGTCCGGGCCGGCTGACCGGCGATCGGGCGTGGTCGCGCCGCGTCAGTCCGCGGCGGGGGCTGCGCGGCGCCGGGGGTCCCGTCCGAAGTAGTCGACGAAGCGCTCGTGCAGCACCGGGAAGGCCTCGGCGAAGGCGTCCGCGTCGACGAAGAAGGCCTCGGCCGCGACCGCGAAGAACTCGGCCTCGTCGGTGGCCGCATAGGGGTCGAGCGGCAGCGTCGCGTACCAGGCGTCGGCGGCCTCGCTCTCGGGATCGACGTCGGCCGGGATCGCGTCCTCGACCGCCTCGATCCCGGCGACGAAGTCGTCGTAGGCCGCGTGCAGCGCCTCGAGCCAGCGCGCCCGGGCCGCGCGCGGCATCGGTGGACAGCCGTCGGCCTCGCCGTCGGCGAGGTCGAGCTTGTGCGCGAACTCGTGGATCACGACGTTCGCCGAGGCCGGGCGGTCGGCGCCGGCGACATCCTCCCAGGACAGCACCACCGGTCCGCCGTCCATCGCCTCGCCGGCGAGCACGTCGTCGAACTCGTGGACCAGCCCGTCCTCGTCGGTGATCCGTCGCCGGACCGCGAAGGCGGACGGATAGACGACGACTTCGACGAAGTCGTCGTAGGCGGACAGGCCGAGTCGGAGCACCGGCAGGCAGGCCTGCGCGGCGATCGTCAGTCGCATCGCGTCGTCGGGCTCGAGGCCGTGGGTGCCCGAGAAGGTCTTCGAGGACAGGAACGCGGCGATCAGCTCCCGCATCCGCGCCGACTCGGCCGCGTCCAGACCGCCGAGGTAGGGCAGGCGGGCCTGCAGCCCGAGCCAGGCGTCGGCGTCGATCGACAGGGGGCGGCGCGCGCCGAGTGGCCAGATCATCCGCCTATAATGCCAACGATCCCGCGACGGCCCCGCCGGGGCCCGGGACGCCGACATGGCTTCCTCCACCTCCGTGCCCGCCGCTCCCGTCGCGACCGGCGACGTCACCGCGTCGCCCGACCCGGTCGGGCAGGCGCTCGCGCTCCTGCAGGCGCGGCTCGGCGACGCGCAGGGCGGCAGCGGCGAGCCGATCGTCGCGCACGCGCGCGGCACGCTCGCGATCCTGGAGGCGCTCAACGTCGATCCGCCCACCCGGTTGGCCGCGGTGCTGTTCGGCGTGGGCGACGCGGCCGGGCTCGACGAGATCGGCGAACGCTGGGGCGACGAGGTCCGAACGCTGGTCGAGGGCATGCGCACGCTGCTGCGGCTGAAGGACCTGACGCTGCGCGCGAACGAGACCAGCTCGGGCGTGCAGCTCGAGACGCTGCGCCGCATGACGCTCGCGATGGCGAGCGACATCCGCGTGGTGCTGCTGCGGCTCGCGTCGCGGCTGCAGTCGCTGCGCTGGCACGCCGAGACCCGGCGGCCGCCCGAGCCGGCGATCGCGCACGAGACGCTCGAGGTGCTGGCACCGCTGGCGAACCGCCTCGGGCTCGGGCAGTTGAAGTGGGAGCTCGAGGACCTCGCGTTCCGCTTCCTCGAGCCGGACCTGTACAAGAGCATCGCGCGCCAGCTCGAGGAGCGCCGCGTCGAGCGCGAGGCCTTCGTGCGCGCGGCGATCGAGCGGCTGCGCGACGCGCTGCGCGAACAGGGCATCGCAGCCGAGGTCAGCGGCCGGCCCAAGCACATCCACAGCATCTACAACAAGATGCGCACCAAGGGGCTGGGCTTCGCCGAGGTCCAGGACCTGCGGGCCTTCCGCGTGCTGGTCGACGACGTCAAGGACTGCTACGCGGTGCTGGGCCTGGTGCACCAGATCTGGCCGCCGGTGCCGCGGGAGTTCGACGACTACATCTCGCGCCCGAAGCCCAACGGCTACCAGTCGCTGCACACCGTCGTGACCGCCGAGGACGGCCGGCCGCTCGAGGTGCAGATCCGCACCCGCGAGATGCACCGGCACGCCGAGTTCGGCATCGCCTCGCACTGGCGCTACAAGGAGACCTCGACGGGGTTGTCGGGCACGCCGGCGCAGCCGTCGCCGGCGAAGCGCGGGCGGTCGGGCGCGCCGACCCCCGCGGGCGGCTCGGGCGGCGCCCCGGGAGGCACGCAGGACGAGCGCGTCGAGTGGATGCGCCAGCTGCTCATGTGGCAGCAGGAGGTCGGCGCCACGCTCGGCGGCCGCATCGCCACCGGTTCGGAGGCCGACCGGATCTACCTGCTCACGCCGCAGGCGAAGGTCGTCGAACTGCCCGCGGGTTCCACGCCCGTGGACTTCGCCTACCACGTGCACACCAACCTCGGACACCGGTGCCGCGGCGCGCGGGTGGACGGGCAGATGGTTCCGCTGAACACCGTGCTGCGCAACGGCCAGACGGTCGAGATCGTCGCCGCGCGCGCCGGCAGCGGCTCGGAGGGGCCGTCGCGCGACTGGCTGAACCTGCAGCTCGGCTACGTCCGCAGCCCGCGGGCGCGCGCGAAGGTCCGGCAGTGGTTCAACGCGCTCGAACTCGAGCGTGACGTGGCGGCCGGGCGCGAGCGCGTCGAGAAGATGCTCCAGCGCGAGGGCCGCACCGCGCTCGCGCACGAGGAGCTCGCCCGCCGGCTGGGCTTCCCGAAGCCCGACGACCTGTTCATCGCGGTCTCTCGCGAGGAGGTCGGTCCGCGGATGCTCGAGGAGGCGATCCGCGGTGGCGCCGCGGACGCCGGCCGCGACGCCTCGGGCGCGCCCGACGCAGCCGACGCCGCCCGCCTGAACCGCGGTGGCCCGCGTGCCGACGCGTCCGCCGGCGACGGGGTCCGCGTCGTCGGCGTCGACTTCCTGATGACGCAGCTCGCCCGCTGCTGCCGTCCGGCGCCGCCCGACCCGATCGTCGGCTTCGTGACGCGCGGTCACGGGGTCTCGGTCCATCGCACCGAATGCCGCAGCTTCGCCGACATGGCGCGGCGCGCGCCCGAGCGCGTGCTCGAGACCTCCTGGGGGGACTGGCAGGCCGAGGGCACGCCCGCCCGGCGCACCTATGCGGTCGACGTCGTGCTCCGTGCGCGCGACCGCCAGGGCCTGCTGCGCGACGTCTCCGACGTCTTCGCGCGCGACCGCCTGAACGTCACCGCGGTGCAGACCCTGAGCCGCAACGGGGTCGCGCAGATGCAGTTCACCGTCGAGGTGCCCGGCATCCCGCAGCTGCGGCGCACGCTCGGGGCGGTCCGCGACGTCGACGGCGTGATCGAGTGTCGCCGCCGCTGAGCCGGCCCGAGCCGACCTCCGGGACGAGCGTTGCGGGCCGGCACGGTCCGTACGCCGTTCGTCGGGCCCCGCCACGCCGCGGCTGACCGGCCGGCGCGCCGCGCCCGGCGGACCGGGCCGTCCCGGCTACGATCGGTCGGATCCTCATCCGGAGATGTCCGCATCGTGACCACCGTCGCCGTGATCGGCCTGGGCTATGTCGGCCTGCCGCTGGCCGTCGAGTTCGGCCGGGTGTTCGACACCGTGGGATTCGACCTCGCGGCCGACAAGGTCGAGCGGATCGCGCGGCACGTCGACACGACCGGCGAGGTGTCGGCCGAGCAGTTCGCGGCGGCCTCGCGGCTGCGGGTGACGACCGACGCCACGGCGTTGCGCGACGCGGACTTCGTGGTCGTCGCCGTGCCCACGCCGGTCGACGACGCGCACCAGCCCGACTTCGGGCCGCTGCTGTCGGCGAGCCGCACGATCGGACCGCAGCTCAAGCCGGACGCGGTGGTGGTCTACGAATCGACCGTCTATCCGGGCGCCACCGAGGAGGTCTGCGTGCCGGCGCTCGAGGCGGCCTCGGGCAAGCGCTGGAAGAAGGACTTCTTCGTCGGCTACTCGCCGGAGCGGATCAACCCGGGTGACAAGGAGCACACGCTGTCCCGGATCGTGAAGGTGGTCGCGGGCGACACGTCGCGGACGCTGGAGCGGGTGGCGGCGCTGTACGAGGCGGTGGTGACCGCCGGGGTGCACCGCGCGAGCAGCATCAAGGTCGCCGAGGCGGCGAAGGTCATCGAGAACACGCAGCGCGACCTGAACATCGCGCTGATGAACGAGCTGGCGATCATCTTCAAGCGGGTGGGCATCGACACCTCGGAGGTGCTGAAGGCGGCGGGCACGAAGTGGAACTTCCTGCCCTTCCGGCCCGGGCTGGTGGGTGGGCACTGCATCGGGGTGGATCCGTACTACCTGACGCGCAAGGCCGAGCAGCTGGGCTATCACCCGCAGGTGATCCTGGCGGGGCGCCGCATCAACGACGGGATGGGCAAGTTCGTGGCCGAGCAGGTGGTCAAGCGGCTGATCCAGGAGGCGCAGCCGGTGACGAACCAGGCGGCGATCGTGCTCGGGCTGACGTTCAAGGAGGACGTGCCGGACCTGCGCAACTCTAAGGTCGTCGACATCGTGCGCGAGCTGCAGTCCTACGGGATGAAGGTCCACGTGCACGACCCGATCGCCGAGCCCGAGGAGGCGGTGCACGAGTACGGCATCGCGCTCACGCGTTGGGAGGACCTGCCGCCGGCGAAGGCGGTGATCGCCGCGGTGGCGCACCGGACATACCGCGAGATGCCGCTCGATGCGCTGACCGAGAAGCTGGTGCGTGGCGGCGTGTTCGCCGACGTGAAGAGCGGCTTCGACCGCGTGGCGCTGGAGAAGCTGGGCTACTCGGTGTGGCGCCTGTGAACGGGGATGCGATCGGCGAACTGCTGGCGGGCCGCGCGCCCGAGCGCTGGCTGGTGACGGGTGCGGCGGGCTTCATCGGCTCGCACCTGGTCGAGCAGCTGCTGCGCCACGGCCAGTCGGTGACCGCGCTGGACGACTTCTCCACCGGCTCGCACGCGAACCTCGCGCGAGTGCGCGCGGCGGTTGGCGAGGCGGCCTGGGGGCGTTTCTCGCTGGTGGAGGGGGACGTCTGCGACCCGCAGGCCTGCGTGCGCGCGCTCGAGGGCGCGACGAGGGTGCTGCACCAGGCCGCGCTGGGCTCGGTACCGCGCTCGCTCGAGATCCCGATGCGCACGCTGCGGGCGAACGTGACCGGCTTCGCGCAGCTGCTGACCGCAGCCAAGGACGCAGGCGTGACGCGCGTGGTCTATGCCTCGTCGAGCTCGGTGTACGGTGACCATCCGGACCTGCCGAAGGTCGAGGACCGGACGGGCCGGCCGCTGTCGCCGTACGCCGCCTCGAAGGTGATCGACGAGACGCTGGCGGGCACCTGGGCGCGCGCTTACGCGATCGAGGCGGTGGGCCTGCGCTACTTCAACGTGTTCGGGCCGCGGCAGGACCCGGAGGGCGCGTACGCGGCGGTGGTGCCGCGCTGGGCACGCGCGCTGCTGCGCGAAGAGCCGCTGTGGGTCAACGGCGACGGCCGGAGCTCGCGCGACTTCTGCTACGTGGGCAACGTCGTGCAGGCGAACCTGCGTGCGGCGCTGGTACCCTCGCTGCCCTCCGCGCACGAGGTGTTCAACGTGGCCTTCGGTGCGCGCACCGAGCTGCTGCAGATGGCCGAGGCGATGCGCGCGACGCTGCAGCGGCTGCTGGGCCGTCCCGTGCGGGCCGAGCTGCGGCACCGCGACTTCCGCGCCGCGGACGTCCGTCACTCGCTGGCCGACGTGACGAAGGCCCGTGCGCTGCTCGGCTACGTGCCGACCCACGACCTCGCCGCCGGCCTCGCCGAGACGATGGCCTGGTACGCGGCCGATGCGCTCAGCGTCCGGCCGGCCTCGGCGCCGACTTCGGCCTGAACGCCTTGCAGACCGCGTCGTGCGTGTCGACGTACGGCGCGCCGATCAGGTCGAGGCAGTAGGGGATCGCCGCGAAGATGCCGGCGACCGTCGAGCGGCCGTCGGCGTCGCGCAGGCCCTCGAGGGTTTCCTGGATCGACTTCGGCTGGCCGGGCAGGTTGACGATCAGCGCGCCGCCGCGGATCACGGCGACCTGCCGCGACAGGATCGCCGTCGGCACGAAGTGCAGCGAGATCGCACGCATCCGCTCGCCGAAGCCGGGCATCTCCCGGTCGCCGACCGCGAGCGTCGCCTCGGGTGTCACGTCGCGGCGGGCCGGTCCGGTCCCGCCGGTGGTGAGCACCAGGTGGCAGCCTGCGGTGTCGACCAGCTCGACCAGCGTGCGCTCGATGACCGGGCGCTCGTCGGGGATCAGGCGGGTCTCGGCGATCCAGGGCGAGGCGAGCGCGCGGCCCAGCCAGTCCTGCAGCGCCGGGATCCCGGCATCGGCGTACACGCCGCCGGACGCGCGGTCGGAGATCGAGACGAGGCCGACCCGCAGCGGGTTCGACTCGGTGGCGGCGACGGGCAGTTCAGGCATCGGCGGCGGGGGGCTCGGTGGCGGGCGCGGCATCGGCGAGCAGCACGTCGCGCAGCTCGCGGTACAGCTCGCGGTAGTGGCGGCCGCGCTGCTGCTTCGCATGCTCGGCACGGGCCGAGCGGACCAGCGGGTGCAGCGTGCGGGCGGCGGCCGGATAGCGCCCGACGAACTCCGCGATCCGGTCCGGCGCCTCGATCAGCGCATCGCGCCAGCGTTCGGCCGCGTGCATCACCGCGGTCTCCAGGCGGTGCTGGGCGTCGTCGACCTCGAGCTTCGCGCGGATCGCTTCGGCATCGACGTCGGCGCGCCGCATCAGCTTGCCGACGTACTGCAGCTGCCGCCGGCGGCCCTCGCGCGAGGTGATCCTGCGGGCGAGGGCGACCGCGTCGACCAGCTCGACCGGAAGCCCGAGCCGTTCGAACTGCGAGGCGGGCATCTCGACGAGGCGCTCGCCGAGATCCTGCAGCGCGTGCATGTCGCGCTTGCGCTGCGACTTGCTCGGGCCGTCGTAGCCGGCGTCGGCGTCGTCCTGGGGGGCGTCGGGGAGGGCGTTCATGGGGCCTTGCTATGATAGCCCGACCCCACCCGACCCCGACCCGGACGATGTTCGACCACAGCCGTGCACGCTTCGAGGAACTCGCCCGCTCGGTGCTCGACCGAGCGGCCCGGCTCGGTGCGACCGCCGCGGCCACCGACGTCTCAGAGAGCTCCGGGCTGTCGGTCGGTGTCCGCAAGGGCTCGGTCGAGACGATCGAGCAGACCCGCGACAAGGGGCTGGGCGTGACCGTCTATCTCGGCACCCGCCGCGGCCACGCCAGCACCAGCGACTTCTCCGAGCGCGCGCTCGAGCAGACGGTCCGCGCCGCCTACGAGATCGCCCGCTTCACCGGCGAGGATCCGTGTGCCGGCCTGCCCGATGCCGACACGCTGGCGCGCGCGCCGATGGACCTCGACCTGTTCCACCCGTGGACCATCGAGGCCGACGAGGCGATCGAGATCGCCCGGACCATGGAAGGCGCGGCCTTCGCGACCGACCGGGCGATCGTCAATTCCGAGGGCGCCTCGGTGTCGGTGAACCACGGCCACTTCGTGTCGGCCAACAGCCTGGGCTTCGTCGGCGGCTATCCGTACAGCCGCCATTCGATCGCCTGCGCGCCGATCGCCAGGCGCGGCCGCGCGATGCAGCGCGACGACTGGTATTCCGCCGCCCGCCACCCCGACCGGCTCGCCGATCCGGCCGCGGTGGGCCGCTACGCTGCCGAGCGTGCGCTGTCGCGGCTGGGTGCGCGCAAGCTCGGCACCCGCAAGGTGCCGGTCCTGCTGGAGTCGCCGCTCGCCTGCGGGCTGCTGGGTCACTTCGTCCAGGCCGCCAGCGGCAGCAGCCTCTACCGCAAGGCGAGCTTCCTGGTCGACGCGCTCGGTACCGAGGTCTTCGCGTCGCACCTCGACATCGACGAGGATCCGCACCGCCCCGGGGAGTTCGGCAGCACGCCGTTCGACGACGAGGGCGTTGCCACCGCGCCTCGCAGCGTGGTCCGCGGCGGTGTGCTCGGCGGCTGGTTCCTCTCGACCTATTCGGCGCGCAAGCTCGGGATGAAGACCACCGGGAATGCCGGTGGCGCGCACTTCATGCGGCTCTCGAGCCGGCTGACGCGGCCCGGCGACGACCTGCGCGCGATGCTGCGCAAGCTCGACACGGGGCTCTTCGTCACCGAACTGCTCGGCCACGGGGTCAACGGCGTGACCGGCGACTACTCGCGCGGCGCGAGCGGCTACTGGGTCGAGGGCGGCGAGATCCGCTATCCGGTCGAGGAGATCACGATCGCCGGGAACCTGAAGGACATGTTCCGCGCCATCGTCGCGGTCGGCGCCGACGAGATCGTCCGCGGCACGAAGCGCACCGGCTCCGTGCTGATCGAGCGGATGTCGGTCGCGGGCTGATGCGCGGGAGCGCGGCGGAAGGATCCCGCCCGGCGACGGTCGACCGGATCCCTCGCTCAGGCGGGGTCGCCCTGCGACGGGCGGTCCGCCGCGAGGACACGCCAGCCGCGCTTCGAGATCGCCGCGTCGAGCTGCAGCTCCAGGTCGGTCAGCTCGCTCATCCAGTGCTGCAGCGAATGTCCCGGGCCCGGGACCAGCATCGGCTCCAGCCGCGCGAGCGCGTCCTCGAGGATCGGCTTCAGCAGGCTGTGCGGCTGGGCGTCCGCGTGGCTCGTGCGCTCGTCGAGGGCACGCTCCATCTCCATCGCCTCGGCCATCAGGACGAGGAGTCTCTCGCAGCGGCGGCGCGCTTCGGTCTCGGGCGTCATGGGGCGATCATCGCGTCGACCGCGCGCGGTGACTGCGAAACGCGTCACGAATGGTGTCATCCGGCATGAACAAGGCCTTCGTCCGAGAGGACGCGAACGACGAGGACGACGATCCGCCCGAGGCGCCCGACGCCGCGGGCCCGGCGCCCCGGAACTACATCACGCCGGCCGGCCACGCCCGGATGAAGACCGAGCTGCTTCATCTGCTCGACGTCGAGCGGCCCGAGGTCGTCCGCGTCGTCTCGTGGGCAGCCTCCAACGGCGACCGCTCCGAGAACGGCGACTACCTGTACGGCAAGAAGCGGCTGCGCGAGATCGACCGGCGGATCCGTTTCCTCACGAAGCGGCTCGACCGTGCCGAGGTGGTGGACCCGGTCCAGCACGCCGGCAACGACCAGATCTTCTTCGGCGCGACCGTGACCTACCTGCAGTCCGATGGGGTCGAGCGCACCGTGACGATCGTCGGCATCGACGAGGTCGACCCCCTGAACGGTCGCATCAGCTGGATCTCGCCGGTCGCCAAGGCGCTGATCAAGGCCCGCGAGGGCGATACCGTGACGCTCGCGACGCCCGCCGGGCGACTCGAGCTCGAGGTGCTGGACGTGCGCTACGATCCGGCGGGCTGACCGAGCCCGCGGCGTGCGCCGGCCCGACGCCCCCAGCCTTCGGCCGCGCCCCCGCGGCCCGTCTCGATGAAGGACGCTCCGCGCCTCGACCAGCTCGACGGACTGCGTGCGGTCGCCGCGCTGCTGGTGCTCGGCTACCACTACACGACCCGCTACGACGCGACGCTCGTCCATTCGAGCCCGCTGCCCGTCGACCTGCCGCTCGGGCACTTCGGCGTCGAGCTGTTCTTCGTGATCAGCGGCTTCGTGATCATGATGACGCTCGACCGATCGCGCTCGCCGGCGGACTTCGCGGTCTCGCGCTTCTCGCGGCTGTATCCGACCTACTGGTTCGCCGTGCTGGTCACCGGTGTCGCGATGCGCGCGGTCGGCATGCCGGGCTACGAGCGGCCGGTCCGCGACATCGCCGCGAACCTGACCATGGTGCAGGGCTGGTTCGGGGTCGAGTCGATCGACGGCGCCTACTGGTCGCTGGGCGTCGAGCTGGTGTTCTACCTGTGGATGCTGCTGCTCTGGCGCGCGGGCGCGCTCGAGCGCGTCGGGACGACCGTCGCGGCGATCCTGGCGGCGAGCCTCTGCGCGCACCTCGCGCCGGCGCTCGGCGTGCCCGTGCCGCACGTGCTGCGGACGCTGGTGCTGGCCGAATGGGCACCGTGGTTCGCGCTCGGCATGACGCTGTACGCATACCGCGAGCGGCGGCTGGCGGCCGGCGCCACGGCGCTGCTCGTCGCGCTCGCCCTGGTCGCCGTCGCGGCGGCCGCGCCGGCGGGCGGGTGGCGGACCGATGTCGCCGTCGGCGTCGTCGCCGCCGCGGCGGTCCACCTGGCAGCCGGCGGTCGCCTCGCGCCGCTGGGCGCCCGACCGCTGGTCGCGCTCGGGCTCGCGTCGTATCCGCTGTATCTGCTGCACCAGGCGCTCGGGTTCTTGGCGATTGCCGCGCTGCAGCGCGCCGGCGTCCCGTCGCTCGCGTCGGTGATCGCGGTGACCGTGGCGGCGATCGCGGTCGCGTTCGCGGTGCACCGCTGTGTCGAGCGACCGGCCACCGCCGCGATCCGCGCCGCATGGTTGACGCGCCGGGGTGCGCCGGGACGCGGCGCGTCGGCCTGGTCGACCGGGGCGGCCGCCGCACTCCTGGTGCTGGCGACCGGCAACACCCTCGTGGGCCGGCTGTTCGGCCAGACACCCGGGCCGCACGAGCCGATCCGCGCGGTCGATGCGGTGCGCCAGCCCGCGGTGCCCTGCGTCGCGCCGGACGGCGCCTCGCCTCGGGTGCTGCTGGTGCTCGGGCAGTCGAACGCGGCGAGCCATGCCGCGCCGCTCGGGCCGCAGGCCTCCGACGGTCCGGTGGTGACCGTCTTCGCCGAAGGCCGCTGCGTGCGCAGCGCCGACCCGCTGCCCGGCACGACCGGCGCGGGGGCGAGCCTGTGGACCGCAGTCGAGGCCGAATGGCGCGCGGCCGGCCGGAACGGCCCCGTGGTCTGGGCGCCGCTCGCGGTCGGCGCGACCGGGATCGCGCGCTGGACGACCGCCGGCGACCCGGTGAACGCACGCCTGCTCGCACACCTGGAGGCGTTGCGGCGCTCGGGCCTGCACGTCGAACGGGTGCTGTGGCAGCAGGGCGAATCCGACTCGCGCGACGGCACCGACGCCGACGACTGGCTCGCGGCGCTCCGGACGCTGCGCGCCACGCTCGATGCGCATGGCATCGACGCGCCGATGCACGTGGCCCGGTCGACCTGGTGCCGTACGGGCGGCACCGGCGCGCTGGCGCGCGCGCTCGATCGACATCGGGACGCGCTGGCGGCCGCTCGGATCCTGCCGGGCGCCGACACCGACACGCTCCAGGGCCCCGGGCTGCGCCGCGACGGCTGCCACTTCACCGAGGCCGGCCGCGTCGAGGCGGCCCGGCTCTGGGTGCGCGTGCTGGCCGTCGCCGCCCGCTGACGCGCACCGTCGCCATCGAGCCGCCCGGGCGGTCCTCCGATCGTCCCGCAATGGCCGATCGCCACCCTTCGGACACGATGTGACCGAGTGCCTTCGCCCACCCGGCGGTCGTCCTTAGCCTCGGGTCCCATGTCGAGCGTGTCCCCTCCCGTATCGCCGGTCCGCCCGCGTCCGTTCCCCGACCTCGCCATCGATGCGGCGAACGGGGCGCTGGCACTGTTCGTCGCGGTGTCGGCGGCCTGCGCGGTGTTCGCGGTCCTCGCATTCCCCGCGTACAAGGGCCAGCCGGCCGCGTGGAGCGCGGTCGCCGCCGGGCTCCTGCTGGCGTTGCCGCTCGCCACCGCGGCGGGCCGTCGCGTGCTCGGGGCGGCCTGGCATCGGTTCACGGCCGCCGACGGCTTCCTGCCCGCGATGCTGCTGCTCGCCGCACTGGTCCGCGTGCCCGGCGTCGTCTTCCCCCCGATGCCCTACGGCGACCACTTCGTCTATCACGACACCGCCAAGCTGTTCGCGAGCGGCGGTGGCCTGGGCGGACTGGTGTTCTGGCCGCCCGGCCAGCCGGCGTGGCTCGGCATCGTCGCCACGGTGGTCGGCGACGGCGTCCGTGCGCTGGCCGCGGTCCAGTCGCTGGTCGGCGTGGCGACGGTGGCGCTGCTGTACCGCGCCTGGGCGGGCGAGCGCGAGGCCGTGGCCCGGTGCGCGGCGACCGTCGCCGCGCTGATGCCGTCGATCGTGAGCTGGAACGCGACGCTCGGGCACGAGACCACGACACTGTTCCTGATGGCGGTGCTGCTCGTGCTGCTGCGGCAAATCGACGCGCGGCAGGGCAGGGCGGCGCTGCCCTGGGTGGTCGCCTTCGGCCTGGTCGGCGGGCTGGCGTCGCTGGTGCGCCCGACGATGATCGTGCTGCCGCTCCTCTTCGGGCTGCGGCAGTGGATCGTCGGCCACGGCACCGCGGCCGCGCTGCGCGGCGCGCTGGTGACCCTGCTGGCGGGCGCCTGCGTGATCGCGCCGTACACCGCGAGGAACCATGCGCTCTACGGCGAGTTCTGCCTCGTGTCGGCCAATTTCGGGGTGGTGCTCCACTCGGCGAACAGCCCGGGCAGCGACGGCATCTACCACGAGCAGGAAGATCCGCCCGGGCTGAACCCCGTGCAGCGCGACAGGGCCTACGGGCGGCTCGCCCGCGCCCACATCGTCGAGGAGCCGGGGGTGTTCGCGGCGCGGACCGTCAAGCGGATCGCCTACATGTGGGGCACCGACACCTCGGGCCTGAACTTCGTGCTCGGCGACCCGGAGCGCGTCGTCGGCGCGCCCAAGGCGGCGCTGCAGTTCATCCACCAGGTGCCGTGGATCCTGCTCGTCGTCGCGTGGGGGGCCGCGGCGGTCCGCTGCGTGGAGCGCCGCGGCGTTCCCGCCGACGCGGTGCTGCCGCTGCTCCTGATCGCCGTGCCCTGGGCGGCGCACGCGCTCGTCGAGCCGCTCGGGCGGCACCACATCCCCTACGTGCCGCTGATCGCTGCGGCGTGCGCGATGATCCTGACGGAGCGCGGGCGGCTCAGAGTCGCGTGATCTTGGTGACGTCGGCCTGCTTGCGCATCTGCCGGAACACCTGCGCGAGGTGGTGGCGGCCGCGGACCTGCAGCACGAAGCGGATCGTGGCCACCCGGTCCGGCTCCTCGTCCATCGTCACGTTGACGATGTTCGCCTCCGAGGCCGCGATCTCGGCGGCGACGCGGCCGAGCGCGCCGCGGTCTTCGCGGATCTGCACCTCGACGATGGTACGGAACTGCCCGCGGATGTCCTCGCCCCACTCGACGTCGATCCAGCGCTCGGCGTCCTTCTGACGCGCGCGGCGCGCCTGCTCGCAGTCGCTGCGGTGGACGACCAGGCCGTGCCCGCCGCGCATGTGGCCGATGACCGCGTCGCCGGGCAGCGGCAGGCAGCACGGCGAGCACTGCACCGCCATGCCTTCGGTGCCGTGGATGACGATGGGCAGGGGCCGAGGCGCGAACGCGGCGGCCGCGGGGCGCGCGCTCATCTCGAGCGCGATCGCGCGTGCCACCACCGGCGCGAGCCGGCGGCCGAGACCGACGTCCGCATAGAGCTCGTCGAGCGACTTCGTGCCCGACTCGCGCGCGGTCTTCTCGAGCAGCGCCGGCTCGAGCGACGCGGCGTCGATGCGCAGCGCCGCGAGCGACTGCTCGAGCAGCCGCCGGCCGAGGTCGACCGACTCCTCGTACTTCATCGTCCGCAGGAAGTGGCGGATCTCGGAGCGAGCCTTGCCGGTCCGCACGAAGCCCAGCCACGCCGGGTTCGCCTTCGCGTCGGGGTCGGTGACCACCTCGATCACGTCGCCGTTCTGCAGCTCGGTGCGCAGCGGCACGGGCTGTCCGTTGACCTTCGCGGCCACGCACTGGTTGCCGACGTCGGTGTGCACGCTGTAGGCGAAGTCGATCGTCGTCGCGCCGCGGGGCAGCGCCCGGATCTGGCCCTTCGGCGTGAAGACGTAGACGGCGTCGGGGAACAGGTCGACCTTGACGTGCTCGATGAATTCGAGCGAGTCGCCGGTCTGGTTCTGGATGTCGAGCAGCGACTTCAGCCACGCGTGCGTGCGCTTCTGCAGGTCGGTGAACGACTCCTTGTCCGCCTTGTAGAGCCAGTGCGCGGCGACGCCCGACTCGGCGAGCCGGTGCATCTCCCGGGTGCGGATCTGGAACTCCACCGGCGTGCCGTAGGGGCCGACCACCGTCGTGTGCAGCGACTGGTAGCCGTTGACCTTGGGGATCGCGATGTAGTCCTTGAAGCGGCCGGGGATCGGCTTGAAGGTCTGGTGCAGCGCGCCGAGCGCGAGGTAGCACTGCGGCAGGTCGTCGACCACCAGGCGGATGCCGAAGACGTCCATCACCTGCGAGAACGACAGGTGCTTCTCGTGCATCTTCCGGTAGATCGCCCACAGCGCCTTCTCGCGCGCGCGCAGCTCGGCCTTCACGCCCATCCCGGGCAGCGACTTCTGCACCGCGTCGATGATCTTGCCCAGCCCCTCGCGGCGCATCCCGCGCGCGGCCGTCACCGCCTTGTGCAGGGTCCGGTAGCGGAACGGATGCGTGTATCGGAACGACAGGTCGAGCAGTTCGCGGTAGAGCTCGTTCAGGCCGAGCCGGTTCGCGATCGGCGCGTAGATGTCGAGCGTCTCGGCGGCGACACGGCGCTGCTTGGCAGGCGGCACGGGCCCCAGCGTGCGCATGTTGTGCAGCCGGTCGGCGAGCTTGATCAGGATGACGCGGACGTCGCGCGCCATCGCGAGCAGCATCTTGCGGAAGCTCTCGGCCTGCGCCTGCTCCCGGCTCGCGAACTCGACCTTGTCGAGCTTGGACAGGCCGTCGACCAGTTCGGCGACCTGTGTGCCGAAACGCTCGACCATCTGCTGCTTGGTGACGCCGGAGTCCTCCATGACGTCGTGCAGCAGCGCGGCCATCAGCGCATCCGCGTCGAGCTTCCAGCCGACGCAGATCTCGGCCACCGCGATCGGGTGCGAGATGTAGGGCTCGCCGCTCGTGCGGAACTGCCCGAGGTGCGAGCTGTCGGAGAAGCGGTAGGCTTCGCGGACGCGCCGCAGGTCTTCCTCGCCGAGATAGGTCGAGGCGATCTGCGTCAGGTGGGCGAGCGACACCACCCGCCGCTCGTCGGCGGGGGCGACGAACCCCTCCGAGGGAGGCGATTCGAGCAGCGCCGGGGGCATGCCGCGGGCGGACCGGCCGCGGGGGCCCGAGGAGGCGACGGAACCGTCCTGCTTCATCGGTCCGCGGGCGCCTGGGGGGGCGTCAGGTCGGGACGCGTCGCAGCATCTCCTTGCCGACCTTCTGCGCGGCGATCTCGCGCAGCGCGGTCACGGTGGGCTTGTCCTTGCTGTCGACCTTCGGCGAATGGCCCTGCGCGAGCATCCGCGCCCGGTAGGTGGCGGCGAGCGCCAGCTCGAACCGGTTGGGGATGTGCTTCAGGCAGTCTTCGACGGTGATGCGGGCCATGGATCGTCCTGGAACGGGGTTTCGGGGGCTGCGGTACGGCGTTCGGGCGGGCGCTCAGATCGTGTCCCGGCTCATGCCGAGCTCGGCGAACAGGTCGGGGTGGCGCCGGTGCTGCTGCCCGAACCGGCACCGGGCGGCGTCGACGATCCCGACCAGCGCCTGGCAGGCAGCCGCAAAGTCTTGATTGATAATAACATATTGGCACTCGCCGGCATGCTCGAGCTCGCTCCGGGCGGCCAGCATCCGCCGTTCGATGACATCCGGGGCGTCCTGGCCGCGGGCGGTGAGCCGTTCTCGCAGCACCGGCATCGAAGGCGGTGCGATGAAGATCGAGACGGCGTCGGGGAACAGCCGACGCACCTGCGCGGCCCCCTGCCAGTCGATCTCCAGCACGATGTCCGTGCCGGCTTCCATCTGCGCGGCGATCCAGGCGCGCGAGGTCGCATAGTAGTTGCCGTGCACCAGCGCCCATTCGAGGAACTCGCCGCGGGCACGCCGCTGCTCGAAGGCCTCGGGCGTGACGAAGTGGTAGTCGAGGCCGTCGGTCTCGCCCGGGCGCGGCGCCCGCGTGGTGTACGAGACCGACAGCCGCAGACCGTTGCGGGTGGCGAGAAGGTGGCGGACCAGCGAGGTCTTCCCGGCCCCGGACGGGGCAACGACGATCAGCAGGCTGCCGCGGTAGGCGGGTTCGGGCATCGGGGGAGGGGACGGAGCGCGCCGGGGTCCCGCATTGTCTCAGCTTTGGCCGCATTGCGGCCCGGCGACCCCTCGGTTCGCGCGCGAGCCGACGGCCGGCGAGTCCGCTCGGCCCGCCTGTGAACTAGTGGGCCGCGCCGCGCCGGACTGCGGACGATCATGGCTGGCCGTGAGGGAGTCCGATGCCGAACCTGCCTACCCGCGCCACCAAGGTGCTGCTGATCGCTCCCTGGTTCTATCCTGATTTCCGCGGCGGCGCGCCCCGCCTCTTCGACCTGCTCGCCCGCAGCGCGACGACGACGGAGATCGTCGTGCTGACCGACCGTTCGAGGCATCCGGAGTCGACCGAGTTCGACCGGGGGGCGCTGCGCTCGGGGGGCTACCGCGTGCGGCGGATGCGGTTCCCCCTGCCGACGGAGGCGCTGGGTCGTGGCCGGCTGGAGAAGGCGCTGCGCGGTCTCGGACGACTCGCGTCGCAGTGGCTGGCCGTGGCCCGGTGTGTCGCGATCGAGCGGCCCGATGTCGTGGTGCTCGGCAACAGCTACGTCTGCGGCTGGCTCGTCCGCCGCCTGCCGACCCGGGCGGCCTGGGTCAATTACGTGCACGGCGAGGAATTGACCATGCGCCTCGAGTACGGCCCGCTGTCGCGCTGGCTGAAGGCGCAGCAGCTGCGGTCGTTCCGGTCGGTCGACCTGAACCTCTGCGTGAGCGGGTTCAGCGCGGGACTGGTCGCGCCCGAGGCGCGCAGCGGTGGCGCAGACCTCGCCGTCGTACCGAACGCCGTCGACGTCGACGCCTTCGTTCCGCCGCCGGACCGGGAGTCCGCACGGCGTGAGCTCGGCTGGAACGGTGCGTTCGTCCTGCTGACCGTGGCCCGCCTCGAGTCCAGGAAGGGGATCGACCGTACGCTGCGGGCGCTGGCGCGCTGCCGATGGGCGGGTCGGGAATGGCTCTACTGCATCGCCGGCACCGGTACCGAGGGCGCGCGGCTCCAGGCGCTCGCCGCCGAGCTCGGGATCGCGGCGAACGTCCGCTTCCTCGGATTCGTCCCCGACGCGATGCTGCCCACGCTGTACGGCGCGGCGGACGTGTTCGTGCAGACGAACGTGGAGGTCGACGGGGACACCGAGGGCTTCGGGATCGTGTTCCTCGAGGCCTCCGCCTGCGGCACGCCGGTCATCGGCGGCACCGCGGGCGGCACCGCCGACGCGATCGAGGAGGGGGTCTCCGGGTTCCGGGTCGACGGCGAGGACATCGAGGCGATCCGCGCCCGCATCGAGCGGCTGGCCGACGATCCGGCACTGCGCGAGCGGATGGCCCGCAACGGGCGGCGGCGCGCGGCCGAGGGGTTCTCGGCCCAGGCCTGCGCCGCACGGTTCGACGCCGCGATCGACGCGCTCGCGGCGCGGCGCCGGTCGTGGTCCTGAGCCGGCGCGCGCGCGGGCGACACGCGGACGTGCCGCCGCGTCGCGGGCGGGTTCACTCCAGGTTCTGCACCTGCTCGCGGACCTGCTCGATCAGCAGCTTGAGCTCGACCGAGGCCTGGGTGACCTCGAGCCCGGCGGCCTTCGAGCCGAGCGTGTTGGCCTCGCGGTTCAGCTCCTGCATCAGGAAGTCCAGGCGCTTGCCGACCTGTCCGCCGCCCTCGACGATGCGCAGCAGCTCCGCGATGTGGATGTCGAGCCGCGACAGCTCCTCCGCGACGTCGACCCGCATCCCGTAGACCGACACCTCCTGCCGGATCCGTGCGAGGGCCTCGTCGAGGGGCACCGGGGTGCCCGCGGTGGCGCCGGTCGCCGCCTCGCGCAGCCGCTCGGTGAGCTTCTGCGCGAACTCCGCGACCAGTTCGGGCGCGCGCGGCTTCAGCGCCGCGACGAGGGCCGCCATCGCCCGAGCCCGGTCGCGGATGACATCGGCGAGGCGGGCGCCCTCGCGCGCGCGGCTCGACAGCAGTTCGTCGATCGCCTGGGCGACGAGCGGGCGGAACGCACCGACCCACTGCGTCGGATCGGGCTGCGGGTCGTCGACGACGCCGGGAAAGCGAAGGCAGTCCGCCACCGTCATCGGCGCCGCGCCGGTGAACCGGCGCAGCACCTCGTCCTGGGCGGCGGCCAGCGCGTCGAGCGCGCCCGGTCGCAGCACGACCTCGGGACGCTGCGCGGCGCGATGCTGGACCGACGCGCGCACGTCGACCTTGCCGCGCGCGACCCGTTGCTGGATCGCCTCGCGCAGCGGCGGCTCGAGCGCGCGCAGCTCGTCGGGCAGACGGAAGGCGAGGTCGAGGAAGCGCGAGTTCACCGAGCGCAGCTCGAGCGTGAGCCGACCGAGCTCGTGGTCGCGGGTGACGGTCCCGTACCCGGTCATGCTGTGGACACCCGCGACCTTCGAGTTCATTACAATCGATCCTCCATGGCGAACCAGACCAACGCTCCGCTGCCCGAAGGCCTCGAGGTCGGGGGCTATCGGATTGTAAGGAAGATCGCGAGCGGCGGATTCTCCATCGTCTACCTCGCCGACGATCCCGACGGGGTCCCGGTCGCCGTCAAGGAGTACCTCCCCAGCTCGCTGGTCAGGCGCGGGCCGGGCGAGCTGGTGCCCGAGGTGGCCACCGAGAACCTCGCCACCTACCGCAACGGCCTGAAGTGCTTCTTCGAGGAGGGGCGCGCGCTCGCGCGCGTGCTGCATCCGAACGTCGTGCGCGTGCTGAACTTCTTCCGCGCCAACGACACGGTCTACATGGTGATGGCCTACGAGCGCGGGCGCAGCCTGCAGGAGCTGATCATGCGCTACCGGGGCAAGCCGGGGCGCGAGGTCGTGCCCGAGCGGCACATCCGCCGGATCTTCGCGCAGGTGATGAACGGGCTTCGCGAGGTCCACGCGAACCGCCTGCTGCACCTCGACCTGAAGCCGGCGAACGTCTACCTGCGGCAGGACGGTTCGCCGATGCTGCTCGACTTCGGCGCCGCCCGGCAGACGCTGACGCAGG
Organism: Pseudomonadota bacterium; assembly: GCA_046046245.1. Classification (GTDB taxonomy): domain Bacteria; phylum Pseudomonadota; class Gammaproteobacteria; order Burkholderiales; family Burkholderiaceae_E; genus UBA4615. Next base: position 11,670 of record JBJOKE010000008.1, on the reverse strand, counting down.
ACGCGCCGAAGCTCTTCCCGATGTACACGCCCGGCTTCGCGGCGCCCGAGCTCTATCGACGCAACCAGCAGCTCGGGCCCTGGACCGACATCTACGGCGTGGGCGCGAGCCTGTACGCCTGCATGGTCGGCTCGCCGCCGCAGCCCGCCGACCAGCGCGGCCTGCACGACAAGGTCGACGCGGCGCTGCTGCAGGCGCTGAAGCTCTATTCGCAGCAGCTGGTCGACATCGTCCACTGGTGCCTGAAGCAGAACCCGCTCGAGCGTCCGCAGAGCGTGTTCGTGCTGCAGCGGGCGCTGCGCGAGCCCGCGCACGACGCGCCCTCGGCGCCGCCCGCGCAGCCGGCCGGCTTCGCACGCTGGATCGACGGGCTCGCCGGCCGCCGCCGGCGCACCGCCGTGCGCGCCGACACCACGCAGATGTGGCCCACCCAGAAGGCGGGCTGAGATGCGCTTCTCGGTCTTCCAGGACACCGCGATCGGCGCGCGCTCGGTCAACCAGGACCGGATGGGCTACTGCTTCTCGCGCGAGTCGCTGATGATGCTGGTGGCCGACGGCATGGGCGGCCACGTCCGCGGCGAGGTCGCCGCGCAGCTGACGCTGCAGGTCTGCGCGGCGGCCTTCCAGCGCGACGCCTCGCCCCGGCTCGAGGACCCGGGCGCGTTCCTCGATGCCGCACTGCGCGCCGCGCACCGCGACCTGCTGCGCTACCAGGCGCTGCACCGGCTGCCCGAGGCGCCGCGGACCACGGTCGTCGCCTGCATCGTGCAGGACGACACCGCCTGGTGGGCGCACGCGGGTGATTCGCGGCTCTACTGGCTGCGCGGCGGCAGGATCCTGTCGCGCACCCGCGACCACTCGAAGGTGCAGTCGATGGTCTCGCTCGGGCTGATCGCCGCCCACGAGCAGGAGAACCATCCCGAGCGCAACAAGGTGCTCAACTGCCTCGGCTCGCCGTACGAACCCACGATCGAGATCACCACGCGGGCCCGGCTGCAGCGCGGCGACACGCTGGTGCTGTGCTCGGACGGGTTCTGGTCAGGCCTGCCCGAGGACGGGTTCGCCGCCGCGTTCGCGCGCGGGCCGGTCGCCGCCGTCGTGCCGGAGCTGGTGCGGCGCGCGGTCGAGCACAACGGCCGCAGCGCCGACAACACCACCGTGGTCGCGCTCGAGTGGGATGGCGCCGGCGACGACGACGTGCCCACGCTGTCGTCGCTGGAGTTGCCCGACGGCGCGGTCACCACCACCATCTCGTTCGGCCACCTCGAGGACGACGGCAGCGTGCCGACCCTCACCGACGAGGACATCGAGAAGCAGATCGCCGAGATCCAGCAGGCGATCCAGCGCTCCACCGAAGGCTCCCAGGGAGGCCCCTCTTGACGATCCAGACCGGCGCGACCGTCGCGCGTCCCAGCGGCCGCGCGGCCGACGCGCTGCGCGACGTGCGCATCACCCGCGGCTTCACGAAGCACGCAGAAGGCTCCGTGCTCGTCGAATTCGGCGACACCCGCGTGCTGTGCACCGCGAGCGTCGAGGACAAGGTGCCGCCGTTCCTGCGCGGCAGGGGGCAGGGCTGGCTCACCGCCGAGTACGGGATGCTGCCGCGCGCGACCCATACCCGCGGCGACCGCGAGGCGGCCCGCGGCAAGCAGTCGGGGCGCACGCAGGAGATCCAGCGGCTGATCGGCCGCAGCCTGCGCGCGGTCGTCGACCTCGAGCGGCTCGGCGAGCGGACGATCCAGATCGACTGCGACGTGCTGCAGGCCGACGGCGGCACCCGCACCGCCGCGATCACCGGCGCCTGGGTCGCGGTGCACGACGCGATCGAGTGGCTGCGCGGCCGCGGCGCGGTCGACGCCTCGCCCCTGCTCGACTCGGTCGCCGCGGTGTCGGTGGGCCTGTGGAACGGCGCGGCGCTGCTCGACCTCGACTACGCCGAGGACTCCAGCTGCGACACCGACATGAACGTCGTGATGACCGGCTCGGGCGGCATCGTCGAGGTCCAGGGCACGGCCGAGGGGCGGCCCTTCTCGCGCATGCAGGTCGACGCGCTGCTCGACCTCGCGGCGGCCGGCATCGGCCGCCTCGCGCTCGCGCAGCGCCAGGCGATCGGCTCGATCGCCTGAGACGCGCCGGAGACCGACGATGACCGCGATCCTGCACCGCGTCGTGCTCGCCTCGGGCAATGCCGGCAAGCTGCGCGAGCTGCGCGCCCTGCTGGAGCCCACCGGCGTCGAGGTGGTCGCGCAGCGCGAGCTCGGCGTCTCCGACGCCGACGAGCCGCACGAGACCTTCGTCGAGAATGCGCTGGCGAAGGCCCGCCACGCGGCCGCTGCGACCGGCCTGCCCGCGATCGCGGACGACTCCGGCATCTGCGTCCCCGCGCTCGGCGGCGCGCCGGGCGTGCGTTCGGCCCGCTTCGCGGCGGACCTCGACGGCGGCCCGAAGTCCGACGCGGCGAACAACGCGCGGCTGGTCCGCGAGCTGGCCGGCCGCGTCGACCGTTCGGCGTACTACTACTGCGCGCTGGTGCTGGTGCGCGGCGCCCACGATCCGCAGCCGGTGATCGCCGACGGTCTCTGGCACGGCGAGGTGCTCGCCGAGCCGCGCGGCGAGGGCGGCTTCGGCTACGACCCGCACTTCCTGGTGCCCGAGCAGGGCCGCACCGTGGCCGAGCTCGACGCGGCGACGAAGAACCGCGCGAGCCACCGCGGCCAGGCGATGCGCGAGCTGCTCGCCAAGCTCGAGCAGGCGCGGCTGCTGCCGGCCCCGCCGGCGCGCTGAGCGGCGGGCAGGGCGCGGACGCGACCGGGCGCGGAAGGACGACGATGCCGGCTCCGATCCCGATCGTCCCCGCGGGCGCACCGATCGCGGCGCCCGCGTCGCGCCGGCACGCGTCGGGTCTGGTGCAGCCGCCGCCGCTGTCGGTCTACGTGCACCTGCCGTGGTGCCTGCGCAAGTGTCCCTACTGCGACTTCAACTCGCACGAGGCCGGCGGCGAGGTGCCCGAGGCGCGCTACCTCGATGCGCTGCGCGCGGACCTCGAGGCCTCGCTGCCCCGCGTCTGGGGGCGCGTGGTTCAGACCGTGTTCATCGGCGGCGGCACGCCGAGCCTCTTCTCGCCGGACGCGATCGCGCGGCTGCTCGCCGACCTGCGGACCCTGCTGCGGCTCGCGCCCGATGCCGAGGTCACGCTCGAGGCGAACCCCGGCACCTTCGAGCGCGAGAAGTTCCGGGCGTTCCGCGAGGCCGGCGTGAACCGGCTGTCGGTGGGCGTGCAGAGCTTCGACGGCGATCTGCTGGAGCGGATCGGCCGGGTCCACGACCGCGCGCAGGCGCTCGCGGCCGCGCAGTCGGCCGCCGAGCACTACCCGACCTTCAACCTCGACCTGATGTTCGCGCTGCCCGGCCAGGACCTGCCTGCGCTGCGCGCGGACCTCTCGCAGGCGCTCGCGTTCGCGCCGCCTCACCTGTCGTACTACCACCTGACCCTCGAGCCGAACACGCTGTTCGCCGCGAAGCCGCCACCCGGACTCCCCGACGACGACGCCTCGGCCGACATGCAGGACGCGATCGAGGCGGCGACCGCCGCGGCCGGGCTCGAGCACTACGAGGTCTCGGCCTACGCGCGCTCCGGCCATCGTTCGCGGCACAACCGCAACTACTGGACCTTCGGCGACTACCTGGGGCTCGGCGCCGGCGCGCACGGCAAGCTGTCCTTCCACGACCGCATCGAGCGGACCGCGCGCTTCCGGCATCCGCGCCGCTACATGGAGGCCGCGCTGGCCGGCGACGCGGTCGAGACGCGCCACGCGATCGGCGCCGACGAACTGCCCTTCGAGTTCATGCTGAACGCGCTGCGCCTCGCCGACGGCGTGCCGGCCGCGCTCTTCGCCGAGCGCACCGGCCTCGCGCTCGCCGCGATCGCGAGGCCGCTCGCGCGTGCCGCCGGGCGCGGGCTGCTCGATCCCGACCCGACCGTGATCCGGCCCACCCCGCTCGGTCGCCGCTTCCTGAACGACCTGCAGCAGATGTTCCTGAACTGAGGCAAGCGCCCGCCCGCCGGGCCGCCGCCGACCCCGACGACACCACGAGGAGACGCACGATGCACGCGACGATGATGCGCACACCGCTGTCGCTGAACCACCTGCTGGACCGGGCCGGCCGCCTGTTCGGCGAGACCGAGATCGTCTCGCGGCTCCCCGACCGGTCGATGCGCCGGCACACCTACGCTCAGTGGCACCGCCGCACGCGCCGACTCGCCGCCGCGCTGCTCGCCGCCGGCCTGAAGCCCGGCGACCGGGTCGCGACGCTGTGCTGGAACCATCACGCGCACCTCGAGGCCTACTTCGGCATCCCCGCCGCCGGCGGCGTGATGCACACGCTGAACCTGCGGCTCTCGCCCGACGAGATCGGCTGGATCGCCGGGCACGCGCAGGACCGCTTCCTGATCGTCGACGACGTGCTGCTGCCGCTCTACCGGCAGTTCGCGAAGCACCACCTGTTCGAGCGTGTCTTCGTCTTCCCGTTCTCGGGCGCGGTGGTCGACGCCGACGCGGGCGTGGGCGAGTGCGCCCCGGCGCTCGAGGACTACGAGCAGTGGCTGGAGGCGGTCCCCGACGAGGCTGTCGACCGCCTCGCCTACGTGCCGCACGACGAGGACGCGCCGGTGGCCATGTGCTACACGTCCGGCACCACCGGCCGGCCGAAGGGGGTCGTCTACTCGCACCGCTCGACGATCCTGCACACGCTGACGGCGTCGATGCCGGACCTCTGGAACCTGTCGGGCCGCGACGTGGTGTTCCCGGTCACCCCGATGTTCCATGCGAACAGCTGGGGCATCCCGTATGGGGCCGTGATGCTGGGCGCGAAGCTGGTCTTCCCCGGCCCGCACCTGCACCCCGAGGACCTGCTCGACCAGATGCAGGTCGATCCGCCGACTTTCACCCTCGGCGTGCCGACCATCTGGCTGTCGATGATCCAGCTGCACGAGGCGCATCCCGGCCGCTGGACGCTGCCGAAGGGGCTGCGCTCGATGGTCGGCGGCTCCGCGGTGCCCGAGGCGCTGATCCGCGCGTTCGCGAAGCACGGCGTGATGATCCAGCAGGGCTGGGGCATGACCGAGACCTCGCCGGTCTGCACGATCTTCTACGAGAAGTCGGAGCTCGTCGGTCGCCTGTCCGAGGACCAGTGGTTCCGGCGCCGCGCGATGGCCGGCGTGCTGGTGCCGCTGGTCGAGATGCGGATCGTCGGCGACGAGGGCGAGCAGCCCTGGGACGGCGAGTCGGTCGGCGAGGTCCAGGTCCGCGGACCGTTCATCACCGGCGGCTACCACGGCATCGACGCCGATCCGGACAAGTTCACCGGCGACGGCTGGCTGCGGACCGGCGACGTCGGCGCGATGGATCCCCACGGCTACCTGCGGATCTCGGACCGGACCAAGGACCTGATCAAGTCGGGCGGCGAGTGGATCAGCTCGGTCGATCTCGAGAACGCGATCATGGGTCACCCGGCGGTCGCCGAGGCGGCGGTGATCGCGATCGCGCATCCGAAGTGGGCCGAGCGGCCGCTCGCCTGCGTCGTGCTCAAGCCCGGCCAGGCGCTGACCCCCGACGCGCTGCGCGAGCACCTGTCCGGCCAGTTCGCGAAATGGCAGCTGCCGGACGCGATCGAATTCGTCGATGCGATCCCCCGGACGTCCACCGGCAAGTTCTGGAAGGCCCGGCTGCGCGAGCGCTTCGCCGGCTACCGGCTGCCCGACTGATGGGGTGCACCGGACCGGGGCGTTTTCGGGTATCGTGCACCGCCCCGAAGCGCACCCGCCCGGTGCGTCGTCCCGCGGACCGGGCGTCGACCCCCGCGGCGCGGCGCCGTGCGCGCGTGCCGGACGGCCGTTGCCGGCCGGCGAATGGCACGGTTCCTGCTAAATTTCGGCCCCGAGGGAAAACTCCCACCCGAGCGCGTCTTTTCCTCGCCTTTCGCTAACGCCCCCATCGCACACCCAGGAGAAAGCACCGATGGCATCTGCCAAGGACGTCATGAAGAAGATCGCGGACAACGAAGTGAAGTTCGTTGACTTCCGCTTCACGGATACCCGCGGCAAGGAGCAGCACGTCTCGGTGCCGATCTCGCACTTCGACGAGGACAAGTTCGTCTCGGGCCACGCGTTCGACGGCTCGTCGATCGCCGGCTGGAAGGGCATCGAAGCGTCCGACATGCTGCTGATGCCGGACCCGGCCACCGCGAACATCGACCCGTTCCGCGAGGAGCCGACGCTGATCCTGACCTGCGACGTGGTCGAGCCGTCGGACGGCAAGGGCTACGACCGCGACCCGCGCTCGCTCGCCAAGCGCGCCGAGGCCTACCTGAAGTCGACCGGCCTGGGCGACACCGCCTTCTTCGGTCCGGAACCCGAGTTCTTCATCTTCGACTCGGTGACCTGGAACGTCGACATGTCCGGCTGCTTCGTCAAGGTCAACTCGGAAGAGGCGTCCTGGTCGACCGGCAAGGAGTTCGAGGGCGGCAACCTGGCCCACCGTCCCGCGGTCAAGGGCGGCTACTTCCCGGTCCCGCCGGTCGACTCGTTCCAGGACATGCGCTCGGAGATGTGCCTGATCCTCGAGCAGATGGGCGTTCCGGTCGAGGTCCACCACCACGAGGTGGCGGGTGCCGGCCAGAACGAGATCGGCACCAAGTTCTCGACGCTCGTGCAGCGCGCGGACTGGACGCAGATCCTCAAGTACGTCGTGATGAACGTCGCGCACAGCTACGGCAAGACCGCGACCTTCATGCCGAAGCCGATCGTCGGCGACAACGGCTCGGGCATGCACGTGCACCAGTCGATCTGGAAGGACGGCACGAACCTGTTCGCGGGCGACAAGTACGCCGGCCTCAGCGACTTCGCGCTGTACTACATCGGCGGGATCATCAAGCACGCCCGCGCGCTGAACGCGATCACCAACCCCGGCACGAACTCGTACAAGCGCCTGGTCCCCGGCTTCGAGGCCCCGGTCAAGCTGGCCTACTCGGCCCGCAACCGCTCGGCGTCGATCCGGATCCCGTACGTGGCGAACCCGAAGGGCCGCCGCATCGAGGTCCGCTTCCCGGACCCGACCGCGAACCCGTACTTCGCGTTCTCGGCCATGATGATGGCCGGCCTGGACGGCGTGCAGAACAAGATCCACCCGGGCGAGGCCGCGGACAAGAACCTGTACGACCTGCCGCCGGAAGAGGACGCGAAGATCCCGACCGTCTGCTCGTCGCTCGACATGGCGCTCGACTACCTGGACCGGGACCGCGAGTTCCTGACCCGCGGCGGCGTGTTCAGCGACGCGATGATCGACGCGTACATCTCGCTGAAGATGGAGGAGGTCACCCGCTTCCGGATGACCACCCATCCGGTCGAGTTCGACATGTACTACTCGCTCTGATCGGCGACGATCGGCGAGCGGACCGGTCCTCCGCGAGGAGGCTCCGGGCCGACGAAGGGGGGCGGGAGACCGCCCCCTTTTGTTCTACACTCGCGCCATCATGGTCCGACCCCTCCTTCGTCCGTGGTTCGCCTGCGCGCTGCTCGGCGCGTGGCCGGCCGTGTCGCAGGCCCAGATCTACCGCTGCGAGGGCGCCGGCGGCGTCGTCGAATACAGCAACAGTCCGGCGAGCGGCCGCGACGCCCGCTGTCGCGCGCTCGACCTGCCGGCGATCACCACCGTCCCCGCGCCGAAGCTGCCCGCGCAGCCGGCCGGTCGCTCGGCGGCGGCCGCCCCGTCGCCTGCCGGATTCCCCCGTGTCGACGGCGCCGCGCAGAAGTCCCGCGACCTCGACCGCCGGCGCATCCTCGAGGACGAGCTGCGCAAGGAGGAGGGCCGGCTGGCCGAGCTGCGCGGCGAGTTCAACGGTGGCGAGCCCGAGCGCCGCGGCGACGAGCGCAACTACCAGAAGTACCTGGACCGCGTGCAGCGCCTCAAGGACGACATCGGGCGCTCCGAGAGCAGCGTCGCCTCGCTCAAGCGCGAGCTCGCGGCCCTGCGCGACTGACCGCGGACGCCGCCGCGTCCGCCCCACCTGCCCATCCCATGAAGCCCACCTCCCGACTGCCGGAGGGGACCGAGCGCCGCCGCGACCCTGCGTCGCGCCTCGCCGGCCTGGACCTCCTCGCCTGCGCCGTCGTGCTGCTCGACGACCAGGGCCGCGCCACGTACATCAACCAGGCTGCCGAGCAGCTGTTCGAGCTGCCGCAGCGGGTGGTCGAGGGCGCGCCCTTCGCCCGCCAGTTCAGCAACGGCGGGATCATCGACAGCCTGCTCGCCGAGGCCTGCAACAACGCGTTCGGCCAGAAGCGGCAGGACGTGACGCTGCACCGGATCGGGCGCGAGCCGCTCGCCGTGCACTGCGTCGCCGTGGTGCTCGAGAGCGACCTCGGGTCCCTGCTTCTCGAGTTCCGCGAGATCGACCAGCGGATCCGGATGGACCGCGAGTCGCGGATGCTCGAGTCGGTGAAGGTCAACCGCGAACTGGTGCGCAACCTCGCGCACGAGATCAAGAATCCGCTCGGCGGCATCCGCGGGGCCGCGCAGCTGCTCGAGTCGGAGGTCGGCGGCTCGAGCCTGCGCGAGTACACGCAGGTGATCATCAAGGAGGCCGACCGGCTGCAGACCCTGGTCGACCGGCTGCTCGCGCCGCACCGCCACCCCCGCCTCGTCGGGGACGTGAACATCCACGAGGTGCTCGAGCGCGTGCGCTCGGTGGTCACCGCCGAGTACCCGCAGGGCCTGGCGATCGATCGCGACTACGACGCGAGCCTGCCCGACTTCCGGGGCGACAAGGAGCAGCTGATCCAGGCCGTGCTGAACCTCGTCCGCAATGCGGCGCAGGCGATGCACGGGCGCGGACGCATCCTGATGACCACGCGGATCGCCCGACAGGTGACGATCGACAAGGTGCGCTATCGCCTGGCACTGGACTTGCATGTGGTCGACGACGGCCCCGGTGTACCGGAGGAGATCCGTGATCGGATCTTCTATCCGCTCGTCTCGGGTCGTGAGGGCGGGAGCGGTCTGGGGCTGACGCTCGCGCAGACCTTCGTGCAGCAGCACGGGGGCCTCATCGAGTGCGACAGCCGCCCGGGCCGGACCGATTTCCGGATACTGCTGCCGTTGCCCTGAGCCCGGCCCGCACGGGCGACTCGGGGCGACACCGCCAGGGGAAGCCAGCGCGCATGAACGCAGTGTGGATCGTCGACGATGACCAGTCGATTCGGTGGGTGCTCGAGCGGGCGTTGTCGCGCGAGGGGTTCGACGTGCGCGCGTTCGGTTCCGCCAGGGAGTGCCTGACGGCGCTGGAGGTCGACGCGCCGCAGGTGCTGGTCTCGGACATCCGGATGCCCGGGGAGTCGGGCATCGAGCTGCTGCAGAAGGTCAAGCAGCGGCGTCCGGGCATGCCGGTGATCATCATGACCGCGTTCTCGGACCTCGACAGCGCGGTGTCGGCCTTCCAGGGCGGCGCCTTCGAGTACCTGCCCAAGCCCTTCGACCTGCCGAAGGCGATCGAGCTCATCCGTCGTGCGATGGAGGAGAGCGAGCGCGAGGCGGCGGCCGAGGAGACGGTGCTCGAGACGCCCGAGATGCTCGGCCAGGCGCCGGCGATGCAGGAGGTCTTCCGCGCGATCGGGCGACTGTCGCAGTCGAACGTCACGGTGATGATCACCGGCGAGTCGGGCAGCGGCAAGGAGCTGATCGCCCGCGCGCTGCACAAGCACTCGCCGCGCGCATCGCAACCGTTCGTCGCGCTGAACACGGCCGCGATCCCGCGCGACCTGCTCGAGAGCGAGCTCTTCGGCCACGAGCGCGGCGCGTTCACCGGCGCGCAGCAGATGCGGCGCGGCCGCTTCGAGCAGGCCGAGGGCGGGACGCTGTTCCTGGACGAGATCGGCGACATGCCCGCGGAGCTGCAGACGCGACTGCTGCGCGTGCTGTCCGACGGGCACTTCTATCGCGTGGGCGGGCACCAGCCGCAGAAGGCGAACGTCCGCGTGATCGCCGCGACCCACCAGAACCTGGAGGAGCGGGTCCGGCAAGGGCTGTTCCGCGAGGACCTGTTCCACCGCCTGAACGTGATCCGGCTGCGGCTGCCGCCGCTGCGCGAGCGGGTGCAGGACGTGCCGCTGCTGGCGCGACACTTCATCGCGCGCAGCGCCCGCGAGCTCGGGGTCGAGGCCAAGCGGCTGTCCGAGGAGGCGCTGGCGCGGCTGGCTGCGTTCTCGTGGCCGGGCAACGTGCGCCAGCTCGAGAACGTCTGCCACTGGCTGACGGTGATGGCGCCGGCCCAGACGATCGAGGCGAAGGACCTGCCACCCGAGGTGCAGGCGGCGATGCCGTGGTCCGACGGCCGCGGCGTCCCGGCGTCGGGACCGACCGGCGCGCCGGGGGGCTTGCCCGCGGGCGCGGCGGCCGGCGAGGCCGCGGCCTTGCCGGCCGGTCCGGCGTACGCCGCGTCGGCCGGCGTCGCGTCCGAAACGTTCGCCGAGCCGGTCGGCGCGCGTCCGGGGTTCGGCGCGGCGTCGGCGTTCCCCGCGCCGGCGGCGGCCGGTTTCGGCGGCGACGCGGGCTACGTGCCGCGCGAGGCCGGGCCGCGGGCGGACGCGCCCGCGGCGCCGGCGCGAGGCGGCTGGGCGATGCTGCTCGAGGCCGAGGTGGCGCAGATCCTGGCCGCGCAGTCGGCCCGCGGCGGCGAGCCGCCGTCGGCCTCCGACGTGATGGACCAGCTGACCCGGACCTTCGAGTCGACGATCATCCGGACCGCGCTGCGCCACACCCGCGGCCGCCGGATCGACGCGGCACTGCGGCTCGGCATCGGACGCAACACGATCACGCGCAAGATCCAGGACCTGCACCTCGAGGACGACTGACCGTCCCCCGGGGCGCCGCGGCGGGGGCGCCGACCGCACACTCGCCGCGAGCCACGGCCGGACCGGCCTCCCGGCCGTGGTCCAATGCCGGCTCCCGACGATCAGGAGCCCCCGCATGTCCGGCAGCCACTTCCACGTCCACGGCCCGCACGACCACGAACTCGAGCACGCGGCCCAGCACGGCACGCAGGACGCCGTGTCGGGCCGGATCGCCGTCACGACGGCGGTGCTGGCCACCGTCGGCGCGCTGTTCTCGTACCAGGGCGGGGCGACGCAGGCCGACGCGACGCTGTTCAAGAACAACGCGGCGATCTCGAAGACCGAGGCCGCGAACCAGTGGAACTACTACCAGGCCAAGAGCAGCAAGCAGAACCTCGCTGAACTGGCCGTCGAGATCGCGCCGCCCGAGCGGCGTGACGCCTACCGCGCGCAGGTGCAGCGCTACGAGGGCGAGAAGGCCGACATCCGCAAGCAGGCCGAGCGGTTCGAGGCCGAGTCGAAGGACTGGGATCGGCGCAGCGACGCGGCGCTGCACCTGCATCATCGCTGGGCCCAGGCCACGACCGTGATCCAGATCTCGATCGCGCTGTCGGCGATCGCGCTGCTGACGCGGCGCACGTGGCTGCTGCGCGGCGTCTACGGCGTCGCGGCGGCGGGGCTGGTCATCGGCGCGCTCGCGGCGGCGCACGTCTGACCCCAGACGGACCGCCCGCCGTGGCGCTCAGGACCCTGCGAGCTCCACCGTCACCGGCGCGTGATCCGAG
>JBJOKE010000001.1:0-48881 GCA_046046245.1 Pseudomonadota bacterium | reverse complement strand
TGGTCCGCCAGGCGACCAAGGACGACGACCGGATCACGCCGGTGGGCCGCTTCCTGCGCCGGTCCTCGCTCGACGAGCTGCCGCAGTTCTTCAACGTGCTGCAGGGCCGCATGTCGGTCGTCGGTCCCCGCCCGCACGCCGTGGCCCACAACGAGATGTACCGGAAGCTCATCAAGGGCTACATGATCCGGCACAAGGTGAAGCCCGGCATCACCGGATGGGCCCAGGTCAACGGCGCCCGCGGCGAGACCGACACCGTCGACAAGATGAAGCGCCGGATCGAATACGACCTCGAGTACCTGCGCCACTGGACGCTGCGCTTCGACATGATGATCGTCTGGCGCACCGTCGTGCAGGCCTTCCGCGGCGACGAGAACGCCTACTGAGGCCGCGCCCCGTGCCTGCCGGGGTCCCCGGTCGAGGATCCGCCCCGGACGATCAGGCCCCGGCGAGGATCTGCTTCAGGTCCGAGGCCACGTCGTCGGGGGTCTGCTGGTGCCGGACGTAGAGGCGCAGGCGACCCTTCGGATCGATCACGTAGGACGCCGCGGTGTGGTCGATCCCATAGGTCCCCTCGGTCTTGCCGGGCACCTTCTGGAAGAACACCTTGAACTCGCGGGCTGCCGCCTTGGTCTGGTCGGCCGTACCGACCAGGCCCAGGAAGCGCGGATCGAACTCGGTGACGTACTTGCCGAGGACCGCGGGCGTGTCGCGCTCGGGATCGAGCGTGACGAACAGCACCTGCACGCGGTCCGCGTCGGTCCCGAGCTTGCGCATCACCTCGGCCATCGTCGCGAGCGTCGTCGGGCAGACGTCGGGGCACTGCGTGAAGCCGAAGAAGACGACGACGGCCTTGCCCTGGAACTCGGCCAGCCGACGCACGGTGCCGGTGGGGTCGGACAGCTCGAGCACCTTGCCGTAGTCGGCGCCGGTGATGTCGGTGGCCCTGAAGCTCGCCTTGCCCGCGGGCCGATCGCAGGCGGCGAGCAGCGCGGCGGCCGCGCCTGCGGCGAGCACGGCGCGGCGGCGACGAGCGGTCACAGCCAGTGGTCCAGCAGCAGCGCGCCGAACAGCGCCGCGAGATACAGGATCGAGTAGCCGAAGGTGCGCTTCGCGAGTGCGTCGGAATAGCCGCGCCACAGCTTCCATGCGTAGCCGACGAAGATCCCGCCCAGGACCAGCGCGCTCGCGAGGTAGAGCCAGCCGCTCATCCGGATCATGAAGGGCAGCAGCGACGTGGCGAGCAGCAGCACGGTGTACAGCAGGATGTGCAGCCGAGTGATCTCGGGCCCGTGGGTGACCGGCAGCATCGGCAACCCGGCGCGCTTGTAGTCCTCGATCCGGTAGAGCGCGAGCGCCCAGAAGTGCGGCGGCGTCCAGACGAAGACGATCAGCACCAGCACCAGCGCCTGCGCCGACACCTCGTTGGCGACCGCGGCCCAGCCGAGCAGCGGCGGCATCGCACCCGAGGCGCCGCCGATCACGATGTTCTGCGGCGTGGCCGGCTTCAGCAGCACCGTGTAGACGACGGCATAGCCGACGAAGGTGGCGAGCGTCAGCCACATCGTCAGCGGGTTGACGAATTCGAGCAGCAGCCACGCGCCGGCGCCGCCGAGCAGCCCGGCGAAGGCCAGCGCGCCGACGACCGAGACCTCGCCTCGGGCGGCCGGTCGCGCGCGGGTGCGCGCCATCCGCGCGTCGATGCCGCGCTCGACCATGCAGTTGAAGGTGAAGCCGGCGCCGGCGAGCAGCGAGATGCCCACGGTGCCGAAGACGAGGATCGGCCAGGGCACCATGCCGTCGGCTGCGAGGAACATGCCGATGACCGCGCAGAACGCCGCTAGCATCACGATGCGTGGCTTGGTCAGCTCGTAGTACTGGCGCATCACATGCGCCAGCGCAGGCTCGGTGCGGTCGATGAGGTCCATCGCAGGGGCGTCAGGCGCCGGCTCGGGCGGGCGGCCCGGACAGGGGCGAGCGCGCCGCGTCGACCGCGGTAGGCGGACGGGAAGCCGCCGCACGGGCGCGAAAGTTTAGCATGAGCAGCAGGCCCATCAGCGCGGCCGCGCCGCCGGTGTGCAGCACCGCGGCCGCCAGCGGCCAGTCGAGGAAGATGTTGGTCAGGCCGGTGGCGAGCTGCAGCGCGAGGGCCGCGAGCAGGCCGTCGCCGACGCGGCGCAGACCGTCGATCCGCCGCACCCGCCAGGCCAGCAGACCCACGACGGCGAACACCGCATAGGCGAACAGCCGGTGCGTGTAGTGGATCGCGGTGAGTGCGGGAAACGGCAGCGCCTCGCCGTCGCCGGTCACGCCGAGCCGCCGCCACAGCTCGAACCCGGCCGCGAAGTCCATGTCCGGCCACAGCGAGCCCTGGCAGGCGGGAAAGTCCCGGCAGGCGAGCGTCGCGTAGTTCGTGCTGACCCAGCCGCCCAGCAGGATCTGCGCGAACAGCATCGCGAGCGCGAGTCCCGCCCAGCCGACGTAGCGGCGCGCGGCGGCATCGATCGGCGGATGCCCGGCGACCCGGACCGCCTGCGCGAGCAGCAGGCCGAAGAGGATCATCCCGCCCATCAGGTGCGCGGTGACCACCAGGGGCTTGAGCTTGAGCGTGACCGTCCAGGCGCCGAAGATCCCCTGCAGGATGATCCAGGCGAGCGTGAACCAGGCGAGCGCCACCGCAGGCGGCAGGCCCGGCACGACCGGTGCGGGCGCCGACCGCGACGACGGCCCGCCCGGTCCGTCGCCCGGACCGGACGGCGGCATCGGTGCCATCCGCGCGCCCGCCACAGGCGGCCCCCGCCGACCGTGCGAGGCGTCGACGCGCGACTGTTCGCGCGCGCCGCGCGCGATCCGCGTCGCCATGACCGCGAGCGCGATCACGATCAGGCCCAGCCCCGCCGCGATGTAGCGGTGGAGCATCTCGACCCACGCCTTGAACTCGGTGACCGGACCGTGCGGCCGTTGCGCCGCCTCGGCGCGGATCGTGTCGAGTGCGCCGAGCGGCGTGACCTTGCCGTAGCAGCCCGGCCAGTCGGGACAGCCCAGCCCCGCGTCGGTCACGCGCACGAACGCGCCGAACATGATCAGGTCGAAGGTCAGGAACAGCGCGAAGAACAGCAGCTTGCGGAACGCGGGCATGGCGCGGTGCGGCTCGCTCGTCAACCCACGCGCGATGCGCGCAGCAGCCGCGAGATGTCCTTGCGGATCTTCGCGGGGTCGCCATCGGCAGGGAAACGCATCATCAGATTGCCCATCGGGTCGATGACCCAGAGGTAGTCCTCGATCCGGCGCCCGGGCTCGACGGGCATCAGCGCGCCGAGCTCGGTCGGATCGGCGCGCAGCACGAACGTGCCTTCGTGGTCGTTCAGCAGCGCCGCCGCGGGCGCCGTCGCGTCGGTGACCAGCCAGACGCGGTCGATCCGCTCGCGTTCCTTGCCGGTCATGGTCCGCTGCTGCCGCAGCGCGTAGAGCTTCGCCGCACAGGGCGCGTCGCAGGCGCCGGCGTCGACGTGCAGCAGCACCCACTGGCCGAGGTGCGACGCGATCCGGTACGGCTTGCCCGCGGTGTCCGCGAGTCGCAGCTCGGGCAGCGGCCGCTGCGGCTCGATCAGCGTGCCGTAGTTCGTCCGGCCGCTCGGTGGCATCACGTAGTAGAAGAAGTACGACGCGAGCACGGGTGACATGCAGACCAGCAGCACGCCGAGCAGCTTCAGTCTCGCACGCCGGATGCGGGACGGTTCGGCGGACGGCGTGGCGGTCGGCGAGGCGGCCGGCGGGGAGGAGACGGGGTTCACGGATACGGCGGCGTGGGCCCGCACGGTCGGGCGGAGGCCGATTCTAGCGCCGGGCGGCTTCTCCCCTCCGGCGGTGGTGCCGGCGCGGGGCCCCACACCGACCGCTCTTCGCCGATCGGCGCCGGGACGCCTCGCAGCCTTGGGGGTGCTCCACCGATTTCAGCGGATCAAGCGAGCTCTGATCACGGCATCAATCGCCGGGCTACCGTGAGACCTGCGGCATATACGTCTGCAACCGCGTGCTCTTCAACCGCGTGCGCGGCTGCACGCGCTCGGATGGCGGGCGAGCACCTCGCTCGACGTGGGGCTGCGGCGCGCCTATGCGGACTTCCTCGCGGGGGGCGGCGCGTCGCGCTGAGGGCGGGCCCGGCGGCCACACCGTCGGATGCCCCAACGGAAACGGGGCGCCGAAGCGCCCCGTACCTCCGCAGCCGGCGCGCGCCGGCTGCCCCCGTCGACGATGCCGATCAGGCCGTCGTGAACTCCCAGGTGCGGGTGACCGTGCGGCCGCGGACGGTCGCTCGGATGGTCGCGGTGTAGCGCGACGCCGTGGTCAGCGGCGCATCCGGCACGAGCAGGATCGAGGTCGGGAACTGGAGCTGGTTCGTCGAACGCAGCGTCACGCCGGCACCGGCGACGACGCCGGACTGCGTGTAGACGCGCGCGGCGACCGCGTTGCCGGGCGTGCAGGTGCCGGACACCGACGCGCAGGGCTTCAGCGTGAATTCGGAGATCGTGATCTGCGAGGTCGGGATCGGCGCGCCGGTGCCGACGCCGGGGATGGCGGCCGGCAGCGCGTCGTTGCTCGCGAGGCTCACCAGCACGCTGTGGCCCGGAACCGCGGCGTAGCTCGGATCCAGCGCGCGATAGTCGCCGTAGTAGTTCCACAGCGTCAGCTGCTTGCCCGGGAACGGGTAGACCGACGACGAGCCGGTCGGCGGCAGCTGCCAGGTCGACAGCTGGTCGATCGCGGCGATCGCGATGCAGCCGGTCGCGTCGCTCGGGACGGACAGGCCGATCGAGCGCACGCCCGAGGTCGCGAGTTCGACGCCGGGCAGCCCGCTGAACAGGGTCTTCGCGCAGAACGCGCCCGGGGCGATGCCGGTCGCGTCGTTCGTCAGGCCGGTGAGCACGTAGCTGGCCGCGAAGCCGGCGGGCACCTGTGCCTGAGCGGCGGCGAGCGCGGCGGCGCGCGCGGCGGCGTCGGTGGTGTTGAACAGGTTCGGCTGGGCCGCCTTGATCGCCGCAGCGGCGGCGTCGAGGTTGGCGTTCTGCGCGAGCAGGCCGACACCGTAGGTGCCGCCCGTCTCGATCCGCATCTGACCGCGCCAGTCGTTGATCGAGTTGTAGGCGGTGATCGCCTGGCCGCTGTAGTTCGAGGCCGGGGCCGACGTGGTGGGGATGTTCGCCGTCGGCACGGGCTGGACCGGCGGCAGGCCGGGCTGCACCGGGCCGGTGTCGTTGCTCGAGGCGCCGCTGCTGGTGCCGGTGTTGGCGGTCAGCGTCTGGCCGGAGGTGGTCGTGCCGGTGGTCGTCGTGCCGCCGGTACCGCTGCCGGTGCCGGTCGGCGTGGTCGCCGTATCGCCGCCGCCCCCGCCGCAGGCGGCGAGCGCCGCCGCGACGGCGACCGCGATCAGGCTGAACTTGGGAAGGGACTGGTTCATTCGAAGGAGCCTTTGTCGGGAGTGGAGGTAACGGGGACGGATGTTAGCGGGCGATGCCGGTGCACCGCGTGTGAATAATGCACAGAACCGCGACACGGGACGCGACGGATCCTGTCGAACCGTGCACCCGGTGTGCCACGGCCCCCACGGGGGCGGGCGCCGGCGCGCGTGAGATACTCACGGCGTGAAGATCGTCATCGCCATCGGCTTCGTGCTGATCATCGGCAGCCTGGTCTCGGCCCTCGTCTTCATGATGCGGGACAAGGGACGGACCCGGAACACCGCGCGTGCCCTGGGATTCAGGGTCGCGTTCTCCATCGCGCTGTTCCTGCTCATCCTCGTCGCTCACCGGCTCGGGTGGATCGAGGCCACCGGCGTGCCGGTCGGCCCGCGCTGATCCGGACGAGCCCGACGGACCCGCCGTGCCGCGCACGCGGGCACGACAGCGCCCGTCGGAACGAGACCTTCTTCATCGACGACGCATCCGGCGTCTGCATAATTCGCGCACTCAACCCTCCGGACCGTCCCGCATGTTCACGTGCATCGTCGGTGCGCTCGCGCTCTGCGCGGCGAATGAACTCGTCGGCTCGACGCCGTACAATCCGCCCATGGGAAACGGGTCGCCCGTGCTGCTCGCGGCGGCGGGCACCCCGAAAGCATCGGGCGCGGGGGCTCCGGGCACCCCGGCGGCGGCCTCCAGGATCAACTCGGTCGAGACGATCGTCTCGGACATGACGCTCGAGAACGACTCCCGGCTCGACGGCATCCCGAACTTCCTCTGGGCCACGGGCCCGAAGCCGGCGGCTGTCCTGATGGGCGCGGATCCGCGCGGCTCGAAGATGCAGCAGTGGTGGCTCGACATGCCGGCCGTCGATGCGCGCTTCAAGACCGCCGATCTCTGGAAGGCGTACGTGCAGTGGTTCATCGTCTTCGAGGGCGTGGGCAACGGCGCGAACAACGTCCGCGTCGAGATCCGCAATCCGCGCACCTATTACCTCAGCCGCTCCACCGGGCAGTGGCGGCCGGTCGGCACCGCGCAGGCGGGATCGCACTGGTTCCAGGCTTGGAAGAAGGACCTGACCTGGGCGAACGACAAGGTCGACCTGCGAAGCAATCCCGACGGCTCGGTGGCTGTGAAGGTGCCGCGCGGCTCGCCGAACGTGATGCACGGCATCTGGCAACCGGGCAAGATCGACATCGCCGGCATCGTGCCGGACATGGAGGCGCTGTTCGCCACGGTGCAGGCCCGTCTCGTGGTGGACGACCCGGCGCAGCCGGACGATCGCGACCGCGCGAACCTGCTCATCCACGTCGGCGGCGACTACTACCCCGACATGAAGGCCACCGCGGCCAACTCGTTCCCGCCCAGCGCGGGCCTGTCGCGGCTCAAGCGCGTCACCTCCGCCTGGCAATCCTTCAACTTCGCGACGATCGACTCGGCGCGCCAGGACTATCGCGGCGCCCCGGCCTCGATCCCGACCGCCCGCTTCCGCGCCAACCCGCCGCCGCTCGACTGAGTTCGGCCAGGGCCTGAGCACGCGGCGGTCGCCCGGCCACCGCGGACCCGCGCGCGACCGTCGTCGCCGCCAGCGGGCGATTCGCGCCCGCCACACCGGCGGTCACCGATCAGTGCCAACAGGCCTTCCATCCGGGCCGCGTTCCGCCGCCTGCGACACCGCCGTTAGCGTTCCGTGACTTTTTTCCTGTGCAGGCGGAGGAAAACCGGATGCGACGCGGACACCATGCGCTCATGCGGACTGCCCGAGCGGCGGTACGAGGATCGGCCCCGGACGAGGCGCCGCGCGGCGACGCTGCGAGGCGGATCCGCACGCTCGCGGGCGTCGCGATCGCTGTCGCGATGGGCACGTCCTGCGGCTGGTTCGATCCGCACGGCTCGCCGGCGTCGTCGACCGGATCGACGAGCGCGGGCGCGCCGGAGAACGGGAGCGGCTCGGACGCGGCGCTGGCCACGGGCGGTGCCGTCGAGACCTCGCTCGGGGGACAGCCGGGCGCGACGCCCGCCACGTCGAAGCCCTTCGGCGCCACCCAGAAGGTGAACTCGGTGGCGACCATCATCGGCGACATGACGCTCGAGAACGATTCGCGTGCCGACGGCATCCCGAACTTCATGTGGGCGACCGGGCCGAACCCCGCAGCCGTCCTGATGGGCGCCGATCCCCGCGGCTCGAAGATGCAGCCGTGGTGGCTCGACATGCCCAGCGTCCAGTGGCAGTACAAGGACGCGGACCTGTGGTCGGCCTACGTCCAGTGGTTCCTCATCTTCGAGGGCGTGGGCAACGGCGCGAACAACGTCCGCGTCGAGGTCCGGAACCCACGCACCTACTACCTCAGCCGCAGCTCCGGCCAGTGGAACGCGATCGGCGGCCTGCGGTCCGGTTCGCACTGGTTCCAGGCCTGGAAGTCGGACCTGACCTGGGCCAACGACAACGTCGACCTGCGGCGCAACGCCGACGGCTCGGTCGCGGTGAGGGTCCCCCTGAACTCGCCGAACGCGATTCACGGCATCTGGGAGCAGGGCAAGCTCGACATCTCGCGCGTGGTCGCGGACATGGCGGCGCTCTTCGCCACCGTCCAGGCCCGGCTCGTCGTCGACGACCCGTCGAGGCCCGACGACCGGGCGGCCGCCAACCTGCTGATGCACGTCGGCGGCGACTACTACCCGGACATGGCCGCCTCCGCCGCCGACTCGTTCCCGCCGAGCGCCGGCCTCTCGCGGCTCAAGCGCATCACGTCCGACTGGCAGTCGTTCAACTTCGCGACGATCGACACCGCGCGACAGGACTACCGCGGCGCGTCCGCATCGATCTCCACCACCGCCCTGGGCAACAATCCGCCGCCCCTCGAATGAAGTCCGGCTCCTAAGTCCGACGTCGTTCCGATTTCGCGTGCCGTCCGGCGCCGACCGTTGTGCCTCCTGCCGGTCGGTCGCCGCGACGCGATGTGCGGCCCTTGACGATCCGCCTGGAAATCCAGCGTTTTCCGCACGCCGTCATCGATCGGTGCGGACACGCCATCCATCCGTGACCGGTATCGAGCGTCCTGCCCGGAACGCTAGCGTTCGTGAACTTTTTCCTATCCGGGCCGGCGTTCATGCGTTAGCGGAAGTCGTCCTTCCGCGCCGGCGATTCGATGGAGGGCATCCGGATGCGACGCGAACACATGGACCCGATCGAGCTGCGGCTCGACGAACGACAGGACGCTCCACGCGCCCGGACCTCGCGACTGGCGACACTGACCGGCGTCGTCCTCGCGTCGGTGCTCGTCGCATCGTGCGGCTTCTTGTTTCCGTCATCGACGCCGGACGGCGCGGTGTCGGGAACCGAAGCGGCCACGGCGTCCGCAGCCGACGCGACGCCGACGCAGATCGTCGAGGCCGCGGCGGGCGGCGCCCCCGGCGCGCCGACGACGTCCAAGCCGGGTAACGGCTCATCCAATGGATCGGCCAACGCGTCGCCCGGCCCGACGGCTTCGGCAGCGAGCACCTCGAGCGCCACGACCACGACCGGCCCCACCCAGACCGCGCCGGACGTCTCGCTCAAGGTCAACTCGATCGACACCATCGTCGGCGACATGTCGCTCGAGAACGATTCGCGGCTAGACGGCATCCCGAACTTCCTCTGGGCGACCGGCCCGAACCCCGCGGCCGTCCTGATGGGTGCGGACCCCCGTGGCTCGAAGATGCAGTCGTGGTGGCTCAACCTGTCGAGCGTGTGGTCGCAGTACAAGGACGCGGACCTGTGGTCGGCCTACGTCCAGTGGTTCCTCATCTTCGAGGGCGCGGGCAACGGCGCGAACAACGTCCGCGTCGAGGTCCGCAATCCGCGCACCTACTACCTCAGCCGCAGCACCGGCCAGTGGAACGCGATCGGCGGCCTGCGGCCCGGTTCGCACTGGTTCCAGGCGTGGAAGTCGGACCTGACCTGGGCCAACGACAACGTCGACCTGCGGCGCAACGCCGACGGCTCGGTCGCGGTGAAGGTGCCGCTGAACTCGCCGAACGTGATGCACGGCATCTGGGAGCAGGGCAAGCTCGACATCGCGAACATCGTGACCGACGTCGGCGCGCTCTTCGTCACCGTCCAGGCCCGGCTCGTCGTCGACGACCCGTCGAGGCCCGACGACCGGGCGGCCGCCAACCTGCTGATGCACGTCGGCGGCGACTACTACCCGGACATGACGGCGACGGCGGCCAACTCGTTCCCGCCGAGCGCCGGCCTGTCGCGGGCGAAGCGGATCACCTCGGACTGGCGCTCGTTCAACTTCGCGACGCTCGACGTCGCGCGGCAGGACTACACCGGTCCGACGGCGTCGATCCCCACGTCGCTGCTGCGGAGCAACCCGCCGCCGCTCGAGTGATCCCGCCCGCCGGCGCTCAGCGCCGGCGCCGCGCGCAGGCCATCACCCAGAGGTTGCGCGTCTCGTCCTTGCGGAAGCGTGCCGGCAGCGAGGGCTCGATCCGTGCGAAGGTCTGCGCGTCGACCGCGTGGAGCACGCGCATCTCGATGTCCTCCCAGCCGTGCGCGGCGAGCAGGCGGGCGTAGTCGCTCGCCGGCACGCGGTTGGGCATGCCGCGGAACGCGAAGGCGCGGTAGACCGCATCGCTGTGGCGGTAGATGTTCAGCGGGTCCTTGTCGCGCAGCCAGCGGCTGTGGGTCTGCATGTCGATGCCCGCGATCAGCGTCGCACCCGGCGCCGCCACCTTCGACATCTGCCGGATGGTGTCCTCCACGTCGTCGAAGTGCTCGAAGGCCGCCTGGCTGAACACCAGGTCGAAGCTCGCCGCGGGGAACGCATCGGCGATCCGGAAGTCCGGGCGCACCACGTAGCGGATCGGCGCGTCGGGCGCGGCGGCCGGCGCGCGCTCGAGCGCCGACTCGAGCTCCGCCCGCGTGCGCAGGCCGCCGCTCGCGGTCACGTGCGCGATCATCGCCTCGTGCACCGCCTTCGGCGCGGACAGGGCCAGCGGGAACGCGTCGATCGAGCAGTACTGCGCGACGCCCTTCGAGAGCAGGTAGAGCGGCACGCCGAGGTCGGCGCCCGGGCCGAGCTCGAGCACGCGCTTGCCGGCGAGCTGCGGGGCGCCCGGCGCACGCGTGTAGGCCTCGAGCATCTCGAGCCATTCGTCGACCACCTTGGTGTCGTAGGACACGCAGCGCTCGATGTCGGCCGTCGAGAACGGACGCGCGCGGTCGTAGCCCTTGGCGACGTTCTTCAGCTTCGCCAGCGCGAGGAAGGCGACGCCGACCGACTTGTAGAGAGGGTTTTCCAGCATGGCTGTCCCGTTGGAGGAAGGCAGTGCGCGGATCGGTGCGCCGCCCGTGCGGAGTATCGCCGCGCCGTCCGCGCCTGGGCAGGAGTTACTACACAGTCGGCATCGCGACGCGGCGGCGACCGACGGCGCCGCGCGGTCCGACGGGCGCGTCGGACCGCGCCCTGTTGCATGTCCGTCACGACCGCGACGTGCCCGACCGCTCGTCCGGATCCGCCGCACGCCGGCGAGCGGGGTACGCTGCGGTCCGTCCATCTGGGAGACACTTCGGCGATGGATCCGACGCACCCTCCCCGAGATCACGGCAAGAACACCGACGTCGAGGTGTTGCGCGCCGCGGCGATCCTCTTCACCCTCGCCGCGCACTGGGGCCACGGCTGGCTCGGCTCGCTCGGGCCGGTCGGCCGCACGATCCAGTCGTGGACGGCGTTCGCGACCGGCGTCGACCTGTTCTTCTGCATCTCCGGCTTCGTGATCGCCGACTCGCTGCTGCGCCAGCCGATCCCGCCCTTCAGCGCGGCGGGCTTCAAGGTCTGGGTCTCGGCGTTCTGGGTACGCCGCGCGTTCCGGCTGCTGCCCTCGGCCTGGTTCTGGATCGCGCTGACCCTCGCGGCCACCGCCTTCGTGCTCGACACGACGCCCGACGGCCAGTTGACCGCCCGCACGTGGGTGGACACCGCGTGGGCGCTGCTGAACGTGATCAACCTGCACTACATCGCGTGCACCCCGGCGCACACCTGCGGCACGCTGGGGGTCTACTGGAGCCTGTCGCTCGAGGAGCAGTTCTACCTGGTGCTGCCCACGCTGCTCTTCCTGGTGCGCAGCCGCACGGCGATCGTGGTGCTGCTGGCCGTGCTGTGCGCGATCCAGCTCGCGCTGCCGCGGGTCAACGGCTTCCTGGCCGACGGCTCGTCGCTGTGGTTCATCCGGACCGACGCGATCATCCTCGGCGTGCTGATCGCCTACTGGCGGCAGACGGCGTCGTACGGCCGATGGGATCCGCACCGGCTGTCCTCGCGCGCGCTCGGCACGCTCGCGGCCCTCGCCGGCCTCGCGGGCCTCGCGGTGGTCACCTCGCCCCGCGCCGATGCCGGCTGGGGCACCAGCGCGGCGGCGCTGTGCTCCGCGGTGCTGGTCTGGATCGCGAGCTACGACCGCGACTACCTGATGGCGCCGGGAAGGCTGAAGTCGGTGATGCTGTGGTTCGGCTCGCGCTCGTACGCGCTCTACCTGATCCACATGCTCGTGCTCGCGGTCTGCTACGAGCTCACGCGACGCGCGCTCGGCAAGCCGCTGACCCAGGTCTCGCCGGTCTACGGCGTGGCGATGATCGCGGCCACCGCGGTCATCACGTTCGCCGCGGCGGAGTTCAACTTCCGGGTGATCGAATCGCCGCTGCGGGCGCGCGGGCGACGGATCGCCGCCGGCATCGAGGCCAGGGCGCGGGCAGGCGCCTGAGG
Source organism: Pseudomonadota bacterium (assembly GCA_046046245.1). Lineage (GTDB taxonomy): Bacteria > Pseudomonadota > Gammaproteobacteria > Burkholderiales > Burkholderiaceae_E > UBA4615. Next base: position 36,673 of record JBJOKE010000001.1, on the reverse strand, counting down.
CGCCGTACGCCGCGCCGCGCCGCCGAGCGCGGCACGCGAGCCATCTGCGGACAGGCCGGCCGCGCGCGCCCGGCAGGACGACGTTCGATCAGGCTGCGGCGCCGGACGCGGCGCCCGCCTCGGGCGCCGGTCGATCCGGCGCGGCTCGACCGCCGTAACGGCGCTCCATCCACGCGGTCAGGCCGAGGATCAGCATCGCGATCACCTGCTGGCTCGCGGTGTTCACGATCGCGTTGTTGTAGAAGGCCAGCGACAGCAGCATCACCGTGCCGGCGAACAGCGCACGTGCGATCGCGCGATCGGGCCCCGCACGGCAGCGCTTCGTGAGGCGGTAGGCGCTGCGGATCGCGAAGCCCAACGTCGCGAGGAACAGCGATACGCCGACGATCCCGAGGTCCCAGAGCAGCGCACTGACGGTCAGCAGGTCGATCGAACGCTCGCCGAATCGGTCCCGAAGCGTCGTGCGGACATCGTAGGAGCCGAAGGAGGCGCCGATGCCGTGACCGAAGGTCGCCGCGATCGGATCGTCGAGTCCGTTGTTCCGGAACCAGTGCGGGATCACGTTGAAGCGATTCAGGTCGCTGCGCCCGGTATAGCCGCGGCTGCCGGCGTTGTACTCCCAGACTTCGCGTACCCGTTCCTCCAGGGTCTGCTCGCGACCCTGGTGCGAGGCGCTGCGGGTCGAGGTCTGCGCCTGCTGAGTCACCAGGTAGACCGACGCGAAGGCTGCCATCAGCGCGGCGAACGCCACGGCGCCGCCGAAGAAGCGCAGCGGATGCCGGCGGATCACGTCGACGAACACCGCCGACACCGCGAGCGGCAGCCAGACGAAGAGGACGTTGGTCTCGCCGATGGCCATCGGGATCATCAGTGCGACCGTCGCGAGGGCGAGCCGGCCCCGGGTGAGCAGACCTTCGCGCCAGGCCGCGAACATCGCCGCGATCAGCAGGATCTGCATGAACGCGAGCACGCCCGACGCGCCGCCCAGGCCGTTCCACGAGACCTCGAGCGTGCCGGCGATCGAGTCGAACACGTAGTTGTGCTGCAGCGTGGGGTGCACGACGAAGCGCTGGTAGAGCGCGTACGGGAACTGGCTCAGGCCCAGCACCACGAAGAACAGCATCCAGCGCGCGATGGTCCGGTCCGGGAAGGCGATCAGCGCGAGCGCGAAGAACAGGCCCCAGTACTGGACCGCACGCCGCGCGCCCGGCCCCGAGTTCGCCAGCGGCACCGTCGCCCAGGACATCGACAGCAGCACGTAGACCACGAAGACCACGCCGAGGATCACGAACAGCGGCACCGGCCCGCGGTCGCCGCGCCGGACCAGGCCGGCATGCAGGAACGACGCGATGAACAGGAAGATGCCGAGGACCGAGAAGATCCACGGCACCCGGTCGAGCTCGCGGAAGTGGAACAGCAGCGGGCCGCTGATCACCAGCGTGCCGACCAGCACGATCCAGACCGCGACGGCGGGCGCGGACAGCAGCACCACGCTCAGCACCGCGCCGCCGGCCAGCGCCATCAGCACCAGGTTCTGCGACGCGATGATCAGACCGGCCGCGACACCGAACAGCACGAAGGCCGAGGCGATCGCGATCGTGACCCAGTTGTCGGGGCGGCTCCCCGGCCAGTACCCCTCGGCTCGGCGCAGCATCGTCGGCCCTCGGTCCCCGCCCGGTCGGTCAGTACTCGTTCAGCGTGGCACCGAGCACCGAGATGCCCGAGCTCGAGAACACCGCGCCGAGCTGCTTGATCTCGGCCGCGCGCGTCTTGTCCTTGCGGCCGACCATCAGCACCGAGCGCGTGCGCTGCGCGACCACGTGCGCGTCCGACGCCTCCTGCGCGGACGGCGTGTCGACGAGGATCACGTCGAACACCGACGACATCTCGTTGAGCAGCCGGCCGAACTCGGGCCGGCCGAGCAGTTCCTGCGGGTTCGGCGGCAGCGGCCCGGCCGGCAGCACCGACAGGTTGCCCAGGCCGTCGATCAGCCGGATCTCGTTCAGGTCCGCGCGCCCGCTCAGCACGCCCGACAGGCCGAGCGGATTGCGCAGACCGAAGATCTCGTGCTGGGTCGGGTGACGCATGTCGGCATCGATGACCAGCGTCTTCTCGCCGAGCTGCGAGAAGGCCACCGCGAGATTCGCGGTCACGAAGCTCTTGCCGTCACCGCGGTCGACACTGGTGATCGCGAGCGTGGACTGGCCCGGCGTGCCGTCGAACCAGCGCATCATCAGCTGGCTGCGCAGCGAGCGGATCGACTCGGCGAACGGCAGCACGTTACGGAATGCGGTGACGATCGTCGCGGGCAGGCGCGACTTCGACAGGTCGAGCTCGCTCGCCGAGCCGAACTGGCGCGCGAGGATCTCGGCTACCTGCTGCTTGGTCGCATACCCCAGCCGGATCGCGATCTCGCCGAAGCGGGCGCGCTCGTCGGGGCTGCGCTGCAGCTCGAGCACACGCTCGACCTGGGCCGCGTCCATCACGCCCTGCGCGACGAGCATCTCGCCGATCCGGGGCGCGGCGCCGGGCCTGGGCGCCGGCGTGTTCGAGGCGGCGGGCGCTGCCGTGGCGGCGCTCGGTTGGATGACGCTGAAGGTGCCCATCGGGTTCGCCATGTCGTGTCTCGGGGAGGAGGTCGGGACGTGTCCGGCGTCAGCCGTTGCCGAGCCGCAGGTTCGGCCCGACCGAGGGGCCTGTCTCGCCGATCAGGCGCTGCGGCCGTTTCGAGTTCGCGGGCGGCAGCACCGCGAGGATCGGCACGCCGGTCGCGTCGAGCAGGTCGTCGGAGTTGCGGATCGGACGCTGCACCGCCTCGAGCGTGATCGCTGCGATGATCGCGAGCACGGTCCCGAAGAACAGGCCGATCGCGATGTTGAGCGGCGCGTTCGGACGGCTCGGCCGATCCGGCGCGAACGCGCTCGAGACCACGTTCACGTTCGACTGGCGCGAGCGGCTCTCGACCGTGGTGGCGGTGGCGCGCTGCTGCAGCAGCTCGAGCGCGCGCTGGGCGCTGTCGACCTCGCGCTGGTACACCGCGAGCTGGTCCCGCTGCTTCTTGAGCGCGAGCACCTTGGCGCGCTGCGCCTCGAGCGCCCCGCGCAGCTGCGACTCGCGCTGGTCGTTGATCTCCCCGCCGGTCCGGATGCTGCTGACGACCTTCTCGGTCTCGGCCTCCAGGCGCAGCTTCAGCGCGTTCAGCTCGGCCTGCGTGGCGACGTACTGCGGGTGGTTCGGTCCGAGCCGCGCGCCCTGCTCGTCGAGGCGCTGCTCGACGCGGCTGATGTCGGTCTTCAGGCCGTTGACCAGCGGGCTGGCGACGACCTCGGGCATCGTCGCGCCGCTGCGGACCGCCGCGGTCCGCGAGCGCGACTCCAGCGTCGCGCCCTGCAAGGCGACCAGCTGCGACGACAGTTCCTGCAGCCGCGTGTTCTCGACGTCGAAGCGCTCGTCGCTCGCGATGATGCCGCTCTGCTGCTGGAAGGCCGACAGGCGTGCCTGCGACTGGGCGATCTGATCGCGGTACTGGCGGGCCTGCTCCTCGAAGGCGGCGGCGTACTGGCGTGCCGGCTCGGTCTTCATGTCGAGCGTGGTCTGCACGTAGGCCTGGGTGATGCCGTTGGCGATCTCGGCGGCGAGCTGGGGCGTCCAGGCCTCGATCGACAGCGTGATGCCCGCCCCCTCGCGCGACGGCTCGACGCGAAGGTTGTCGAGGATGAAGCCGATGATCCAGCCCTGGATCACGCCCTTGCCGCCGGTCTTGTCGAGCCACTGCTGCTTGACGACGGGATCGTCCTCGAGCTTCAGCTGGGCGAGCGCCCGCTTGATCACGCGCTCGCTGCGGATGATGTCCACCTGGGTCGACAGGAACGAGCTGATCGTGCCCTGCATGTAGGCCGCGCTGCCGAGGACCGGATCGTTCGCCGGGAAGTCGACGACCATGACCGTGTTCGCGGTGTAGCGCTTGGGCATCAGCAGGCTGACCGCGATCGCCGTGCCGACCACCGCCAGCAGCACGAACAGGGCGATCCAGATCCGGGCGCGGAGGACCCGCAGGAGTTGACTGAACACCATCGAACGCTTCCTTCCGTGAATGAGCCTCTCGCCCGACCCCGCGGGGCCGGCCCGAGCCGCCAGCAACGTACCGACCGAAGTGTGCCGCCTCCGGGAGAGCGGACGAGGAACAAAGTCTCCGGTCGCCTACAAACGGGCGGCGTGCAACGCCAGACCGGGGGTCGGAGGGCGTCCCGAACCACTGCGGCCGGCGCCCGCGCGGGCCGGCGCCCGCGACTCCACTCGTGTCGATTGTGGCATCGCGCCCCGCCCTTGACAACGCGAAGCGGTCGCGCCGGGGCAGTCGCGCCCGGGCGGGCGCGGCCGGTCAGGCGCGGCGGCCGTCGACGAGCTCGCGGAACACGCGCTCGTACCCGGTCGCGCAGGCGTCCCAGCTGAAGTTCTCGCGGGCGCGGGCCCGCGCGGCATCGCCCAGCCGGCGCATGCCCTCGGGATCGGCGAGCGCCTGCTCGAGCTTGGCAGCGAGGTCGGCGGTGTCACCACGCTTGAACAGCACGGCGGTGTCCCCGACCACGAACGCATTCTCGGGGATGTCGCTGGAGATGATCGGCACGCCCAGACCCATGTTCTCGAGCACCACCGGCGACAGGCCTTCGATGTCCGAGGGCTGCACGTAGGTGTAGGCGTGCTTCATCAGTGCGAACAGCTTCGGCCCGAAGATGAAGCCCGGGATCACGATCCGCGGATCCTTCGCGGCCAGCTCGCCGAGCTCGACCTCGTATCTCGACGGGTTCGGCGCACCGCCCACCAGCAGCAGCTTCTTGTCGGTCTTCACCGACTGGAAGGCCGGGACCAGGTAGTGCAGGCCCTTGTCCGGGATGAAGCGGCCGACGAAGAGGAAGTAGCCGCCCTTCTCGACGCCGAGCTCCTGCAGCACCGACTCGTCGAGGTTGTCCTCGCGGACCTCCGAGCCCCAGGCGACGAAGTCGTAGGTGCGCCGGAACCGTTTCTCGAAGTCCGCCTTGTAGAAGATGCTGTCGAAGACGATACGGTGCGGCGCGTAGGCGGTCACGAACACCGTCAGCCACAGGTACAGCCGGCCGTACCAGGGCCACTTGCCGCGCTGCCAGTCGACGCCGTCCTGGCTCAGGACCACCTTCTTGCCGAACAGCCGCAGCAGCAGGCCGAACGGACTGTTGCCGGTGTTGTGGATGTGGACCACGTCGGCGGTGTTGCGGGTGATGATGTCCCAGCACACCTTGAAGGAGTGGATGATCGAATCGAACCCCTTCCTTCGGGTAGGCGTATAGAAGTTCCTGGTGACGATGCCCCTGTACTCGGTACCGATCGGCTGCTCCCCCGGGAACAGCCGGTTGTACGCGGTGACCGAGTGGCCCCGCGCGGCGAGGCGGGTGTAGAGCTCGACGGACACCTTGTCGACGCCGGCGCAGCCGGGCCGCTGGGGAATCGAACGGAACGTGAACGTTGCGATCCGGAGGGGACGGGCGGAGTCGGTCATCGATGGTCGGGGGGTGGGTCGTCGTGCGCGCCCGGTGGCGCGCCGGGCAGCCGCGCAGGCGGTCGGGGTCAGGCGACCCCTAGGTCATGATACAAGGCGCGCATCGACTCGACGTAGCGCTCGCGGGCGTAGCGCGCCTCGACGTCGGCGCGGGCGGCCCGCCCCATGGTCTCGATCCCGGCGTCCGGGGTGTCCCGGGCGGTCCGCATCCGGGCCGCGAGCTCGTCGACGCGTCCGCTCTCGAAGAGCCAGCCGGTCTCGCCATCGCGCACCATCTCGGGGATGCCGCCGATCCGGGCGCCGATCACCGGCTTGCCCATCGCGAAGCTCTCGAGCACGCCCAGCGGCGCGTTCTCGTACCACTCGCTCGCGAGGATCGACGCGCGGCTCTCGCGGACCAGCCGGTGCAGCGCCTCGCCGGTCCGGTAGCCGGCGAACTCGACCTGCGCGCCGGTCCGTGCGACGGTCTCGCGCAGCGCGTCCTCGATCGGGCCGGTGCCCACGAGCACCACCTTCGCGCCGGACTCGGCCGCGGCGGCGACCACCGTGGGCAGTCCCTTCTCGACGGACAGCCGGCCGAAGTAGACCAGGTAGTCGCCCGGCGCGAAGCGCGGCTCGAGCGACCGGGCGTCGACATAGTTCGGGATGTAGGTGAAGCGATCGCGCGGCCAGCCCCATTCGGCGAGCTTGTCGATCAGGAAGCGGCTGGGCACGACGATGCGGTCGATGTGCTTGCGCCAGGTGCCGAGCGCGGCGTTGACCGCCGCCTCCATCGCGATCACCGCACTCGCCGCGACCGAGCCGTGCACGCAGCGCTGGCGCACGACGTGGTCGTAGCGGTGGCCGCGACAGGCCTCGCAGATGCGGCCGTTGGCCAGCATCTTGTTGTTCGGACAGGCCAGCTTGACGTCGTGGGCCGTCAGGACCGTCGGAATGCCGGCCCGTTTCAGCTCGGGCAGGATCGAGGGCGACAGGTGGTGATAGATGTTGTGCGCGTGCGCCACGTCGGGACGCTTGTCCGCGATCAGGCGACGCAGCTTGCGCTGGGCCTCGAACGAGTAGATCACCTGCGTCGCCTTGATCGCCTTCTCGATCGGCGAGTAGTCGTGGCCGATCTGGATCTCGTCGACGAAGTAGCGGCTGTCCGGGCAGTCGAGGTTGCTCGGATGATGCATCGCGAAGTAGGAGCAGTCCCAGCCGAGCGACTCGAACAGGCGCGCGTGCTCGAGGTAGACGACGTCGGCTCCGCCGCGACGGTAGTGATAGCTGTTGATGTTGAGCAGTCGGGGCATCGGGGCGGGTCGTGGCGGCGGCGCCGGACCGCCGCGTGTCGGCAAGGGTACGCCAGCGCGGGACCCGGCCCGTGGGACCCGCGAGACGCGCACGGCATGGTCCGACGAGCGGTCGGGACCGTCGGGTCGGCGCCGCGGGCGGGCCGCGCGGACCGGCCCGGCCACGCGGCCGGCTCCCGGTCCGCCGCGGCCGGTCCGCCGAGCCGCCCCTGTGCGGTTCGGCACGTGTGTCCGGACGGTGCCGAGGCACAATACGGCGGTTGCGGCGCCAGACCGCAGCCCTTTCCTCGGAGTTCAGCAGATGATCAAGGTCGGCGTCGTCGGACTCGGCAAGATGGGACTGTCCCATCACGCGATGATCAACGCGCATCCTGACGTCCAGGTCACGGCGGTGTGCGACCCGGCCACGTACGTGCTCGACGTGCTCGGCAAGTACACGGGCATCGTCACCTACGCCGACTACGACACGATGCTGCGCGAAGCGCCGCTCGACGCGGTGCTGATCGCCACGCCGTCGCGTTTCCACGCCGACATGGTCACCAAGGCGCTCGAGCGCGGCCTGCACGTGTTCTGCGAGAAGCCCTTCGTGCTCGACCCGGCCGACGGCGACCGTCTCGCGGCGCTGGCCGAGTCGCGCGGCCTGGTCAACCAGGTGGGCTACCACAACCGCTTCGTCGCGGCCTTCCAGGAGGTGAAGCGTCTGCTCGACGCCGGCATCATCGGCGAGGTCTCGCACATCAAGGCCGAGGCCTACGGGCCGGTGGTGCTGCGTCCGAAGGGCTCGACGTGGCGCACGCAGCGGACCGAGGGCGGCGGCTGCCTCTACGACTATGCCGCGCACCCGCTGAACCTGGTGAACTGGTACTTCGGCGAGCATCGCGGCGTGGGCGGCAGCGTGCTCGGCAAGATCTTCTCGCGCGACACCGACGACGAGGTCTACTCGACGCTGTACTTCGAAGACGGCCGGACCGCCCAGCTGTCGGTCAACTGGAGCGACGAGTCGTTCCGCAAGATGACCACGCGCGTGACGATCTGGGGCACGCTGGGCCGCATCTACGCGGACCGCCAGGAGTGCCAGGTGTTCCTGCGCGACGAGGCCCCGCTGCCGGAGGGTTACCGGCATGGCTGGAACGTCCGCTACACCACCGACATGACGCCGCCGGTGTGGTTCTACATCCGCGGCGAGGAGTATTCGGCCCAGCTCGACTACTTCGTCCAGCGCATCAAGGCGGGCGCCGCCGACAACGTCAACTCGTTCCGAAGCGCAGCCCTGACCGACGCGGCCATCGCCGCGATCATCGCCGACGCCGAAGGACGCGGCGCCGTCTCGAAGGAGCCCGCTCCGGCCGCCCGCAAGCGCGGCCTGTGGTCGGTCCTCTCGCGCTGACCCGCAGTCCCGATGCCTCCGAACCTCCTCCGGCAGCCACACGACATGGATCGACTCCTCTTCGGCGACAACCAGTTCTTCGGCGTGAACCACATGTCCGAGGAGAAGGCGCGTGCTCAGTCCATGCGCTTCCAGGACACGAGCGCCATCATCGACGTGCTCGACATCGCACACGCCGAAGGGATCCGGACCTTCATGTGCACGACGCACGACCGGATCGCCGAGGTCTGCGACCACATGCGCGCGAATCCCGAGCGCTACGCCGACTATCTCTTCTATCCGTGCATGCCGTACGCGCACAAGTACGCGAACGCGGTGACCGAGCACGGGATGCTCGGTGCGGTGAGGAAGTTCCTGCCGAGCGAGGGTCTGTTCGACGCCGCGATCCGCGGTGGGATGTCGCTCGCGAAGAAGGACATCGAAGGCCTGACCACGCTGCTGGTCGACGCCGAGATGAAGATGTTCCAGGGGCTGAACACCCCGGTGATCTTCCTGCAGAACGTGGTGGTCGACCTGCTGCTCGGGCTGAAGTTCAAGGAGGCGTTCCGCATCTTCGCGCAGCACGTGCGCGACCGGTACGGTGCGGAGCCGGGCTTCATCACGATGAACATGCCGATGCTGCTCGACGTGCTCGATGAGGTCGGCATCGAGAACCCGATCGTCTGCTCGAACATCAACAAGATCGGCTTCCGCATGTGCGGCGGATTCGAGGCCTACGCACGCGCCCTCGAGCGCCGCCGGTTCCGGGCGATCGCGATGTCGGTGTTCGCCTCGGGCGCGATCCCGTCGAACGAGGCGATCCAGTGGATCTGCGAGCAGCCCCAGATCGCGTCGATCGTGTTCGGCGCGTCGAGCCGCGGCAACATCCGCAACACGCGCGAGCTCGTCGACCGTCACTGGCCGCGCTCCGCGCCCGCGCAGCCGCCGCTGGCCGCGATCGCCTGACGCGGGGCCCGTCCCCGTGATGCGCGTCGCCGCGGCGCCGCAGCGCCGACTCCGCGTGCTCTACGCGACCGCGGAGTCCCACCCCACCTACCGTCCCGACGTCCGCGTGCTGTTCGGCGAGTCGCTGCCCGGTGCGGGCATCGACGTCGACCTGGTCGCGGTGGTCGAGGGCACGTGGCCGCCGCCCGCCTGGAGCGGCGGCCGATCGTTCCTCGTGCACGCTCCGTCGCGGCTGCGGGCGATGCTCGCGGACCTGCGCCAGCAGCTGTCGCTGCTGCATCGCGTGCGCGGTGGCTACGACGCGCTGGTGGTGCGGGACAAGCCCGTGCTCGGCGCGATCGGCTGGGTCGCCGCGCGGCTCGCGGGCGTGCCCTTCTGCTACTGGATGTCCTATCCGCTGCCCGAGCACCACCTGTGGCTGTCGCGGCAGCGGGACGGCCGGATCGGCGCGAAGCGGCGGGCCTGGCTGCGCCTGCGCGGCACGCTCGGCCTCCTCGTGCTCAGGCACCTGCTGGTGCCGCGCTCGGACTGGCTCTTCGTGCAGACGATCGCGATGGAGGCGGCGCTGCGCGAGAGCGGCGCGCTGCGTCACGCGCGGGTGACGCCGGTGCCGATGGGCGTCGACGTCGACGGTGTCCCGCCGCCGGCCGAGCCCCTGCCGGATGCGCTGCGCGGCCGGACGATGGCGGTCTATCTCGGTACGCTGGACCGCTATCGGCGCCCCGACCTGCTGGTCGACGCCGCACGGATCGTGGCGAAGACCGTGCCGGGCTTCACGATGCTGGTCATCGGCGAGGCGGACGAGCCCACCGATGTCGGCTGGCTGCCGCGCTACGCGCAGGAGACCGGCGCCGGGGACTGCGTCCACTTCACCGGCCGCCTGGGATTCCGCGAGGCGCTCGCGATCGCGCGGCACGCGGTCGTCGGGGTCTCGCAGATCCCGCGCTCGCCGTTCACCGAGGTCGGCTCGCCGACCAAGGCGGTGGAGTACCTCGCCTGCGGGATGCCGGTCGTCTGCAACGACCAGCCCGACCAGGCCCATGTCGTCCGCGAGAGCGGCGGCGGCTGGCTGTGCGAGTTCTCGGCCGAGGGCATCGCCGCCTCGCTGCTGGAGGCGCTCGCCGATCCGGCCGAGGCGCGTCGCCGCGCCGAGGCGGGTCGCCACTGGGTCGCCCGGCACCGCGCCTACCGCGTGCTCGGCGCGCTGGTCGCGGAGCGCCTCGCGGCCGTCGCGCGCGTCAGCGAGCCGGCTCGCAGCGCGTGAACGCCTGCTCGGTCGAGTACTGCTTCGCGTCGTAGAGCGCGGCCCGGTTCGCCGGCCGGGCCGGCATCTGGTACAGCCACTCCTTGAACGCGTTCTTCGCGCCGAAGGCCCGGAACGCGGGCGGGACGTCCTTGTCGGCGTTCTCCTCGATCGTCAGCACGATCTCGCCGGTGGCCTTGCGGCCGTCGAGCCGCCACTTCAGGTGCGGCTCGCGCACGCTGAAGTCGGCCTCCTCGACCGGCAGGGGCTCGCGTTTCGCGTCGAGCAGGCCGAGCTCGCGGTCGAGCGCCAGCGCGAGGATCAGCCCGCGTGCGCCCCACAGGCAGCTCGCCGGCGCGGTGTAGTCGTTGACCAGCGCGAGGTCCGGGCCGCAGAAACCCTGGACGATGCCGCCGTCGCGGGTCGCGCCGTACGAGACGAAGTAGGTCCACGACGCGTCGAGCGCGCGCATCGCGCGGCCCTTGGACACCGTGCCCGGCGAGATCGACTGCGCGACCAGCAGCGGCACCGGGACGGCCATCCGGTAGCAGACGCTGCGGCCGAAGAGCGGCGCCCCCTTCGGACCCAGCATGTACTGGTAGAAGCCGACCATCTGGCGGTTCGAGTCGCGGATGAACGCCGGATCGAACGACGGATCGACGCGGTCGATCCAGAACATCAGGTACTGCATCGCCCAGGCGTTGTAGTAGTCCACCGCCGTACCGTCGGCGATCCAGCCGCCGCCGAGGGACAGGGCCTTGAACTCGCGCCAGAAGCGCTGGGTGACGATCTGATCGCAGCAGACGTCCTCGCCGAGCGACAGCAGCACGCGCTCGACCAGCACCGGGATCAGCGACCAGTTGCCCTCGTAGGCGTGCACGGCGAGCGCGCGCCGCAGCCACGCGGCGACGCGGTCCTTCTCGGCGCGCTCGAGCCGCGCCCAGATGCGGTCGCGGGTCAGCCAGACGCCGAGGGCGACGTCGCCCGACTCGAACAGCCGCTGACTGGTGGAGGTGATCACGCCCCAGTATTCCGGGCCGTCGCGGTCGGTGCCGGCGAGCAGGCCTTCGCGCAGCATCGCCGTCAGCGAGACCCGGCGGCCGCCGACCTCGAGCTCGTCGGGACGACCCGACGCGAGCCATGCGGCGGCGAGCGGGAAGAAGCGGGCGAAGCCCTCGAGTCCGTCGCTGCGGCGACCGTTGCTGCTCGGCGTGCCGGGCCAGTTCGCCCGGGCGCCCATCGGCGAGCGGTAGTTGACGAAGCCCTCGAGCAGGTAGAGGAAGGCGTCCTCGTAGGCCTTCGCGGGCACCGCGGCGTCGCGCTGCGCGAAGGCCTCGCGCAGCGCCGCGTCGGTGACCGTGCGTGTCGGGACGGGCGTCGTTCGCTCGGCCCAGCCCTCGATGCCGGTGCGGTGCGCGTACCACCGCTGTCCGGCGAAACCGATCGCGCCCGCGAGCAGGGCGAGCACCAGCAGCCGTGCGAGCAGGCGCTTCACGACGCCCTCCCCGCCGCGTCTATCCGTCCGCCGAGGTGGCCGGCCAGCCGCAGCGCGAGCTGCACGATGGTCAGCGTGGGGTTCGCATGGCCCGCGCTCGGGAAGACCGACGAGCCGCACACGTACAGGTTGCTCAGGCCGTGCACGCGGCAGTCGCGATCGACGATGCCGGTCCTCGGGTCGTCGCTCATCCGCGTCCCGCCCATGTGGTGGTTGCCGATCTGCTCGTCCCAGGCCGGGAAGTCGTCGTCGTCGGCAAGCCAGGGCTCGAGCCGTGCGCGCCCGAGCCCGGTGCTCGCGAGCCACTCGCCGAAGAGGAGCACGGTCTGCCGGGCGGTGTGCTTCTCGAGCTCGGAATACTTCCAGCGCAATTCGACCCGCGGGATGCCGAGCGGATCGCGCTTCGTGCCCAGCCGCACCTGGTTCGACTCGCGCGGCGCCTGCTCCCAGGCCGCGCGGATCCTGACCCCGCAGGCCAGCCGCATCTTCACGGCGCGCGCCGCCCACTTGCCGAGCCGCGGCGCGACGCAGGCGAGGTCCGCGACGAGCTGCTTCGTGCCGTCGTAGTTGGTCGGTTCGATCCGCAACCCGCAGTTGAGGATGCCGCGCTCGCGGATCGCCTTCTCGGTCGGCGCGACGTAGGCGCGGCCGCGACGGTCCGGATCGAGCCGCGGATCGCCGACCAGCAACGCGTCGCCGACGGTGAAGTGCGGGTGCTCCATGAAGTACTTGCCGAGGGCGGTCGGATCGCGGACCACGCGACCCTCGTTGCGGACGTTCGACCAGAGCAGCATCCGCGAGTTCTCGACGCCCCCCGCACAGAGCACCACCCAGGGGGCCTTGAGCACGTCGCGCTGCCCGTCCGGATCGGCGATCTCGACGGCCACGATCCGCCCGTCGCGCTCGACGAGGTTCGTCACGCAGGTGTTGAGCGCCACGTGCATCAGCCGCGAGGCCTTCACGTGGGAGCGGTACTTCAGCTTGAAGCTGATCGGCGGCGAATAGACGAAGTGAACCTGCGACAGCATGTCGCCGAGCGGGCGGTCCGGCGGAAAGCCGCCGATCTCGAGGATCTCGCTCGCGCGCGCGAGCTGCGGATCGAGGTCGCCGCGCCCGATCGGCCAGGCACCGGGCACGCCCTGGACCTTGTCGCCGAAGTCCCAGGCCTCGAGCCTGCGGCTGAAGCCGCCCCAGTGGTTCGAGCAGCCGCCGAAGTAGCGCAGACGGTTGACGTCGAGCTCGAAGGCGGGCGGACCGACGAGGTCGCCGGCGAAGAACGCCTGGGAAGCCTCCTCGTAATACTCGCCGCCCGCCTCCAGCACGAGCGACGACAGGCCGCGGCGCTCGAGCTCGAGCGCGAGCGACATGCCGGCCGGGCCGCTGCCGATCACGAGCACATCGGTGGCACGGAACGATCCGACGATCTGGCGGGGATGTTCGAGCAGCATCGGTTGACGCGGGCGGGTCGTCGACGGCGAGACCGGTTCAGCGATCGTCGCGATGGAGGAGCCAGCGGCTGCCGCGACGCCCGGATCCGTCGGGCGCGCGCGGTGCGACGCGGGTGTCCGGTACGGGCGATTCGGCGCGGACTGCGGTGGCCGTCGCCGCGAGGGCCGCGCCGGCGAGCGCGAGCGCTCGCCGGCCGGGTCGCCGGGGCCTGGCCGCGAGTTCGGTCGCGAGGTCGGCCGTGGCGGGCGCCGGGGCCGGGGCCGGGGCCGGAGCAGGCATCGACGCGGTAACGCGGTGCTTCATGCCGTGCGCCCCAGGATCCAGCGCAGCGGGCGCCGCAGGCCCGTCAGTTCGAGCAGGCCCGCCGCCCACTGCCGCGCCGCGAACTGCGACGGCGACCGGACCAGGAAGCGCAGCAGGTCGCCACGCTGGCCGGTCTGGATCAGGTAGTGCGCGTGCAGCGCCATCCAGCGCCGGCAGACCGAGGGCGGGCAGTGGCCGCGCTCGACCTGCCGCTCGAGCTCGCTGATCAGCTTGACGTGGTTGCGGATCGCGGTCGGCGACGGCGAGGTGGCGAGCGTGCCGGTGAGGCCGAGGTGGTAGACCACGAGCGGTTCGTCGTGGAACACGATCGGGCCGCGCTCCAGAAGCCGGATGAAGGTGAGCAGTTCCTCGCCGAGGTTCATGCCGACCTCGAAGCCGCCGATCGCCAGCAGGTCGGCGCGCCGGACCGCCGTCGCGCCGATGAAGAGCGGACACAGGCCGAGCCGCGCCCACGCGGCGAAGAAGCCGTCGATGTCGATCGGCGACACGCCGTCGAAGAGCCCCTCGCGGCGGTGGATCGCCGAGCCGCCCTGCACGATCCGGTAGGCGGTGCCGAGCAGCGTCGCCTCGGGATGTCGCCGTGCGAGCGCGGCGATCGCCGCCAGGTAGCCGGGCAGCCACTCGTCGTCCGCGTCGAGGAAGGCGACGACGTCCGCGCGGGCGCGTTCGATCCCGGTGTTGCGCGCCTTCGAGACGCCGCCGTTGGGCTGGCTCGTGAAGACGAAGCGCGAGTCGCCGTCGCACGCGCGCCGGAAGTCCTCGAGGCCGGTGTCGGTCGAGCCGTCGTCGACGACGATCACCTCGAAGTCGGTCAGCGTCTGCGCGCGGATCGACCGCGCGCAGCGCTCCACGTACTCCGCCTTGTTGTAGAGCGGGACCACGACGGACAGTTCAGGCATCGCCTCCTCCGAATCCGAGCAGGCGGGAGAGCCGCCCGCCCAACGCGGCGCGGACCTTCGGCCCGAGCCCGAGCAGCGACAGAAGGACCCGGTAGGCCGCCACGAACGCGAGGCCGGCGACGACCAGCCGCCCGATGTGGCCACCGGGCACCGGCAGCGCCCAGACGACCATCGACGCCGCGGCCGACAGCCCGCTCGCCACCGTCACGCGCGCGATCGCGCCCCACTCCTGCACCGCGTGCACCGGCAGCCCGGAGATCGACGCGAAGCGATGGTAGAGCATGAGCTGCGCGATGATCGCGCCGACGATCGCGCCGGCCGGCGCGCCGACCAGGCCGAACAGCCTCGCGCCGGCGAGCGCGGTGCAGATCGCGACCGGCAGCACGATCGTGTCGACCTTCAGCACGAAGCGGCCGTGGCCCATCGAGACGAGCACGATCGCGATCTCGAGCGACTCGATCGCCATCGTCAGCAGGTACATCCGCACGAAGGGCGCCGCGCCCGCGTAGCGATCGGTGAACAGCAGCGACAGGATCGACTCGACCCAGGTCGCGATGAAGGCGATCGCCGGGAACAGCAGCAGGGCAACCGCGAGGTTGGTCCGCTGGTTCAGCGCTCGCATGCCGACCAGGTCCTGCTGCGACTGCAGCCGGCTGAGCTCGGGCTGGATCACCTGATTGACGGTCACCCGGATCAGCGTCTGCAGCGGGCTGAAGACGGCCGCGATCGAGTAGAGGCCGAACTGCGCGGCCGAGAAGAGACTCGCGACCAGCCACTGGTCGAGACGCGCGCGCAGCAGGTAGAGCGCGCCGGAGATCCCGACCGGCAGCGAGTACGCGTACTGCGCGCGCAGCGTGTCGCGGCCGGGTCGCGTCGCGCCGGCGTACCGGCGCACCGCGATGGCGCAGACCGTCGCCTTGAGCACCGAGACGGCCACGTGCGCGAGCAGGACCGGCTGCCAGGCCTGCCAGGTCGCCGCGGCGCCGAGCACCGCAACGACGCGCAGCGCCGTGAACGACAGGTTGGTGCGCGCCTGCGTGGGGATCTCCTGCTGCGCGACGTACAGGTAGTCGAGCACCGACGCGGCCACCCACAGCCCGACGAAGACGATCGCCGGCCAGCCGAGCGGGTGCGCCTCGCCCTGCAGGTGCAGGAAGAGCGCCGCGCCCGCGGCAGCGACGAGACCCGCCGCCATCATGTGCAGCATCGCCTGCAGCACGTAGGCCGACGACCGCGTGCGGTCCGATCGCGGCAGGAAGTAGTACAGACTCTGCGGCACGCCGAGCGCGAGCACGCCCGGCAGCGTGCCGGCGATCAGCCACAGGGTTCGGTACAGCCCGAAGTCGGTGTCGTCGAGCAGGCGCACCAGCAGGATCGGGATCGCGACCTGCGCGAACAGGTCCGCCGCGGTCGCGACGCCCATCGACGCCACGGACTTGCCCAGCGCCAGCGTCCGTGCGGACGACGGCTTATCGGTCGGGCTCGACATGACGGGTGAGGTCGACTCCATGGAGGCGAAGGAGATCACGGGGCGCGTGTTCGGACGGCGACGATGTCGCCCGGGCCCGACTCGACGCCTGCGGACGCCGCATCGGGTCGGTGATGCCACGCTCTCCCGCGATGATCGCGCGGCGAGGCTCGCCCGCGCGAGGAACTTGTTCTCCTCGCCCGCCCGCGTCGCACACGCTACGCATGCCGAGTGTAGACGGGGTGGGCCGCGGCCCTCGCCGTCCGACCGGGTCGCGGCGCGGGGTCATCCGGCGTCGCCTCCGGGGCGCCGGCGCATGCGCCGCGCAGCCTGCCAGGTCAACACGACGGTCAGCGCGGACAGCGCGAACCACTGCACCGCGTAGCCGTGGTGGCGGTCGACGCCCGAGCCGGGCTGCACCCAGTCGCGGCGCAGGCCGTCGTCCAGTGCGGACGTCTGCCGCACGACGAAGGCGGCGGCGCCCGGGCCCTGCACGCGGCGCCAGGCTTCGAGGTCGAAGCGCTGCACGACGCGAACGGCGCGCGCGGCCCCCGCGTCTTCGCCCCCGAGCACGATCGGCTGCGGCAGGGTCGCGAGCGCGAGACCCTCGAGGCGGACGGGGTCGGCGGGCGTGGCGAAGTCGAGCGGTCGGCTCCTGTCGCGCAGGTCCCGCGCGATCCAGCCGCGCAGCACCATCACCGGCGGATCGTCGGGTGACTGGCGGAGCGGCGTCAGCACGTGAAAGCCCGCCACGCCGGCATGCGTGCGGTTGTCGAGCAGCAGGGTCCCGGACGGATCGAAGCGCCCGGTGAGTTCGACCCGACGCCCTTCGACGCGGTCGGGCGGCGGCCAGTCGCGATCGACGCGCAGCGGCGGCGCAGCGAGCGCGACGTCGCGTTCGGCCTGCGCGGCGGCCTTCTCCGACGCGCGTCGCAGCTGCCAGACGCCCAGCGACGCAGTGAGGACGATGACGGCCAGGGCGGCGACCAGGGCGATTCGGGATGACTTCACGATGCGCGACCCGATGGCCGCGGGCCGCGTCGTGACCGACGCGCGCCGCGGCACACGGCCCGGGAGGAGAGCGAGGACGCGATGCTACCCCGAGAGCGACCCGGACCCCGCGGTGGCGAGCCGATGCGACGCGCCGCGCGCGTGGGTCGCGGCTCGGTGCGCGGGCTCCGCGTCGTCGGAGACGAACCAGGCGTCGGTCGGCGGCGACGCCCCTGCGTCCTTCGCGGCGGCGGACGCCACGACGGTCGGCGCGCCGATCCGGAAGGTGCCGTCGTTCAGCAGGGTGCTGAACAGCACCGAGCCGTCATCATCGATCGCCGTCGCGTAGCGGACCCACCGGCGGTCGATCGCGAACCGCACCAGGTGCTGGCAGGCATCGCGGCTCGCGCCGAACATCATCGGGCCGATCGAGAGCGTGGCGCCGCGCAGCACCGGATGGCGGACCGCCAGCAGGGCCGAGGCGACCGTCGTCACCGCGACCGCCGCCTTCGCGCCGAGCAGGCTGCGGGTCGCGACGCCCGTCTCCGCCCAGCGCAGCAGGCCGGCGAACACGGATCGTGGCGACGCGCAGACGCGGGCGAGGTGTTGCCCGAGGATGGGCCGGCGCTCGAGGCTGGTGATCCGTGCGTGGACCTCGGCGGGCGACCGGTCCAGGAAGCGCTCGAAGTCCTCGATCGGCCCGGTCGGGCGGGCGTCGGCCGGAAGCAGCTGCAGGTAATCGAACTCCACGCACTCGACGCAGTAGCGCAGCAGCTGCAGCACGCCGGCGTTCAGGCGGGTCGAGCGGAACCCGCCGGTGAGCGGCGTGGGCGCGTAGTCGATGTTCGGCGCCTGCGGACGCTGATCGCGCGCGGCGGCGTCGTCGTCGAGCACGTGGACCACGAGCCGGCGTCCGCCCAGCCGCTCGGCGAGGCCCGCCACCACGGGCAGCTCGTCGGCGCGCACGCAGGTCGCGAAGACCACCTCGGGGGGGCGGACCGCGGGCAGCGCGGCGGCCGCCGGCGTGCCGGCGTGCCGGCGCTCGATGAGTCCGATGCGGATCGGCGCGTACGGGACCCCGGGGAACTTGCGCGCGAACCAGGCGTCGCTGTCGAGCAGGGACTGCAGCTCGAGCGAACGGAAGGTGCGCGGATTGCCGCGGTCGTTGAAGGTGTTGACGAAGTGGTTCGACGGTCCGATCGGCCGGCCCGCGTTGCCGAGCAGCGTCGCGAACAGCAGCTCGTCGGTGTTGTCGAGGCGGCTGAAGTGCCGGACGATGGCCGGATCGGCGGCATCCCGGACGAGCTGCTCGCACAGCGCGCGGTCGGCGCAGAACCAGACGCTGCCGACGAAGGCGCGGCGGCCACGGCGGAACGGCGCCCGGCTGATCAGCGGATGCATGAAGCACCGCACGATCGCGGCCGCCACCGCCTTGGACACCCGCGTGCGCAGCGCGCGGGCCCGCACGTCCGACAGCACCGCGAGACCGAAGGGCTGGACGCGTTCGGCGGCGCGGCCGAAGTACAGCTCGCGTGCGGCCTGGAGCACGCGCTGGCGCAGGCTGCCGTGCGGCGCATACATCCGCCACGCATAGTTGACGAGGAACTCGCGATCGGAGGCGAGATCGATCAGGTCCATGTTGCCCGCGACCGCGCTGTGCGCGAGGTGGGCCTCGAACGCATCGGCAGGGCGCAGCGGCAGGCAGCTGGGACTCACCAGCTGGAAGTGATCGAACTCGAAGTGCTCGAGCGCGTAACGCACGACACTGAGGACCGCGAGGCACATGCCCCAGGTGCCCCAGCCGGTCCGGTGGACGTCGGTGACGAAGTGCAGGTTCGGGCGGTCGACGCGCAGGCCGGGCTGCTTCTCGATGTCGTGGTGGATCACGACGGGGCGGCCACCGAGCGTGTCGATCAGCTGCTCGATCGTCTCGGCCCGCTCGTTCGCCGAGATCATGCCGTAGACCACTCGCGCGCGGGTCGGCAACGGCCTCCCCGCCCGCTGGTTCGGCTCCGACATGGTCTCAGGCCCCGGTAGCCGCCATCTGGGTCGCATCGGCCCGGGCCGCGTCGACCACCGTGTCGACGACGCGCCCGAGCATCTCGTCAGTCAGGCCCTCCCACAGCGGCAGGCTCACCACGCGATCGCCGAGCCGCCGCGTCATCTCGAGGTCTCCGCAGGGCGCATCGTGGAACTGCGGGTGCTCGTGGCAGGGCGGGACGAAGTATCGGCGCAGCTCGATGTTGCGCGCGGCCGCGAGGCACATCAGGCGATCGCGGGCCGCGACGTCGGGCGCCATCAGCGGCAGCCACTGATAGGCGGCCTCGCCGCGGACGCCCTGCAGCGACCAGCCCATCTCGAGGAGGCCCGTCTCGCTCAGCAGGCTCGTGTAGCGGACGTGGAGCTCCTTGCGCCGCTCGACCGCCTCGGGGAACCGGTCGAGCGTCGCCAGCGCGACGGCTGCACCGAGTTCGGACAGCTTCGCGTTCAGGCCCAGGCCGTTCGACTCGCGACCTCCGTCGAACCAGTAGTTCGACGCCAGCTTCAGGCGGCGGATGAAGTTGAGGTCGGCGCTGTAGACCAGGCCGCCCTCACCGATCGGGAACGCCTTGGTCGCGTGGAAGCTGAAGACCACCGCACCGCTGAAGCCGGCGCCGAACTGTCGACCGCCCAGCGAGGTGCCGAAGCAGGGCGCCGCATCGACGACGACCGGCACGCCGGCGCGGATCAGCGCCTCGTAGGGCCGCAGGTCCATGTGGGTGCCGCAGGTGGCGTAGGGCACGACCACGGCCGCGTCGCGTCCGAGTTCGTCCAGGGCGCGCCGCAGCTTGGTCTGGTCGAGGACCCACTCCTGCGGATCGACGTCGACGAAGTAGGGCTCGAGCCCGCACCATTGCGCCGCGAGCGGCGTCGCGGCGAAGGTGAAGCTCGGCATCACCGCGTAGCGACCCGGCCGCTTCAGGTCGGAGATCGCGAGCATCAGCCCGAGCGTGGCGTTGCAGACGGTGCTCGCCGCCCCCTCGCCGCCCATCCACTCGTCGACGATGCGTTTCTCGAAGCGCGAGTTCAGCGGCCCGAAGTTCGTGTACTGCCGGGCCCGGTCCATCTCCGCCAGAAGGGGCGCGTAGTCGTCGAGCTCCACCAGCTTGGGTCTAAGGAAAGGGACCTTGTCCATGGGACGTTCCTCGGGGTCGAAGGGAAGTCAGGCCGAGATCGGCTCGGTCGTGCCGAGGGCGACACCGGCACGCTCGAGGGCCCTCAGGCGGACCGGAGCGGACGGGTCGTCCGGAAACTTGCGGGCGATGAAGCGACCGGTGGCGAACAGCCGATCCAGGTCGGCGTCCTTGATCCAGTAGGGACTGCCGAAGGGATCGAAGTCGCTCACCGCGTGCACCGCCGGTCCGACCTTGAACGGCGAGTTTGCCAGAAGGGTCGGGAACAGCATCTCGTCCACGATCTTCAGGTGTGCGAAGTAGCCGCTCACGGGGTCGCTGTTGCGGCTCCGGATCAGGTATTCGCAGACACGACGGTTCATCCCGATCCAGAGGCTGCCGATCATCGGGCGGAACATCGGGCTGAACGGGTTGTGGCCGAGCCAGCCGCGCGCAGCCGCATGGGTCGCACCGAGCGCGATCCGGTCGACGAGGTCGAGGCCCTGCGCCGCGCGGGCGGGTGTACGGCGCCACATCGACAGCGAGCAGGTCTGCTCGAGGATCGCGTCCGGCCCGAAGTAGTGCTTGCGCAGGCGGCCGAGTGCCCGGTACTTGAACGAATCACCGTACGCATAGGCGCGGCAACCGAAGTTCATCAGGGTCTGCTCGTCGCGCTCGACCTCGAACATGTCGGCGTGGATGTCGACCGGGCTCGATGCGACGAACGCCTCCAGCTCGGCGATCGGGCGAATCGGCAGACAGGTCGGGCTGAGCAGGTGCAGGTAGTCGAACTCGAGCGTGCGCAGCGCGTGGTCGATCGTGTGGAAGATGCCGCGGCTCAGGCCCCACGAACCCCAGCCTGTCACGGTGGGGTCGGGCACGAAGCGGACGTTCGGGCGGTCGACGCGGAAGTCCTTGCGTTTCGTGAAGTCGTGGTGAATGAGCACCGTGTGCGGCACGAGCGCATCCGCCAGCTGGGCAACCGTGGCGCCCTGCTGGGTGGCTGACATGACGGCGAAGACGATGCGTGGACTCATGATTCGGGTACGACTATCCCGCAACAGTCGCCCCTCATCGTGGAAGTTCGTCACACCATGGTGACCTTGGGGCCACCGGATCGACTCGGAGGTCGTCCATCAGGGGGGGGGCCGTCGGACCGGGGGCGGCGGGACGACGGTGTGGAGAGGCCGGACCACCCGCGTCGATCATGCTCCGCGACGGCCGCGGTGTCAGCGGTGCCCCGGCCTCGGTCCAGCCCGTTCGGATGCAGGAGGACGCCTCACGCGTCCGGTGCGCGGGCCGCGGAAACGAACAGGGCCGCACGAGGCGGCCCCGAGGGCGACGACACGGGCCGGCATCCGCCGGACCCGGTCCGTCACAGCCAGTAGACGATCACGTACAGGCCGAGCCAGACCACGTCGACGAAGTGCCAGTACCATGCGGCGCCCTCGAACGCGAAGTGGTTCTCGGGCGTGAAGTGGCCCTTCAGCACCCGCATCAGCACGACGAACAGCATGATCGCGCCGATCGTCACATGGAAGCCGTGGAAGCCGGTCAGCATGAAGAAGGTCGAGCCGAAGATGCCCGACGACAGCTTCAGGTTCAGGTCCTTGTACGCATGCGCATACTCGAAGGCCTGGAACCCCATGAAGATCGCGCCGAGCAGCACGGTGACCGCGAGCCAGAATGCGGTCGCGCCGCGCTTGTTGTCCTTCAGCGCATGGTGCGCGATCGTCAGCGTCACGCCCGAAGCCAGGAGCAGCGCGGTGTTGATGGTCGGAATGGGCCACGGGCCGATCGTCTGGAACGACTCGATGGTGCCCGCCGGACCCTGGTTCGGCCACGAGGCGCCGAAGTCCGGCCACAGGAACTGCTTGTGGTCGAGGTCGCCGAGCCACGGCATCGTGATCGAGCGCGCGTAGAACAGCGTGCCGAAGAATGCCGCGAAGAACATCACCTCGCTGAAGATGAACCAGCTCATCGACCAGCGGAACGACGCGTCGACGCGCGCGTTGTAGAGCCCCTTCTCCGACTCGCCCGCGACCGTGCCGAACCAGCCGAACATCATGTAGAACAGGATCGCGAAGCCGATCAGCAGCGACCACGGCCCCCAGGCCGCGCCGTTGACCGTGCCGACCGCACCGAACCCCGCGAACGCCATCGCGACCGAGCCGACCAGCGGCCACTGCGACGGCGACGGGATGAAGTAGTACGGTGCCGGGGTATGCGCGCCTGCGCTCATCGTGTGTTCTCCCTCTCGGATCTCATCGAATGGTGTGTGCGTCGGTGCGGATCACTTCACCACCGCCCTGACGATCAGGATCAGCGTCGCGACGAAGGCCGCGGCCATCCCGATGCCCACCCCGATCACGACGACCGGGTTGAGCCGTTTCATGTCGTCTTCGTGCGCACGTCCGCCGCGGACGCCGAAGAACGACGCGCCGACGGCCCTGACCGTCTGCAGCAGCGTCGCGCGCGGCGGCTCGTCGTGGCCGGCCGTCATCCACCGCGCTCCTCGCGGGCGACGCCGGTCTGCGGCTGCACGCCCGCGCCGATCTCGAAGAACGTGTAGGACAGCGTGATCGTGCGGACGTCGGGCGGCAGCTTCGGGTCGACCACGAAGACGACCGGGAAGCGCTTCGTCGCGTTGGCCTCGAGGGCCTGCTGCTTGAAGCAGAAGCACTCGAGCTTGCGGAAGTATTCGGCCGACACCCGCGGCGCATAGCTCGGGATGGCCTGGCCGACCATCTCGCGCGATTGCGTGTTGACCAGCTCGTACTCGACGGTCACCAGCTCGCCGGGATGCACGTCGACCGACACCTTCTCGGGCTTGAAGCGCCACGGGCCATGGTGGTTCGCGTCGAACTCGACGGTGACGGTCCGGGAGCTGTCGACCTGCGTGTTGCGGGCGAACTCGGCCGCGGCCGGGTCGACCTTGGTCAGCAGGTTGATGCCGGTGATCTCGCAGATCTTCTTGTAGAGCGGCACCATCGCGAAGCCGAAGCCGAACATCAGCACGGCGAGCGTCGCCAGCTTCGCGAGGGTCTGCAGGTTGAAGCGCGAGGCGCGCACGTCTTCGGCGCGGTTCATCCGAGGAACACCCGCTTGGCGATCACGCCGGCGAAGAACATGACCGCGACCGACAGCAGGATCAGCGCGGTCCGCAGGTTCGCGGGCTTGCGCGGGGCCTTGGTCGGGTCGTCGGTCATGCTCGTGCGGCAGGGTGGCGGTGCCGGTCGGTCACTTGACCGTGGGCGGGGTCTCGAACGAGTGGTACGGCGCCGGCGACGGCAGCGTCCACTCCAGGCCCTCGGGGTTGTCCCAGACCTTCGCGGTCGCCTTCTCGCCGCCCTTGATGCACTTCAGCACGCAGGCCAGGAAGATCAGCTGCGACAGGCCGAAGCCGAGCGCACCGATCGACGCGACCATGTTGAAGTCGGCGAACTGCATCGGATAGTCGGCGTAGCGACGCGGCATGCCGGCCAGCCCGAGGAAGTGCATCGGGAAGAAGGTGACGTTGAAGGTGATCATCGACGCCCAGAAGTGGAACTGGCCCAGCTTCTCGCTGTACATGTGGCCGGTCCACTTCGGCAGCCAGTAGTAGGTGCCGGCGAACAGCGCGAACAGCGAACCCGCGACCAGCACGTAGTGGAAGTGCGCCACCACGTAGTAGGTGTCGTGCAGCTGGATGTCGAGCGGTGCGACCGACAGGATGATCCCGGTCAGGCCGCCGATGGTGAACACCCAGATGAAGCCGACCGCGAACAGCATCGGCGTCTCGAAGGTCATCGAGCCGCGCCACATCGTGGCCACCCAGTTGAAGATCTTCACGCCGGTCGGCACCGCGATCAGCATCGTCGCGTACATGAAGAACAGCTGGCCGGTGACCGGCATGCCGGTCGTGAACATGTGGTGCGCCCAGACGATGAACGACAGGATCGCGATCGACGCGGTCGCGTACACCATCGAGCTGTAGCCGAACAGGCGCTTGCGCGAGAACGTCGGGATGATCTCGCTGACGATCCCGAACGCCGGCAGGATCATGATGTAGACCTCGGGGTGCCCGAAGAACCAGAAGATGTGCTGGTACATCACCGGATCACCGCCGCCGGCCGCGTTGAAGAACGAGGTGCCGAAGTGACGGTCGGTCAGCACCATCGTGATCGCGCCCGCGAGCACCGGCATCACGGCGATCAGCAGGTAGGCGGTGATCAGCCAGGTCCAGACGAAGAGCGGCATCTTCATCAGGGTCATCCCCGGCGCCCGCATGTTGAGGATCGTCGTGATGATGTTGATCGAGCCCATGATCGACGAGGCGCCCAGGATGTGCACGGCGAAGATCGCCATGTCCATGCCGACGCCCATCTGCACCGACAGCGGCGCGTAGAGCGTCCAGCCCGCGGCGGTGGCGCCACCCGGAACGAAGAACGACCCGACGAGCAGCAGCGCCGCCGGCGGCATCAGCCAGAAGCTGAAGTTGTTCATCCGGGCGAACGCCATGTCGCTCGCGCCGATCATCAGCGGGATCTGCCAGTTCGCGAAGCCCACGAACGCCGGCATGATCGCGCCGAACACCATGATGAGGCCGTGCAGCGTGGTCAGCTGGTTGAAGAACTCCGGCTGAACGTACTGCAGGCCCGGCTGGAACAGCTCCAGCCGGATGGTCAGCGCGAGCACGCCGCCCGACAGCAGCATGACGAAGCTGAACCAGAGGTACAGCGTGCCGATGTCCTTGTGGTTGGTTGCGTACAGCCACCGACGCCATCCGGTCGGATGGTCGTGCGCGTGGTCGTCGTGCCCGGCGTGATGGTCCAGAACTGCGCTCATCGACTGCTCCCGATCTCGATCCCTGAATGCTCTGCTTCGCCGACGCGCGTCACTTGCGCGCCGCGGTGAAGTCCTTGGGTTGGACGATGGTGTCCTCGGCCTTGTTGCCCCACGCGTTGCGCGTGTAGGTGGCGACCGCGGCCAGCTCGACGTCCGACAGCTGCTTGAAGGAGGCCATCGCCGTCCCCTGCTTGCCGTTCAGCAGGATCGCGATCTGGTCATCCTGCTTGCCCAGCACGAGCTTGGAGCCCTCGAGCGCGGGGAACGCGCCCGGCACGCCCTTTCCGGTGGCCTGGTGGCAGGCGACGCAGTTGGCCGCATAGACCTTGGCGCCGCGGTCGTTCAGGTCGGCGAGCGCCCATTCCTTGGTCGGATCATCGGCCTTGGCGAGCATCTCCTTCTTCTTGCCGGCGGCCCAGGCCTTGTAGTCCTCCTGGGACTTGACCTCGACGACGATCGGCATGAACGCGTGGTCCTTGCCGCAGAGCTCGGCGCAGTTGCCGCGGAACGTGCCGGTCTTCTCCGCGCGGAACCAGGTGTCGCGGACGAAGCCGGGAATCGCGTCCTGCTTGACGCCCAGCGCCGGCACCATCCACGCGTGGATCACGTCGTTCGCGGTGGTCACGATCCGGACCTTCTGACCGACCGGTACCACCAGGGGGTTGTCGACCTCCATCAGGTAGGTCTCGCTCTTCGGCTCCTTGCCCTCGATCTGGGCGCGCGGCGTGGCGAGCGTGGACAGGAAGGTGATGCCCGCCCCCTCGCCCTTCATGTACTCGTAGCCCCACTTCCACTGGTAGCCGGTGGCCTTGATGGTGAGGTCGGCCTGCGAGGTGTCCTTCTGCTCGACGACCATCCGGGTGGCCGGAATGGCCAGGCCCACGACGATCAGGAACGGGACGATCGTCCAGGCGATCTCGACGGCGGTGGACTCGTGGAAGTCAGCGGACTTCGCGCCGCGGGACTTCCGGTGCGCCCACAGCGAATAGAACATCACCCCGAAGACGGCGACGAAGATCACCAGGCAGGTGATCAGCAGCACGTTGTGGATCCACCACTGGTCGGCGGCGATCCGGGTCACGCCCTGCGTGAGGTTCAGCTGGTTGACCCCGGGTCCGCCGGGCATGTCGTTGACCGCCCAGGCCGCGCCCGCCGACAGCGCCGCCGTCGCGGCCGTCATCGATCGAACCATCGCCCCTGCCCCGTCTTTCGTCTTGTGCCGTCCCATGCTCTCACCAAAGATCAACTTCGAATGTCCTGCAGCCGCACGCGCAGCTGTGCGGCGAGGTCGCGTCTCTCGGATTCGGGGACGTAACGCCCCACTTCGATCCGCCTCCCGGCCACGACCAGGCCGATCAATTCACGCCGCGTGCCGGAGTACTCGACCCTCGTCCACGCGGGCGCACACTGCTCTCGCCGCAACCGATCTCCCCTGCATGTCTCGACCAGCAGGCAGTCGCGGCACAACACGATGCGTTCGTAGTCCGCCGCATGACGGGCATAGACCACGAACGCCGCTCCGAGCGCAAGCACCTCGATGCAGGCGAACGGCAGCACCAACCAGGCTCCCCTCGTCGCGAACACCGCGGCGATCGACAGCGAGACGGCCGCGAGCGCTCCGAAGATCGCCGCGAGCTGCCGGGGGGCCAGCGAGCAGTTGCGCTTCAGCAGCCACTCCTGCTGCTGGGCGGACGCGACATGGATCCACGGGTGCTGCATCGGGAATGACATGCATCAGTACGTCCGGCGCAACGCGGGATTATAGGCTTGCGGCAAAGGGGCCAGCAAGCCGAGCACCGACTCGCCTCGCCCCTGACGCTGCCGGCGGGCAGAAAGTTGCAGCGCCCGACGCTCAGCGGGCGCCGCCGCCGGATCGAGACGCGCGGAACTCGATCGGTGCCCAGCCGTCGGCGCGCTTCTTGCGCGGCCCGACCCATGCGTGCCCGTAGACCAGCTCGAAGCCCACCCCCATCGGCGCCGAGGGGTCGACGCCCCGCAGGCGCTCGCAGGCGCCGGCGAGCGCGCGATCGCGCTGCGCGCGGGTCGCGAGGCCGCGGGGACGGCGGCGACGCGCGTCGCCGCCGAGTGCGCGAAGGTCGGCGAGCAGCTTCAGCGGATCGGTCCAGGTGACCGACAGCCGCTCGCCGTCCATCACCGGCTCCGCGAAGCCCGCCTCCACCAGCGCGTCGCCGACGTCGTGCAGGTCGGGCAGCGCAGGAGTGTGCAGTCCGGCCGCGCGCAGCTCGGCCAGCGTGTCGACGCCGAACGCGCTGAACATCAGCAGGCCGCCGGGGCGCAGCACCCGGTACCACTCCGCGATGGCGGCGGGCACGTCGTCGAACCAGTGGAATGCGAGATTCGACCAGACGAGGTCGACGCTGTCCGAGGCGACGGGCAGCGCATGGGCGTCGGCGGCGACGTAGTGGCCCAGCGGGCCGGCCGGCAGCGCGTCGCCGCGGCCCGTCAGGCGCCGCACGAGACCCTGCGTCCAGGCGCCCGGGCCGGGCCGGTCGAGCGCGGCGGCCGCGGCGGCACGGCGCGGCGACAGGTCGACGCCCAGCACCCGTGCCCTGGGCCAGCGGCCCCGCAGCCGGCGAACCCCATCGCCGAGCCCGCAGCCGACGTCGAGCACCCGCGCCGGCTCGAGCTTCACCAGCTCGAGCCGCTCGATCATCCGGCGCTCGACCTCGCGCAGCAGCCAGTCGGCGGGATCGGGTGAGGCGGCGCGGCGGTCGAACTGTCGTCGCACCGACCTCCGGTCTAGGTCGGAAGGCTCGGCCATCGTCGGTCGAGTATACGGGTCCGCGCTAGCCTCACTGGATGCACCCGGTCGCGCACGGGACCCTGAGATCGCTCGGCCGCCGGGTCGGCGGCTGGCTCGACCACGTCGCCCCGCGCGGCTGCGCACTCTGCGGCGAGGCGCTGCCCCCGCGCGCCTTCCCGGCGTTCTGCGTCGGCTGCCTGATCGACCTGCCGGGCTCGGCGCGTCCACGCTGTGCCCGTTGCGGCCGGCCCACCGATCGACCCGCGCCGGCCTGCACCGGCTGCGCCGGCGACCACGCGACCGCGCCGCTCGACGCGACGCTGGCCGCGGCCGACTACGCGCCGCCGCTCGACCGTGTCGTGACCGCGCTGAAGTTCCGCCGCGAACTCGCGCTCGCGCGCCCGCTCGGCGAACTGCTCGCCGCGCGCTGGGCCGGCGAGCCCGCCGCGCCACCGCTCGACTGCCTCGTGCCGGTGCCGCTCACCGGCCGCCGGCTCGCCGAGCGCGGCTTCAACCAGTCGCTCGAGATCGCGCGAGCGATGCGTGCGGCGCTCGGCACGCGCGGGGGCGTCGGCCCGGTGATCGTGCGCGGGTTGCGCCGCGTCCGCGACACCCCGGCGCAGGCCGGGCTCGACCTGGCCGCGCGCCGCGGCAACCTCGCCGGCTGCTTCGCCTGCGACGCCCGCGTCGAGGGCCTGTCGATCGGCGTGGTCGACGACGTGATGACCAGCGGCAGCACGCTCGCCGAGGCGGCGCGCGCGCTGAAGGCCGCAGGCGCCGCCCGGGTCGTCGCGCTGGTCGCCGCGCGGACGGCCTAGACTGGCGGGCATGTTCCGAGTCGTCCTCGTCCATCCCGAGATCCCGCCGAACACCGGCAACGTGATCCGCCTGTGCGCGAACACCGGCTCGCGCCTGCACCTCGTCGAGCCGCTGGGCTTCGAGCTCGACGACGCGAAGCTGCGCCGCGCCGGTCTCGACTACCACGAGTGGGCCGATACCCGCGTGCACGCCGGCTGGGGCGCGCTGCTCGAGAGCGAGCGGCCGGATCCGGAGCGGATGTTCGCGCTGACCACGCGCGGTACCCGCGGGCCGACGGAGGTGGCGTTCCGCGAGGGCGACTGGCTGGTGTTCGGCTGCGAGAGCGCCGGGCTGCCGCCGGCGCTGCGCGAGTCCTTTGCGCCGGACCGGCGGCTGAAGCTGCCGATGCGGCCGGGCAACCGCAGCCTGAACCTGTCGAACGCGGTGGCGGTGACGGTGTTCGAGGCCTGGCGTCAGCTGGGGTTCGCGGGCAACGGCTGAGGCGCGCCGAGCCGCGCCGAGATCCGCGCCGCCGCCTGACCCTGCAGCGCCCGGGCGGCATCGACGCCCACCGCGACGTCGCGCTGCGCGAGGTAGTTCTGCGCGAGCGTGGCGATCGCGGCGCCGTGTGCGTCGAGGATCGGGAAGCAGATGTCGACGATGCCCGGCAACGTGTCGCTGCGGCGCTGCTCGTAGCCCTGACGGCGGATCCGGTCGAGGCCGCGGGCGACCGCGGTCCGAGACGGTGCCCGCGGGTCGCCGTCGAGCATCTCGTCGATCAGCGCGACGCGACGCGCGGGGGGCTGGAACGCGGCCAGCACCCAGGGCGAGACCCGGTCCGCCCGGAACGGGAAATGGGCGCCCTGGCGCATCCGGAAGCCCATCGCCTCTGGACTGTCGGCCTGCGCGAGCACCAGGATCCGATGATCGTGGTGGACGACCAGGTGGTTCGACTGCCGCGTCGCATCGGCCAGCACGCGCATCTCCGGCAGCGCGGCCGTGAGCAGCCGGTCGACCGGTGCCTGCCGGTGCGCGAGTTCGAACAGCGCGAGCGTCGTCGACCAGCCGCCGTCTGCGCCGCGTGCGATCCAGCCGCGACGCGCGAGCACCTCCAGCATGCGGAACAGCTCGCCCGGCGAGCGGCCCAGCCGCTGCGCGATCTGCGCGAGAGCGAGTGGCGCGGGCTCGCCCGCCAGCAGTTCGACGATGTCGAGCCCCTTCTCGAGGGCAGGCGCCTCGTAGCGGGGCCCCTCGACCCCACCGGCCGGCGTCCGCGCACCGACGTGCCCGCGCGGCGCGGTGCGGGTCGCCCGCGCGCCTGCCGGCGGCGCCCGCCGCGCCTTCTGGCCGGCCTCCGCCGTCTGCGTCCGCTTCGTTCTTGACATCTGTCTATTTTAGGGATGAAACTCGTTTTCAGTAATGAAAACGAGCCGGCCGCGACGGCCGGTCGGGAGGAGAGGTTCGTGGGCAAGGTCCTGACGGATGCACAGGTCGCGGCATATGCGCGCGACGGCATCCAGTTTCCGATCGACGTGATGTCGCCGGCCGAAGCCGCGGCGCTCCGGACCCGCTACGAGGCGACCGAACGCGCCCATGGCGGACGCATCCCCCCGAGGGTCAACCAGAAGCCCCACCTGCTCTATCCGTGGCTGGCAGAGCTCGTCCGCCACCCCAGGATCCTCGATGCGGTCGAGGACGTGATCGGACCCGACATCCTGTGCTGGAGTGCCGGGTTCTTCGCGAAGAACGCGCACGATCCGTCGTACGTGTCGTGGCACCAGGACGGCACGTACTGGGGCCTGTCGTCGCCCGACGTGATCACCGCCTGGTTCGCCCTGACGCCGTCGACGCTCGCCAACGGCTGCATGCAGGTCGTGCCCGGCTCGCAGCGTGCGCAGGTCGAGCACGTGGACACGTTCGCCGAGACGAACCTGCTGTCGCGCGGCCAGGAGATCCAGGTCGAGGTCCGGCCCGAGGAGAAGGTGGCCGTCGAGCTGCGGGCAGGACAGATGTCGCTTCACCACGTGCTGATCTTCCACGGCTCCGACGCGAACGACTCGGACGACCGCCGGATCGGCTTCGCGATCCGCTACATCCCGACCCACGTCCGCCAGATCAACGGCCCGCGCGAGAGCGCCACGCTGGTTCGCGGCAACGACCGCTACGGCCACTTCGATCTCGAGCCCGCGCCCGAGGCGGAGATGCACCCGGACGCGGTCGCCCGGCACGCTGCGATCGTCGACAGGCAGCTGGCGATCCTGTACGCGGGGGCGGCCAAGCCGGGCAAGCTCGGAGCGAGCATCGGTCGCTGACCGGGCCGCGGCGCCACGCGCCTAGAATGAACACGAACACCGGGCAGCGACCGATGACCGACGCGGCCCGTCACGAGGAGGAGACCATGAGCATCGCTTCGTTCACCGTCCGTCGCGGCGCCCTCGCCGCGGCGCTTGCCGCGGCCGCCGTCGCCGCGCTGCCCGCCGCCGCCCAGGCGCAGGAGATCCGGATCCGCTTCGCGCACTCGCTGTCCACCACCGAGCCCGCGCACCAGGCCGCCGAGTTCTTCGCGAAGAACGTCGCCGCGCGCACCAACGGCCGTGTCCAGATCCAGATCTTTCCCGGCGAGCAGCTCGGCACCGGCAAGGAGATCAACGAGATGATCCGGCAGGGCGCCAACGTGATGAACATCACGGATCCGGGCTACCTGTCGGACTTCGTGCCCGACATGGGCGTGCTCAACGGCCCCTACCTGATCAAGGACCCGAAGGACTTCGACCGCCTGCTCGCGTCGGACTGGTACAAGGGCGTCGAGAAGCGGATGGAGGGCGCGGGCTTCAAGCTGATCATGGCCAACGGCTTCTTCGGCCAGCGCCACCTGATCGCCGACAAGCCGGTCCGCACGCCGGCCGACATGGCCGGCATGACGGTCCGCGTGCCGCCCAACACGATGTGGATCGAGACCTTCAAGGCCATGGGTGCGCGGCCGACGACGGTGCAGTGGTCGGAGGTCTACAACGCGCTCCAGCAGAACGTCGTCCAGGCGGCCGAGGCGCCGCTCGGTTCGCTCTGGGGCTCGAAGCTGCACGAGACCCGCAAGGTGATCTCGACCACCGGTCACTTCACCGCCTTCACGATGTGGCCGATGAACGCGAAGTACTTCGCGTCGCTTCCGGCCGACGTGCAGCGCGTGCTGCTCGAGGAGGGCAAGAAGGCCGGCGACGAGATGACGAGGATGACGATCGCGCAGAACGACGACTACGTCGCGAAGTTCAAGGCCGCAGGCGTCACCTTCGTCGAGGTCGACAACGCGGCCTTCCAGAAGGCGACCGCGTCCGTGTACAAGGCGTTCCCGAAGTGGACGCCGAACCTGCACGAGACGGTGATGGACGTGCTGAAGAAGTGAGTCGGTCCCGGGCCGGCCGACCGCGCGGCGCCCTGTCCGCGGTCCGGAACGGTCCGGCCCCTCGCGGTGACGGTCGGCGAGCGTGTCCTGCGGGGGCGCGCCGTCCGGCTGCGTCCCTCCCCATCCGTCCGAGCCCGCCATGTCCGCATCCTCGCCCGACCCGCGCACGCCGCGCGGCCTAGCCTGGGTCCTCGACCAGTTCGAGGAGATCGTCGCCTGCGTCGCCGTTGCCGTGGTCGTGCTCTCGGTCAGCTGGGGGGTCGTCACCCGCTACGTCACCGCGCAACCCGCCGCCTGGGCGAGCGAGGTCGCCACCATGGGCTTCGCCTGGGTGGTGTTCTTCGGCGCTGCCGCCTGCATCAAGTACCGGCTGCACCCGGCGATCGAGGTACTGGTCGAGAAGCTGCCCCCGGGCCTGCAGCGGGCGATCCGCGGCTTCAACCACGTGCTGCTGCTCGCGTTCTTCGCGTTCATGACCTTCTTCGGCACGCGTTTCGCGATCGATGCCTGGGACAGCCCGAGCCCGGTGCTGCGCGTGCCGCAGACCTGGCTCTACGGGCCGGTCGCGCTCACCTCGGCGCTGATGGCGGTGCGCTACCTGCAGGTGCTGGCCGGCCGCGGCTGGTCGATCGACGCGACGAGGGAAACCAATGCTGGCTGACTGGATCCCCGCGATCGCGATGTGCGTGCTGTTCGCGCTCGGCACCCCGATCGCGTTCGCGATCGCGATCAGCGCGCTGTCGTTCTTCCTGGTGAGCGGCGAGGTGCCGCTGAACATCTTCGTGCAGAAGATGGTCTCGGCGACCGACTCCTACCCGCTGCTCGCGATCCCGTTCTTCGTGCTCGCCGGCGCGATCATGAACCGTGCCGGCATCACGCGTAAGCTGCTCGCGCTGGCCGACGCGCTGGTCGGCCACATGACCGGCGCGCTCGCGCAGATGTGCACGGTGCTCGCGACGCTGCTGGGCGGCCTGACGGCGTCCTCCAGCGCGGACGCGGCGATGCTCGCGAAGGTGCTCGGCCCCGAGATGACGCGGCACGGCTACAGTCCGGCCTTCGCGGCGGTCATCACCTCGTGCGCGGCGATCATCACCGCGCTGATCCCGCCGTCGATCGGGCTGATCATCTACGGCTACATCGCCGACGCGTCCGTGGGACGGCTGTTCATCGGCGGCGTGATCCCGGGGCTGCTGCTCGCGGGTTCGCTGATGGCGGTCACCGCGGTCATCTCGAAGAAGCGCGGCTACCTGCCGCTGCGCGACAAGCGCGCGTCGCGCGGTGAACTCGCACATGCCTTCCGCGAGGCGATCTGGGCACTGTCGATCCCGGTGTTCATCATCGTCGGCATCCGCTACGGCATCTTCACGCCCACCGAGGCGGGCGCGATCACCGTGCTCTACGTGATCCTGGTCGGGGTGTTCGCCTACCGCTCGCTCGACCTGCGCGACGTGCCGCGGCTGCTCAAGGAGACCGCGCTCGACACCGCGTCGGTGATGCTGATGATCTGCGCGGCCTCGGCCTTCGGCTTCTACCTCGCGTGGGAGCGGATCCCGCCGCAGCTCGCGGCCTGGCTGGTGTCGCTGACGAAGGACCCGACGACGCTGCTGCTGCTGATCAATGCGCTGCTGATCGTGCTCGGCACCGCGGTCGAGGGCACGTCTGCGCTGATCATCATGACGCCGATCTTCGTGCCGATCCTCACCAAGCTCGGCATCGACCCGGTGCACTTCGGCGTGGTGCTGGTGACCAACCTGACGATCGCGGGGGTGACGCCACCGGTCGGCCAGATGATGTTCATCAGCTCGCAGGTGCTGAAGGTGCCGATGGACGCCTACACGATCGAGGTGCTGCCGTTCCTCGCGGTGATGATGGGACTGCTGGTGCTGCTCACCGTGTTCCCTCAGCTGACGCTGTGGCTGCCGAACCTGGTGTTCGGACCGTGAGCGCGGCGCGCTCAGCCCATCCGGAACGTCGCGCTGCCACGGGCGACCGCACGGTCGCCGACGCGCACGCGGCACTCGACGAAGGCGAGCGTTCGGCCCACGCGGATCACTTCCGGGTGGATCTCGATCAGGTCGCCCGGGCGTGCGGCGTCGACGATCCAGCCCGCCGGTGGCGTCGGGGTCGCGGTGGTGTCGGTCATCGGCGGGGCCTCGGCGTTCGGCACGGGGCCTGGAGGGTAACAAGGTTCGCGACGCGCCGGCGCGGGAACCGCCATGGAGACGGCGCATGAGATACCGGGCCGCGGTGCTGCACGCGACGAACGCACGCCACGCGATCGAGGACGTGGTGCTGCAGCCGCTCGCGCCGGACGACGTGCTGGTGAGGTTGCACGCGAGCGGGCTCTGCCACACCGACCTCGAGGTCATCCAGGGCGCGCTGCCCTATCCGCTGCCGATCGTGCTCGGTCACGAGGGGGCGGGCGTGGTCGAGCGGGTGGGCGCGGCGGTCACGCGCGTGAAGCCTGGAGACCACGTGGTCTGCTCGTGGAACCCGCACTGCGGCCACTGCTTCTATTGCGAGCGCGACCAGCCGATCCTCTGCGAGCCGTTCTCGCGGCACCAGCCGGCCGGCCGGCTGCTCGACGGCGGCTCGCGCTACCGGCTCGCCGACGGCCGGACGCTGAACCACTTCTCGACGACCTCGACCCACGCGCAGTACACGGTGGTGCCCGAGTCGGGCGCGATCGCCGTGCCGTCGGAGATCCCGTTCGATCGGGCCTGCCTGATCGGCTGCGGCGTGATGACCGGCGTGGGCGCCGCCGTGCGGCTCGCGCGGGTGGAGCCCGGGTCCGCCGTGGTGGTGGTCGGCTGCGGCGCGGTCGGCCTGCACGCGATCCAGGGGGCACGGCTGCAGCAGGCGGATACGATCGTCGCGATCGACCTCGACCCGGCACGGCTCGCGCTCGCGCGCACCATGGGAGCGACGCACCTGCTGGGGCCGACCGACGGCGATGCCGCGGAACAGGTGTCGGCGGTGAAGGCGCTGAGCGCAGGGCGCGGCGCGGACTTCGTCTTCGAGTGCGCGGGTGGCGAGGCGCCGCTGCAACTGGCGCTCGACTGCACGCGACCGGGCGGCTC
Organism: Pseudomonadota bacterium; assembly: GCA_046046245.1. GTDB lineage: Bacteria > Pseudomonadota > Gammaproteobacteria > Burkholderiales > Burkholderiaceae_E > UBA4615. The sequence goes on along the minus strand of JBJOKE010000001.1, from coordinate 1,627 downwards.
GCTCGTGATCCTCGGCAAGGTCAACGTCGACCGCAGGGTCTCGCTGCGCTTCGGCTCGCTGATGGGCGATCGACGGATCGTCCGCTCGTCCTACGGCGGCGCGCGGCCCCGGCGCGACTTCCCTTGGCTCGCTCGACTCTGGCTCGACGGCCGGCTGAAGCTCGACGAGCTGATCACCCAGCGGCTGCCGCTCGAGCGGATCGACGAAGGCTTCGATGCGATGCGCGCGGGGACGACGCTGCGGACGGTCCTGGAGATCGCGCATTGAGCCTGCGCGCCGGACTCGGCCACGGGCGTCATCCGCCGTTGCAGCCGGGCTGGATCGACACGCCTCATCACCACGTCGCGCTTGGGGACCTCGCGCTGGAGTCGGGCGGGCGGATCGTCGACTGCACGGTGTCCTATGCGGTGCACGGCCCGCAGCGCGCGCCGGGCGTGCCCGCCGACGACGTACCGGTCGTGCTGGCGCTGTCGGCCGTGGCCGCGACCCATCATCGCCTGGACTTCCTGATCGGCGAGGGCCGGGCGCTCGACCCGGCCCGCGTCGCCATCATCGCGATCGACGCGCTCGGAAACGGGCTGTCGTCGTCGCCATCGAACTCCGTGGCGCAGCCGGGCCGTGCGTTCCCACGCTTCACCATCCGCGACATGGTGGCCTCGCAGGCCGCGGCCCTCGACGCGCTGGGCGTCGGCCGGCTGCACGCGGTGGTCGGCGCGTCGATGGGCGGGATGCAGGCGCTGCAGTGGGCGGTCTCGCATCCGGCTCGGGTCGAGCGGGTCGCGGCGATGACACCGATGGCTCGCACCACGCCCTGGGCTGCCGCGATCAACGAATGCTCGCGACGTGCCCTCGAGGTCGGGGGGCTGCGGACCTGGGACGCCTGGGTGCCGCTGATGCAATTGCTGTCGGGACGGACGCCGTCCCGGGTCGACGCCGACTTCGCGTCGGGGGCCGAGGCGATCGACTGGATCGCCGCACGCACCCTCTGGTGGACGGCACAGGGCTTCGACCCGCTCGACTGGCTCTACCAGTCGTGGGCGTACGACGCGCATGACGTCGGCACCACGCCGGGCTTCGGCGGCGACACTGCGGCTGCGCTGGCGTCGATCCGTTCGAGGACGCTGGTTGCTGCGCCGCCACTCGACCTCTACAACCCGTCCCACGCTGCGCGCTGGGCCGCCGAACGGATCCCGGGCGCGAGCTTCCTCGAGCTCGACACGGACTGGGGACACCAGGCGGCGGGGCCTGCCGACGCAGCGAGCGCAGCGACGCTCGACACGGCGATCTCCGCGCTGCTCGCGGACTGACACACCGGCGACCCGGCTGGGCGCGGGAGCATCGTCACGCTGCCGACCCGCGCGGGCTCCGAGCCCCACTGCTCGGGCAGCCCTGCACCCCGCCCTCTCGCGCAAACCAGCTATACAGGCTCGCGCCGGGCTTCGTACTGTCGCCGAGCACCCGGGAATGCCGGAGACGGGTTAAGCGGATGGCGCGCGGCAAGGCACGAAGGCGGCGCGCGGGAAGCGGTTCGCGTGCACCGAGACGCGGGTCGTGGAGCGGCTGTCAGTGGAAAGCAAAACGCCCCTTGCCGAAGAGGCGAGGGGCGTTTTGAGGGAGAGGGGTTGC
>JBJOKE010000091.1:0-157038 GCA_046046245.1 Pseudomonadota bacterium | reverse complement strand
CGAGAATCCAACCGTCAGGCTGCCGGCTGCGCCGGCTCTGGGCTGACGTAAAGAGCGACCCGAGCGGACGATCCGATCGTCATTGCTGCTGGCTTTCTACACCACGTCCCGGGACGCCACCGACGGGCGAGCGAGGCGGGCTTGGGTTCGGCGCAGATCAAGGCCTGCCGACGCGGGCTGACCACGCGTGCCGGGTACGCTGCAGTCCGCACAGCGAGACGGCTCGTCCCATCCCTACTACGGCAGCCGCATCCCCAGCCGTCTGGCGGCCTTCGCATCGAAGGTGACGGCCGTGGCGCCCCGCTCGGCGGCACGGCGACTCTCGAACACCCGGACGGTCTCGAGCAGCGCGACCAGACTCGCGAAAGCGGGCTCCGTTCGGGCGTGTGCGGCAGGGCGCCGCGCCGCAGCAAGACCTGATGGCTTGCTGCGCAGGCCTTGTCCGATCCGGCCGCTGCAGGAGCATCCGCTGGCCGCCGATGTTGCCGAACCGGGTCCGCTTGGGCTGCGATCGTTCACGATGCGCGGTTCCGGCCTGGATCCACCCCGCTGAAAGGACCCACTTGCCGCTTGAAATCGCAGGCACCTGGGAATCGCCGCTTGACGGGCCCAGGTTCTCCGCCGCACCTCCTTCCCATCCGCCGGATCGCCACATGGACAGCCCCGACCAGGGGCCCCTATAGTCGCCCGAACGGAGGAGACGACATGCTGTCCAAGGCAGACAACGAACTGCTGTGCCGCATCGGCCCGGGCACGCCGATGGGCGAAGTGTTCCGGCGCTACTGGAACCCGATCTGCATGACCGAGCAGATCCCGAAGGCCGACGAGGCGCCGCTGCGCCTGGAAATGCTCGGCGAGTGGCTGGTGCTGTTCCGCGGCGCCGACGGCACGCTCGGCCTGCTCGACGAGGCGTGCCTGCATCGCGGTGCGTCGCTCGCGCTCGGCCGCGTCGAGGCCGACGGCATCCGCTGCCTGTATCACGGCTGGAAGTTCGCCACCGACGGCGCGCTGCTCGAGACGCCGAACCACCCGGATCCGAAATTCAGGCAGCGCGTGCGCGCGACCGCATACCCGGTGCGCGAAGCGGGAGGCTTCGTATGGGCGTACATGGGCCCGAAGGACCGTGAGCCGCCGTTCCCGCACTGGCGCTTCTTCGACTTCGCGCCCGAGAACGTGCGCACCGTGCGGCTGTACGCCAACGTGAACTACATGCAGCAGCTGGAGGGCGGCACCGACACCTCGCACGTCGGCATCCTGCACTCCAACTTCGCGCGGCCCGCGTGGATGACCGGCGAGTTCCGCGCCAACGACGACCCCGACAACCCCGCGACCCTGGTCACCGGCGACCTCGCGCCCGAGCTCGACGTCGAGGACACCGAGTTCGGCTTCCACTACGCCGCCATGCGCGAGCTGCCCGCGCGCGACGGGGTGCGCCCGAGCGAGCACAACGTGCGCGTCGTGCCGGTGATCATGCCCACCACCCGAGTCATCCCCGCGCCGGCGATGCAGTACCTGATCTTCGAGATCCCGGTGAACGACACCCGCACCGTGACCTTCGGCGCCACCTACCGCCACGACGGCGGGCCGATCGACAAGCACAAGCTCAACGAGCTCGGCGGGCGCAACCAACCCGAGCTGCTGTGCCCCGAGACCTACGAGTACCTCGGCACCTGGGACAACCGCTTCGGCCAGCGGCGCGAGACGATGAAGGACGACTGGAGCGGCATCAAGGGAGTCGCGATGGAGGACATGGCGATCTCGATGTCGCAGGGCGCGATCGCCGACCGCAGCAAGGAGGTGCTGGTGGCCGCGGACAAGGCGGTGGTGCGCGCACGCCGGCAGTTGCTCGAGTCCGCGAAGCGCATCGCCGCGGGGGGTGATCCGATCGGCGTGAACGTGGACGTGTCCCGCATCGTCGCCGTCGACGAGAACCTGCCGCGCGACGCACGGTGGCAGACGCTGGTGCCCACGCACCGACCCGCCGCGCAGGGCTCGGCGCAGACCGAGGAAGCCTGACGATGTCGAACCTTTCCCGCCCCGCCGCGCGACGCGGCGTACTGCTCGGCGCGCTCGCCGCACTGCTGCTGGCCGCCGGCCTGTTCGCCGCTCCGTCCGCGGTCCACGCACAGGCCTGGCCGTCGAAGCCCATCCGCTGGATCATCCCGTTCCCGCCGGGCGGCCCCGCCGACATCAACGCCCGGATGATCGCGCCGCGGCTGGCCGAGCGCCTCGGCCAGCCGGTGGTGATCGAGAACCGGCCGGGCGCGGCGAGCAACATCGGCTACGAGGCCGCGGCCAGGTCCGCGCCCGACGGCTACACGATGGTGATGGGTGTCGCCGGCATGGTGACCAACCCGCACCTGTACAAGCTGAACTACGACCCGCTGAAGGACCTGGTGGGTGTCGGCCAGCTGGTCACCATCCAGATCGTGCTGGTCGCGCATCCGTCGTTCGCGCCGAACACGCTCGGCGAGGCGATCGCCGCCGCCCGCGCGAAACCGGATTCGGTGCGCTGCGCATGGGGTGCCTCCACCGTGCTGCAGCTCGCGTGCGAGACCATCCGCCTCGACGGCAAGGCCCCGGTGACCGTCGTCGCCTACAAGGGCTCGGCCCCCGCGATGACCGACCTGCTCGGTGGCCACGTCGACATGATGTTCGACGTACCGAACAGCGCCGCGCCGCACGTGCGGGCCGGCAAGCTCAAGGTGCTCGCGACCACCAACAAGTCGCGCGGCGAACAGCCGTTCCCGACCACACCGTCGGCGAACGAGACCATCCCCGGCTTCGAGATGACCACCTGGCAGGGGCTGTTCGTTCCCGCGGGAACGCCTCGCGAGATCGTCGAGCGCCTCAACCGCGAAGTGAACGCGGTGCTGGCGGAACCGGAGATCTCGAAGAAGATCGTCGAGTCCGGCTTGAGCGCGGTCCCGATGTCGATCGCCGAGTTCAACGAGATGGTGAAGTCGGACTACGAGCGGTACGGGCGGCTGATCCGGGCGGCGGGGATCAAGGCGGATTGAGGCGATCGACGCGCTACCGCGTCGGTCGACGCGTAGCGGGGACCGTTCGACGGCCTGCCGGTCAGCCTGGAGGACAGCATCGATACGGCGGCGCCGATGCACACCACGGCCGGGGCCGAGATCCTGCTGCATCACATCGCGCCGCAGGACGCGCCGCTGGTCGCACAGTCGCGTGCGCTCGGCGCGGTGATCCTCGGCACAATCAGGTCTTCTTCAGCCTGTCGCGGACCGCCTCGACCGAGAACTGCACGTCCTCGGAAGTGATCGGACGTCCGTCGTGGAACATTGCGTCCTTGCGCAGGTTCATGGCGGGGACGCTGCGTGGTGCCGATGACCACGACCCCGCCTCGCGCGGCCTGTGCAAGGGCGGCGGTCGGAATGCCAAGCGCGGAGGCTGCACAGCCGGCTACAAGTCCACTGAGCATCGTACGGCGATGGGGGGCGTGCATGGCGGCGCTCGCGAGAGAGTGTTCAACGAGCGAGGGCATGGAGCCTTCGGTGTGCCGAGCGCGTGCGGGACTCCAGCGCGCGGCAGGGCGAGGCTATGGTGACTGTCCGCGTACTGCAAGCCGCTTGCGCATCGAGTTCGAGGGCCCTGCGGCAAGGCAGGTCGCGCTCCGTGCTCGCGGCGGCGCGCAGCGCTTCGGCCTCGAGGTGCCAATGGCTCTTCGATCTTCCGCCGCGGCAGGATCGCCGGGGCGGATGCAGCGAATGCGGCGAAAGCGGCGAGCGCGGGCGCGAGCGGCCGTGCCTCGAGCGACGCGAGATCGGTCGATGGATGGAGGCGGGGGCGTCCGCGAACGGACCGACCGTTCCCGGGTCGCTCAGTCTGGCCTGGGCCAGCGCGGCGCCCGTGCGAACACCCGCTTGACCATCGGCTCGAACACCTCCAGCGGCGCCTCGTCATACGACGGATCGCAGGCCGCCTGGTCGTAGCGCGCGACGAACCGTGCCGCCCACTCGAAGTGCGGGTGACCGCGCCAGCGATCGCGGGCATTCGGATTCACGCCGGGCTGGTGCGGCGCATGCACGTCCTGGAAGATCGCGTGACGCTGCAGCATCCAGTGATGGCGCTCGGACACGTACGGCCCCAGCAGCGCCGCCGCGAACTCGCCGTGCGAGGGCGGGCAGGCGACGAAGCCGACGTCGTGCAGCAGCGCCACCACGATCGTCTCCTCGTCCTGCCCGTCGCGCATCGCGAGGGTCGCCGACTGCAGGCAATGGCGGTAGTTGTTCACCATGTAGCCGAAGGTCGCGTCGTCGCGCGAGGCGGCGAGCAGGCGCAGCGCCTGGCGCGCCTGCTCGCGGCCCTGGTACTCGCGGCGCTGAAGGTTCAGCGTCGCCCAGTCGCCGGGCGCGAAGGCCTCGAGCGACAGGTGCTCCACGTATCGCCAATCGGGGTCGAGCAGCGGGCTGCGGCCGGCACGGTCGGACATCCTTCGACTCCTCGCGAATCGGTTTCGGGGTTCGTCCGGGGGCGGTTCAGCCTGCCATCCGCGAGCGGATCCAGGCCTCGGTCGCAGACCGCCACGGGGCGAGCGACGCGGCGACGGCCGGATGCGCGGCACAGGCTCGCGCCCAGGGCTGCAGCGCGGCGGGCAGGTCCGCCGGACGGCCCAGCGCCTCCGCCAGCCGCAGGCCGAGCGGGATCGAGACCGCGTGCCCGCAGTCGGCGAGCGTCAGCGCATCGCCAGCCAGCCACGGACCGGGCGTCGCGAGCGAGACCAGCTGCGCGAGCCGCGCCTCGAAGGCCTCGGCGAGCGCGGCGACCGCCTCGGGTTCGGCGGCATCGCGCCGCACATGCGGGAACATGCGGCGCACCACCGGCTCCAGGTGCAGGTCGTGGAAACGCGCCAGCAGCCGGATGCGGGCACGCTGCGAGGGCGAGCCGGGCAGCAGCGACGGCGACGGGCGACACTCCTCGAGATACTCGTGGATCACCTCGGACTCCGAGAGCACCAGATCGCCGTCGACCAGGGCCGGCACGGTCCCCAGCGGCACGATCCGGCGGTAGTCCTCGGATCGGTAGCCACCTGGCGGCTCGCGTTCCTCGAAGTCGATGCCCTTGGCGAGCAGCACGATGCGGGTCTTGGCGCTGTAGCTCGACAGCGGCGTGGCGTACAGGATCACGGTCGCTCCGCAGGGTTCTCAGGCGGCCTGCGGCGTCGCGCGGGCCAGACGTCGTTCGAGCCGGCGCACACCCCATGAGACCACCAGGATCAGCACGAGATATTCGAGCACCAGCAGCGTGTAGATCTCGAGCGGCCGGTACTCGCTGACGTTGAGCTCGTTGGCGCGTCGCGTCAGTTCCTGGTAGCCGACCACCGAGACCAGCGAGCTCATCTTCATCACGTAGACGAACTGGTTCCCGAGTGCCGGAAGAATCGAGCGGATTGCCTGTGGCATCACCACCAGCCGGAAGCGCTGCGCCCAGGTCAGCCCGAGCGCGTCGGCGGCCTCCAGCTGCCCGCGCGGCACGGACTGGATGCCCGCGCGGAACACCTCGGCCTCGAACGCGGCGTCCGACATCGCGAGCGTCAGCACGCCGGCCACGAACACGCCGAACTGCACACCCAGCAGGACCGGAAGGCCGTAGTACACCCATAACAGCAGCACCAGCAGCGGGATCGCCCGGAACACCTCGACATAGCCGCGGTTGACGGCGCGTGCCAGCGGGTGGCGCATCATTCCGGCCACCGCCAGCAGCAGGCCGAGCACCACCGACAGTGCGATCGCGCACAGCGAGATCGACACCGTCGCCCACAGCCCCGAGAGCAGGAAGCGCAGGTTGCTGGCGCCCTTCGGGTGCCAGGGATCGACGACGTACCAGCCCCAGGTGTAGTCGGTCTTCGCGCAGCCCGCCAGCGCGAGCGCAGGCAGCACGCACAGCGTGATCGTCACCGCCCGGCGGACAGACCCGCCGGTCATGCGCAGCTCCGCACGGACGGGCCGGCCGCCGATTCGATCAGCGCCCGAAGTGCTTCGCCTCGAGCGCGTCGAAGAAGCCCTCGGACTTCTTCAGCGCGATCCAGTTGTTGAGGAAGATCACCCAGGTGGCGTCACCCTGCGGGACCGGATATGCGAACGGCCGCTTGTTGCGCATGTCGGTACGGGTCCCGACCACCGCCAGGTTCGGATAGTTCTTCACGAGGCTCGCCGCCTCGATGTTGCTGGTCAGCGTCACCTGGGCGCGATTGGCCAGCACCTCCTGGTAGCCGGTGGCCGGCTTCTCGACCGACCGGACGGTCGCGTTCGGGAAGTGCGCCTTGGCCTGCTCCTCGAACACCGTCCCCAGCAGCACCGCGACGTTGACGCCCTTCTGGTTGATGCTCGACCAGTCCTTGAAGCGTTCGGCACTCGCGCGCTGGACCACCGGCACCGTACCGACCTCCATGTACGGATCGGTGAACGCGACGGTGCGGGCCCGGGCCATGTTCAGCGACGAGCCGCCCGCGAAGATGTCATAGCGGTCCGCGGTGAGCCCGGGCACGAGCGTCGCCCACTCGGTGGCCACGAACTCGATCTTCACCCCCATGTCCCGGGCCAGCGTCTCCATCGCCTCGATGTCGAAGCCGCGGTAGCTGTTGGTGGCCGGATCGCGCACCGACATCGGATTGAAGTCCCCGGTCGTGCCCACGCGCAGCGTGCCGCGCTCGAGGATGGTCTGCAGCCGCGATCGGGTCTGCGCGTGGACGTCCGGCGGGAGCAGCGAACCGACGACGCACAGCGCCATCGGGACGAGGGCAGAGAGAAACCGACCGAGCCTGGACACGATGCGCCTCCGGAAAATGCGTCGACGGACGATATCACCGGATCATCGGACGGAAGGACCCGACCCCACGTTGTGCGGGTCGGCCCGAGCCCCAGATCGAGGCCGGGATGGCGAGCCGTGGATGCCCGCGGCCCTGCCTTGGACACGGACCGGTGTGTCCATGCGGCCCGCTGTGCGTTGCGCGGCCACCCTGAATCCGGCCGTCGAATGGGCCGGCCGAGCCGTTGCGACGCGTTCGAATCACCGATTCCCGCCGCCGTTCCGGCGCTGTCGCAGCGGTCGATCAGGTGTCCCTGAGCGCGGATCCCACCGCGGCGATGCGGTGCTCGGTGAAGTCGGCGCTCAGAGCCGATGCGGTGATCGCGAGCACGGGCCTGCCGTGTCTCTCGTAGACCGGGGCCGACACGACGGTGATGTTCGCCCGTGCGCTTCCTCGGTCCACGCCATCGCCCAGGCGCGCCGCCTCCTGGCATCCGGCCCATCACCGATCGAAGGGAAGCGGGACCGCGACATGCAATCGGCGAAAGTCGCGCTCGAGTTCCGCCCTGCTGCGGCCGGATCTCGGGGCATACCAGCGACCCGTCGCCCCGAAGAGCACGGGACAGCGCGAGCCTGCACGATGATGAACCTGGATATCCGCGCCCGGCAGCGCGAAGTCGATTAGGACCATCCGATCGTCGACGATCTTGAGCAGTGCGATCGACACCGCATGCGCTTTCGCGAGCTGCGCGAGCCGGGGCCGGAACCGTTCGACGTAGGCGTTCTCGTCGAGCAGCGGCGCGGCGAGCTGCACGAGACCCAGACCCAGCCGGTAGGTCTTCGTCTCCGGAGCGAAGGACACGAGATCCTCGGAGACGAGTGTCTTCAGGATCGCATGGCACGTGCTCGGATACAGCTCGAGATCCCGGGCGAGCCGGTTCACCCCGACCGGGCGGTCGATCTCGGCGAGATGCCCGAGCGGTCGGATGGCCGCCTGATCTGCGATTCCTGGCCGGGAAGGTCGGTCGAATCCTGGGCCAGCAGGTACTGGTCGAGATCAAGGCCGGCGCGGGGGGCACGCGCGCTCCGGCTGCGCTGCTGTCCGCGAGGGCGGACGGGCACGTGCTGGCCTGCATGGGCATCAACAGCCTGCGATATCCGCACTACCAGCGGGTGCCGTGGAACCCGATGCGCGACGTTGCCCTTCAAGGGCGGCTCGGAATGGATGCAGGCTCTGCTGGCGGGACACATCAACGTCGTGGCCGACGCCGCGGTCTGGGCGCCGTCAGTGGACAGCGGACAATGCCGAATCCTCGCGATGGCGACGGAAGAGCGGCTGCCGAAGTATCCGAACGCTCCCACCCTCAGGGAGCGCGGCATCAATGCCGTGGGCTGCAGCGTCTACGGATTCGCGGGCCCGAATGACACGCCGGCCGCGATCGTCCAGTCGCTGCACGACACATTCACCGAAGCGACCAACGATCCGGGGCTGCAGCCGCTGCTCGATCGCTTCATCCAGGTGCCCTGGCGCAAGAACCCGGCCGAATTCCGCGCCTTCGCCGAACAGTACTTCAACGAGGTCAAGCCACTGCTGATCCGCGCGGGATTGGCGAGGGGCTGGCCGCGCGGCGAGGGTCGCCGATCGATCGAGGGGGCGGTGCCACCGGGTGTCCCACAGGGTGTTCGGATCACGATCGCGCCGGTCGGGGCGGACGGGCAGTACCGGCGGGCCATGCGGCGCGATCACCGGACCGCGTCGCGGATGCTCGCGAAGAGGCTGCGAAGGAGCGTCCGACACGTCCTGGCTGCATCGGCGACGCCCCGCGGCTCGCACGACATACCGTGCGGTGACGACCCGATGGGCCGCGGAATCGTCGCGGCGCCCGGCGGCCGCATCCGCCGGTGCGCGTTCAGCGACCCGGCTCGGCGAAGAACTCGAGCAGCGCCCGCGAGACGAACTCCGGCTGCTCCTCGGTCACCCAGTGCCCGCTGTCGGGCACCAGTCCGCCGCGGACGTCCTCGGCCACGCGCTGCAGCGACTGCATCGTCTCCAGGCCGCGCCCGAAGCTGCGATCGCCGCCGAGCGCGAGGACCGGCATCTTCAGCCTGCCGTGCCGCTCGAGCCACGCGCGGTTGTCCTCGGCGTCCTGCGGCAGTGCCCGGTAATAGCCGAACATCGCGCGCATCGCGCCGGGCCGGCGGTAGCAGCGCAGGTATTCGTCACGGTCGGCGCGCGGGATGCAGGTGGGCAGGTAGCCGTAGTTCTCGAACAGCCAGTCGAGGATCAAGTGTTCGCGCTCGTGGAACAACGCCTCGGGCAGATCGAGCGTGCGGAACAGCGGATGGTGCCAGCGCCGGCCGCCCTGAGAGAAGTCGTGTCCGTCGCCCGGGATCGCGACGTCGAGGATCGCCAGCCGGCGTACGGCGTCGGGGTGCGCGCAGGCGAGCGCGAAGGCGGTCGGGCCGCCCCAGTCGTGTCCGACGAGGAAGAAGCGATCGACTCGCAGGTGGTCGTGCACCAGCCGCCAGACGTCGGCCGCGACGGTCTTCTTGTCGTAGCCGCCAGGCGGTCGCGACGTGTCGCCGAGTCCGCGCAGGTCGGGCGCGATCACCCGGTAGCGCGGCGCGAGCCGGGGGATCACGTGCCGCCACTCGTGCGAGGTCTGCGGGATGCCGTGCAGCAGCACGACGACGTCGTCGGCGTCGCCGACGTCGCGGTAGTGCACCAGCATGTCGCCGAGGTCGGCGTAGCGTCCGATCGGGGAATCCACGGGGCGTCTCCTGAGGTCTCGAGCGCGGCAGGTCACCCCGCGGGCGCGGGGCGCGTCAGCGATACGAGCCCTTGGCCGCGCTGTCCTCGTACGACTGGATCTTCGTGCCGCGGTAGAGGATCCTGGCGCTGCGCGCGGCGATTTCGCGGTGCAGCTGCAGCAGCTCCGGTTGGCAGTCCTCGACCGGCCGCGGTTCGTGCTCGAAGCTGTTGTATCGGTCGACGCCGCGCACCAGGGTCGCGCTGTCCTCGCCGTGCAGCTGCCGTACCGAGGTGGGGATGTAGCGGATCGCGAAACCGATCCGCCGGCCGGCCGAATCGTTGGGTGGCGAGCCATGCACGATGCGCACGTGGTGCAGCGACATCTCGCCCGGATGCAGATCCAGCCTCACGGCCTTGCTCGCGTCGACGTCGACCGCGACCTCCTGCCCGCGGGTCAGCAGGTTGTTGTTGTCGAAGGAATCGCGATGGGGCACCTGATCCATCAGGTGCGTGCCCGGGATCACCGACATCGCGCCGCTCGACTCGTTGCTCTCGCTGAAGGCCACCCAGGCGGTGACGACGTCGGGCGAGGACAGGCCCCAGTAGGTGGAGTCCTGGTGCCACGACACGAATGCCGGCGTGCGAGCCTCCTTGATGAAGAAGTTCGTGTTCCAGCACAGCAGGTCCGGACCGTACAGGTCTTCGATCGCATCGACGATGGACTGCAGGTGCACCACGTCGGACAGGAACTTGAACAGCAGATGCGACTTGTGGCGCTGGTCGCCACGCAGCACCGCACCCTGTCCGCGCTCGAAGCTCTCGATCCTGTCGCGGATCTCGAGGGCTTGCGCCTCGCTCATCACGCGCACGCGCGGCACGAAGCCGTCGCGCTTGAACTGATCGACCTGCGCCTGGGACAGCATCTTGGGCATGGACCGTTCCTTTCTACCGTTCCATCGTCGAAGGGAGCCAGAGGGCGATCTGCGGAAACGCGATCAGCAACCCCAGCGCGACGATCTGCAGTCCGATGTAGGGCCAGATCGATCGGAAGATGTCGGACAGCGAGATGCCGGCCGGCGCCACGCCCTTCAGGTAGAACGCGGCGGGACCGAAGGGGGGCGAGATGTACGAGATCTGCATGTTCATGCAGAACAGAATGCCCAGCCAGACCGGATCGAAGCCCAGCTTGACCGCCACCGGGACGAAGATGGGAGCCGTCAGCAGCAGGATGCCGATCCAGTCGATGAAGCAGCCCAGGACGATCCAGACCACCTGGATGAGCGCGATCACGCCGATCGGACCCAGCGGGAAGGCCGTCAGCAGGTCCTGGATCATCGTGGTGCCGCCGGCCAGCGTGTAGACGCCGATGAGCGCCGAGGAGCCGAAGAACAGCCAGTACAGCATGGTGGTGGTCTTGGTCGTCTCGGTGATCGCGTGACGCGCCGCGGCCCAGGTGAGCCGCCCGCGAACCGCCGCCGCGATCGCCGCGCCCGCCACGCCCACGCCGCCGGCCTCCGTCGGCGTCGCCCAGCCCAGGTAGAGCGACCCCAGCACCATGAACACCACGAATGCCGGCAGTGCCAGCTTGCCCAGCAGCCGGATCTTCTCGCCCAGCGGCAGGTCGGATTCGGAGGTGGCCGATGCGGGTGCGAGCTCGGGCTTGAGCTTGCAGACGATGATGATGTAGGCGATGTACATCGCGGCCAGCATGAGCCCGGGCACGATGCCGGCCATGTACAGCTGGCCGATCGAAACGCCGGCGGTCAGGCCGTACATGATGAACACCACCGATGGCGGAATCAGCGTGGCGAGCCCGCCGCCCGCGCAGATGCAGCCCAGGGCGAGCTGCTTGCTGTACCCGCGCGCGAGCATGGCCGGCAGCGCCACGATGCCGATGGTGACCACCTCGGCGCCCAGCACGCCGACCATCGCGGCCATCAGGGCGCTGGTGATGATGACCGCCACTGCCAGTCCGCCGGGCACCTTGCCCGCCCACGCGCTCACCACCTTGAAGATGTCCTCGGCGATGCCAGACCGTTCGAGCAGGCAGGCCATGAAGACGAACAACGGTACCGAGATGAGCACGCTGTTGCCCAGCAGCGTGAAGACCCGCGAGACGACCAGAATGAGGCCGGGCGGCCCGTAGAGGAAGAAGCCGAACACCACGCCGATGGCGCCGGCCGCGAACGCGAGCGGCAAGCCGATCAGCAGCAGGCCGACGAACGACGCCGCCATCAGCACGGAGGTCAGTTCGATGCTCACAGCGCCCCCTGCTCGGCGGCCGTCTCGCCACGACGCGTTTCGACCACGCCGCTGTCACGCAGCGTGTTGGAGAGGACCTGCAGCAGCAGCAACACGCCGGCCAACGGAATGCAGGCCTTCAGCGGCCAGATCGGCGGGTTCCACGGCGTGCCGGTGGTCTCGCCCTGCATGAAGGACGTGAACGCGATCTGCCCGCCGACCACGACGAGCGTGAGCGCGTACCCGAGCAGGAAGGGGAGCGCGATCAGGTCGAGACGCTTCCGGGCCCGCTCCGACAGGTAGCCGAAGAGGGCGTCGATCCGCACGTGCCTGCGATGCAGGGCCGCATACCCGCCGGCGAGCAGGTAGGCCGCGGCCGACGCGTAGACCGTGCCCTCGCTGACCCAGACGGTGGCCACGCCGAACGCCCCGCGCGACACGACCTCGTACAGGATGGACAGCGACACGAACACGATCACCGGCCCCAGCAGCCAACCGACGCCCTCGTTCAAGGCGTCGATGCGATTGCACAGGGCGGTCAGCCCGGGTTTCGCGGGACGCGTCGGCCCCTCGGAGCCGGGTGCCGTCATACCTTGACGCCCATCGCCCTCAGCCAGGCCAGCTGCGAATCGTAGGCCCGCTTGGCGAGCGGCGTCTTCTTCGACCACTCTTCCCAGGTCTTGATCGCCACGTCGCGGATCTTGGCCAGCTCCGCATCACTCCAGGTCGACACGGTGCCGTTCTTGGCGCGGATGTTGGCCACCGCCTCGGTGTCTTCCACCGTGATGCGCTGGACCTGATCCCAGGTCCACTCCCGCACGCAGCTGGAGACGATCTGCTTCAGGTCGGCGGGCAGCGCGTTCCACTTGGCCAGATTCACCGAGAACTCCTGCACCGGCATCGAGTGGCCCGTGCGCACCGAGTTCTTGGCGATCTCGAAGAAGCCCATCCGGTGGTTCATGGACTCGGTGCCCCAGTCGGCGGCATCGACCACGCCCTTGTCGAGCGCCGAATACACCTCTCCGCCGGGCACCACCACCACCGAGGCGCCGAACTTGGTGATGATCTCGGCGAACATGCCCTGCGGGGTGCGCACCTTCATGCCCTTGAAGGCATCCGGACCGGGGATCGGCTTCTTGGAGACCATGGCCTCGGCGCCCCACCAGGACACGCCCACCGGGTAGACGCCGAACCGCCCGTAGGCCTCGCGCATCATGTCCAGCCCGCCTCGGTGATAGAACCAGGCCTCGGCCTGCCACGGGTGCGTGTAGGCGAAGTTCAGGTCGCCGAGCACCGCGAAGCCGGGATCCTTGCCGGTCCAGTACACCGGTGCCGAAGAGTGTGCATCGAGAACACCCGAACCCACCGCATCGAGCGTCTCGAACACGCCCACCACGGCAGCCGCCGGGAACGGCTGGATCTCGATGCGGCCGCCGGTGGCGTCGCCGATGCGCTTGCACATCGACTCGAAGGACTTGTAGGTGGTCTCGGCGGCGCTCCACATCGACTGGCAGCGCCAGCGGACCTTGGTCTGCGCCTTGACGATCGCGGGAGCGGCCAGGCCTGCGCCGGCGGCGGTCGAAGCGATGAACGAACGACGTGACAGCGTGCCCACGGTGCTCCTCCTGATGATGTTTTTGTAAGATATCAGCCGATCCTACAAGCGGCTTTTTTGACCGTCAAGCCTGTCTCGCGAGGCGATGCAACCCGCAATCGGCGGGTTTGAAGGCGACCATGAGTCACGTGACATGAACGCTCGAATCCCTGCGGCGCCGCCCGACACCACGACTGGCATCGCCGGCCGACGGTCGCGGCGCGCGCCGCGACCGCCGTCACTGTCGGAGCAGGCGCGCGCGCAGCTCGAAGAGCTGATCGTGACCCTGCAGCTCGAGCCGGGGAGCCTGTGGAGCGAGGGCGAACTGGCCGCGCTCACGGGCTTGGGTCGGACGCCGGTCCGCGAAGCGCTCAAGCGCCTGGAGGCCGAACACCTGGTCTGCATCCTGCAGCGGCACGGCGTGCAGATCACCGAGATCGATCCCGTGCAGCAGCTGTACATGCTCGAGACGCGGCGCGAGCTCGAGAGGCTGGCCGCCCGGCAGGCGGCGCGCCGACGTTCGGTGGCGCAGGCGCGCCTGTTCATCGAGCTCGGCACCCGGATCCGCGGCGCCGGTCGCGAGGGCGACGTCGTGGCGTTCATGCGGCTGCACAGGCAAGCGGTGGCCGGCATCCTCGAAGCCACCGGCAATCGCTTTCTGGCCGCGGCGCTGTCACCGTTCCTCGCGCTGTCGCGACGGTTCTACTTTCACCATCACCGGCACGCCCGCGACCTGGTCCGCGCGTGCAACCATCATGCCGCCGTGCTCAGGGCGATCGCCGCCGGCGACAGCGAGCGCGCCGGACAGGCGGTCGATGCCGTGCTCGACTATGTCGAGCGACTAACCCGGGACACCTTGAGCGGACCCCGCTGAAGTCGGGCCGGGTCGACGAGACGAGGACACCATGACCCCGAATCCCTACGAGACCGACCTCGATCGCAATCCGGCCAACTTCGTGCCGCTCACGCCGCTGACCTTCCTGGAACGCGCGGCCAGCGTCTATCCCGATCGCATCGCGATCATCCACGGGAGCCTGCGGCAGACATGGCGCGACACCCATGCACGCTGCCGGCGACTGGCCGGCGCGCTGGCCGGCCTGGGCTTGGGCAGGGGCGACACGGTGTCGGTGATGCTGCCCAACACGCCGGCCATGTACGAGGCGCACTTCGGTGTGCCCATGTGCGGGGCGGTGCTCAACACGCTCAACACCCGGCTCGATGCCGAGTCGGTCGCGTTCATGCTGCGCCACTGCGGCGCCAGGGTGCTGCTCACCGACCGGGAATACTCCGAGACGGTGGCCCGTGCGCTCGCGATGCTCGAGCACAGGCCGCTGGTGGTCGACGTCGACGATCCGCTCTTCGAGGGTGGCGAGCGTCTCGGCGAACTCGACTATGAAGCCCTCCTGTCGCGCGGCAGCCCCGAATGGGTCTGGCCGTGGCCGGAGGACGAGTGGCAGGCGATCAGCCTGAACTACACCTCGGGCACCACCGGAGATCCTAAGGGGGTGGTGTGTCACCACCGTGGCGCATACCTCAACGCGGTGGGCAACCTCCTCGCCTGGGGCATGCCGCAGCATTCGACCTACCTGTGGACACTGCCCATGTTCCACGGCAACGGCTGGTGCTTTCCCTGGACCATGGCTGCCAACGCCGGAACCAACGTATGTCTGCGACGGGTCGACGCCGTGCCCGTCCTGGATGCGATCCGCGAGCACCGCGTCACGCACTACTGCGGCGCGCCGATCGTGCAGCAGATGCTGATCAATGCGCCCGCCGAGGCGCGTGCCGGCATCGGCCACCCGGTCGCGGTGATGGTGGCCGGTGCCGCGCCTCCGGCCGCGGTGCTCGAGGGCATGCAGCGCATGGGTTTCTCGATCACGCACGTCTACGGACTGACCGAGACCTACGGGCCGGCCGCGGTCTGCGCCCGGCAGGCCCACTGGGACGGCCTGCCGATCGAACGGCAGGCCGCGCTCAACGGCCGGCAGGGCGTGCGCTACCCGGTGCAGGAGGCGGTCGCCGTGCTCGACCCGCACACCCTGCAGCCCGTGCCTGCCGACGGCCAGACGCTGGGCGAGGTCATGTTCCGCGGAAACATCACGATGAAGGGCTACCTCAAGAACCCCCGCGCCACGCGCGAGGCCTTCGCAGGCGGCTGGTTCCACACCGGGGATCTCGCGGTGGTGCATCCGGACGGCTATCTGAAGATCCGCGACCGCAGCAAGGACATCATCATCTCCGGCGGCGAGAACATCTCGTCGCTGGAGGTCGAGGACGTGCTGTATCGTCATCCCGCAGTGCTCGCCTGCGGCGTGGTGGCCATGCCCCACCCCCGGTGGGGCGAGGCGCCATGTGCGTTCGTCGAGCTCAAGCCCGATGCCCGCGTGACCGAGGACGAGCTCATCGCCCACTGCCGCGACCAGCTCGCCCACTTCAAGGCACCGAAGAAGGTCGTGTTCGGCGTGGTGCCCAAGACGTCGACCGGCAAGATCCAGAAGTTCGCCCTGCGCGAGATCGCGCGCTCGGCCTCGGCCATCGAGTGAACGGAGACCGTCATGCCCGATCTGGGTCCTCACCACCTGCCCCTGCTGCCCACTCAGGGCGTCGGCTCGCACGCATCGCCGTCCTGGCTGATCAGCGCACGCCGCGCCTTCAAGTCCGGGGAGGCGGGTCCGGCGGATCTGCAGGAGGCTCTGGAGGATGCGGTGCGCATCGCGGTGGCCGATCAGACGCACGCCGGCATCGACATCCTCACCGACGGCGAGATGGGGCGGCAGCGCTTCCTGTGGAACGTCGTCGAGCGCCTCGAGGGTCTGCGCGTGGTGCCGGCGCAGCGCAAGCTCGGCGTCATCAGCTACGACAGCGCTCCCCACTTCGAGACGGTCGAGCGGGTGAGCGCGCCGCACGGCCTCGGGCTGGTGGCGGAGTGGCAGTTCCTCAGATCGCTCACCGACCGGCCGGCCAAGATCTGCTGTCCCGGACCGCTCACGCTCGCGCTCCCGATCCGCGTCGGCAGCGGGTATCCGGCCGGCGACGAGATGGCGCTGCTCCACGACCTGGCCGATCTGGTCAACGCCGAGCTCCGGGCCCTGGTGGCCGCGGGCGCCGGCTTCATACAGATCGACGAGCCCTCGGCGGCCGGCGGATCGCGCGAGGTGCCGGTGGCCGACGCGGTCAAGCTCTTCAACCGTACCGTCGAGGGTGTCGAGGCCAAGATCGCGCTGCACCTGTGCTTCGGCAACAACCAGGGCCGACCCGGCATGAAGCGCAGCTACCGGCCGCTGTTCCCGGCCATGCTCGATGCCCGCGCAGACCAGTTCGCGCTCGAATTCGCCAACCGCGAGATGGCCGAGATCGGCCTGTGGCGCGAGCTCGCCACGGAGCGAGAGCTCGCCGCCGGCGTGATCGACGTGAAGTCGATGTACGTGGAAAGCGCCGAGGACGTCGCCGAGCGTGTGCGCGAAGTGCTCAGGCACGTGCCCGCCCAGCGGCTGTGGCTGACCTGCGACTGCGGGTTCTCGGCCACCTCGCGCCCGCTGGCCCAGCGAAAGCTGGCTGCGCTCGCGCAGGCAGCCGCCATCGTGCGTCGCGAACTGGGCGCGTGACCGGGCCGTCGCGGGCGGGTATACGGACGGTTGCTCGGAATTCCCCCGGGGCATCGCTCCTACCGAACCGTCACCGGCAACATCGCCCGGGCGCTGCGCCCGAGCGAGTCGCGGACGTTGATCGCCAGGGTGTAGCTGCCCGCGCGGGGGCTTGCCCAGGTCGCATTGATCGTCGTGCCCGTAGCCGTGAAGCTCATGCCGATCGGCACGCCCGAGATCCCGATCGACACCCCGCTCGCACCCGGCGCCGAGATGACGATCGAGCCGGTGAGCGGCTTGCCGACGGTGCCGGTCATCGGCGGCGCCGTGACCACCAGGCCGGCCGGTGCCGCGGTCGCGGCGCCGATCCTGACGGTGATCACCGCACTGCCGGTGAGCCCGGTGGCGCCGTCGCGGGCGGTCACCGTCACCGCGTAGGTGCCGACCACCGGCTTGGCCCACGCCAGCACACCGGCGCTGCTCAGCGTCATCCCCGTCGGCGCGCCGCTCGCCGTCCAGGTCACCGCGTTGGGCGCGCTGGCCGCGACGGTGTGGGACAGCGCGACGCCCGCCGTGCCGCTCACGGTGGCGGCCGTCACCGTCGGTGCACGCGGTGCGGCGATGGTGACGGTGTACACCGCAGCGCCCGTGAGGCCGGTCACGCTGTCGCGTGCGGTCACCGTGACCGGGTAGGTCCCGGCGACCGGCTTCGGCCAGCTCACCACGCCGGTGGCGGCGATGGTCATGCCCGAGGGCGCACCGGTGAGCGTGTACGCGAGTGCGTTGGCCGCATGGGCCGATACGGTGAACGTCAGCGCCGTACCCACCTGCCCGGTGATCGTCGCGGCCGTCAACGTCGGCGGCGTGGCCGGGATCGCGGCGCCGGCGAGCGCGGGCACCAGGCTCGATGCGTTCGGCGTGCCGAGCCCGCCGACCGAGTCGTAGCCGATCCGTGCGGTGCAGGTCGCACAGCTGCCGTGCGAGCCCAGCGTGAGGTCGGCGAAC
The DNA here is from genome assembly GCA_046046245.1 of Pseudomonadota bacterium. GTDB lineage: Bacteria > Pseudomonadota > Gammaproteobacteria > Burkholderiales > Burkholderiaceae_E > UBA4615. The sequence continues at coordinate 139,091 of JBJOKE010000091.1, read as the reverse complement.
GCACTCGCGTAGACCCCGGGCACCGAGGCGATCGGGCCGTACAGGATCGCGTGCGGCGCGCCCAGCGGCGCCTTCGCGGTCAGCGCGCGGGTCGCGTTGGCGATCGCCACGAGACCGGCCCACTGGGGCGTGGCCAGGCTGGTGCCGCCGGCGCTGATCCAGTTCTGCGTGCTGCTGCCGGGCGCGATGGTCACCACGTACTGGCCGGTTGCCGGATCGGCGTTGAAGGCCACGTCGGCGACCGTCCGGCGCGTGACGCCGTCCAGGCCCGGGATGCCGGGCGCCTGGTAGGCGGGCTTCGGCACGAAGGCACTGGTGCCGCCACCGGTCCCCGACCAGCCCACCTCGGTGCGCGCGCCGCTGCCGGTGTAGGTGAGCGAGGTCCCGCCCACCGCCACGACGTTGGACGACACCGACGGCCAGTTCACCTGTGCACCGCTGTCGCCGGTCGCGGCGAGGTAGGTCATGCCCGGTGCGGTGAAGGTCGGATCGACCGTCGACGTCCAGCTTCCCTCGACGCCGCCGAAGCTCATCGACACCACCCCGGGACCGAGCGTGTTCGCCAGCCTGATCGCGTTGACCAGGCTGCCGACGCTGGCGTCGGACGCTTCGATCAGGACGATGCGCGCCAGCGGTGCGATCGCGTGGGCCCACTGGACGTCGAGCGCGATCTCGGTCGCCCAGCCGGCGTCGTAGGCCGGCGGGGTGCTCGTCATCGCGCCGGCTGCCGTCGTGTACACGACCGAGAAGTCACAGGCCCGCGCGGCCGGCGCCGCCAACGGCCGGCTCGCCGCCGCCGCGATCGCGCGTGTCGTGCAGGCAGGCAGGCCGAACTTGGCGTTGAACGCCGCGAGTTCGGCGGCGACGTTGGGGTTGTGATGGGCATTGACGACGTAGATCGTCTGGCCGGCGCCGTACTGCGCGGCCTGCGCCGCGGTGAGCGTGGCGTAGGCGGTGCCCGACGTCGGCAGTGCGGGCAGGCCGTAGGCCGCGCGGATCTGGGCCGGCGTGTAGGTGGACACGGCCTTGGGTCGGATCACCGACGACAGGTCCTTGCCGATCGGCGCCGTCGGCAGTGCCCCGGCGGCCTGCTTGATCGCGACCGCGGTCAACCGGCCGGTGGGCAGGCCGTCGAGCCCGACCGGGATCGGGGTGCTCGCCGGTGCACGATCGGCTGACGCGTCGACGGTCTGCGCATCGACGTCGGACGGCTCGGCCAGCAGGATCGGTGCCGCGTGGAAGGCCGGCTGCAGCACGCGGGCCGCGTCCTCGTCGGAGAGTTCCTCCTGGACGAGGTCGAGAACCGTGGTGCCCGTCGCCACTTCGTCCGGCGTGGCCGCGGCCGATGCCGTCTCGCTCTCGGGCAGCGCCTGCGACGTCGGGTCGGTCGACGGGCCGGAGGAACCGCCGCAGCCGGCGAGGAAGAGCGCGGTCGCGGCCGCGAGCAGCAGCGGGCCGAGCGCGGTACTGCAATCGTGCCGGGAAGACATGTGCATGGCCTCTGAGACGGACTGGGGCGAGGGCCACACACCGACGACGACAGCATCCGCTGCATCGGCAACCCCGCTGCCGTGGCGCTCTCGCGCGGTAGGCCGGTGGCTTTGCGTCCCTGCCTTTCGGCAGGTTTGCCCTCGATGTCCCGAAGCGCGAGGTCGACCCACGGGCAGGCGAATCGCGTCGTGCCGGTCAGCCTGCCTGCCGATCGCGCGCCCGCGCCCCGGGCAACGCTCAGCGCGACGGCCCGCCGCACTCCAGCTCGACGGGCGCCGCCGTCGAACCGACCGAGACCGGCCGCAGCTGCACCCGGTCGCCGCTCACCCGACAGGCCCAGGTCTGCTGTCGCGTGAGGTCGCCGATCGCGAGCGCCGACACGGCGAGCACCGCGCCGCAGCGGCCGTGCCGCGGATCGCGGACCGAGCGGTAGCGGATCCACGCGGCGCCGGCCTCGCGCGCCGCGCGGGCGAGCGCGTGGCAGGCCGAGTGGTCGGTCGGGTGCATCCAGGCCGCCTCGGCCGCGGTCCAGGGCGGTGCGGCGAGGTCCACGCAGCGGCCCGAGGCGGTCGCCTCGAAGAAGGTGTGCTCGGACAGCACGGTGCGCCCGCGCAGCGCGTCGCTGTCGGACGCGAAGCGCCAGCGCCAGTAGCCCACCTCCGCGCAGGCCGTCTCGAGCCGCTCGGCGCCGTACCAGAGGCCCGGGGCGCCGGGCGGCCGGAAGCGCGACGGCCACGGGCTCGGATAGCGGAACGGGGTGGCGACGAGGTAATGCGCGCGTTCGGCGGCAGGCGGCAGCGGCGGCTTGCTCGCCTCGAGGATCGACTCGAGCAGGTCCTGGTCGGCCGCGTCGTCGACCAGCTTCATCGTGGCCACGCGGTGCTGCGCCTCGACGCCGCGCCACAGCACGGACCGCCGCCGCGGCAGTGCGGCCAGCCAGTCCGTCGACCAGGCCGCGCGGTGCGCCGCGCCGGTCACAGCGGCGCCCGCATCCCGTCGAGGTAGGCGACGGTGGCGACCAGTCCCTGGACCGTCTCGATCCGGTCGCGCGGCACGCCGTTCAGCGCGCGGTTCGGCGCGGCCATCCACGCGCGGCGTTGCGCGTCGTCGCCGCCCACCAGCGCATCGAGCGAGCGGAAGCAGCGCACCAGCAGCGCGGCGAGCTCGCCCTCCTTGCTCGCCGGATCGATGGCGCGCGTGCCGGCCGCGAGCCGCGATACGCCGGCCTCGCTGACGCCCAGGGTGGCGGCGAGCCGCGCGCCGTTCAGGTCGAGCAGCTCGGCGGCGCGCAGCGTGGCCCGGGTGAGCACGCGCGCGCGGTCGTCGACGGCGGCCGGCGCGGGCGCCGGTCGCGCGGCGGCGCGGTGCGCGCGGCCGGCGAGTCGTGCGGCGGGTCGGGCGGCGGCACGGGGCATCGCTTTTCAGGGAGGGATCGATCTTGCAAGGATACGGCCGATTCCTTTCACCTGAAAGTCCGCGCCTCGGGGCGACCGGGCCCGGGGCCGGGTGCCTGGGCGACGGGCCGGCGCATGGGCCACGCCATCGAGGTCCGGTGCGCCGTTCGCTCGCTGCGAGGCCGGCGTCACGTCCCGCCGCGTGCCGACGGCGAGGGTGTCATGCGTGCTCCGAACAGCGCGCCGTCCTCGTAGCGCAGCACCAGCAGACCGATGCGCCCGCCGATGTCGGCGGCCTCGACCGCGCCGACCATCCGGCACATCAGGCGCACGCCGTCGTCGAGGTCCACCAGACCGATGGCGTAGGGCGCGTCGGCGCGGAACGCGGCGGGCGCCACGTGCACGCGGGTGAAGCTGTACAGCACGCCCGCGCAGGCGAGGTCCGTCCACGAGACGCGCCGGCTCCAGCAGGAGCGGCACAGGTTGCGCGGCGGAAAGCCGAGCAGCCCGCAGTCGTCGCAGCGGGTCGAGCGCATCGTGCCGGCCTCCAGCGCGTCCCAGAACGGCCGCGTGAAGGCCGAGACGCGGGGCGGGAACGGCCGCGGGCCGGGCATCCGCAGCTCGGGCAGCGCGTTCATCGGACGGCCTCCAGCACGTGGACCAGCGCGGCGTTGTACTTGCCGAGCTCGCAGGCGGTCAGCGTGATCGGGCCGCGTGCGGCCTGCCTGGGCCCGGCCTGCCCGCTCGCCTGCAGCACCGCCTCGACGACGTCGTAGAGCGGCGTCGCCTCGGGCGGATGGCCGCGCGACAGGCAGCCGCCGCAGGTGTTGACCGGGAACTCGCCGTCGCCGCGGGTGCGGCCGTCGGCGGCCGCCGCGGCGCCCTGGCCGCGCGGAAACAGGCCGAGCGCCTCGGTCGCCAGCACCTCGACGATGGTGCACGGTGCATAGAGCTGGAAGGCCGAGACGTCGGAGAGCGCCAGGCCCGCCGCGTCCAGCGCGCGGCGCGACGCGAGCCGCAGCGTGCCGTAGTCGAGCGCGTCGGCGCCCGCGCGGTCCGACAGCTGGTGCAGGCCCTCGTGCTCGAAGCCGCGGCCGCGCACCACGACGTAGGGGCGGCCGCTCGAGCGCGCGAGGTCCTCGGACACGACGACCAGCGCGACCGCGCCGTCGGCGCGGCCCGGTACCTCCAGCAGGCCGAGCGGCTCGACGATCGGACGCGCGGCGAGCACCTCCTCGACGGTGATCGGCGTGCGGTACTGCGCGAGCGGGTTGTGCAGCGCATGCGCGCGGTTCTTCACCGCGACCGAGGCCAGCACCGCGCGCGGCACCCGGTGCTCGTGCAGGTAGCGCTGCGCGTCCATCGCATACCAGGCGATCGGCACCGCGCCGAACACCGACTGGAAGTCCACGTCGCCGGTCAGCCGGATGCTGTAGTCGAGGTGGCGCGCGGTGGGCACGGCGGTCTCGAAGTGCACGCCGAGCGCGAGCATGCAGTCGGCCTGCCCGGAGGTGACCTGGTGGACCGCGGTGTCGAACGCGTGTCCGCCGGTCATGCCGTTTCCCAGTACCTGCACGACGGTCGCGTTCGCGCGGATGCCCAGGTGGGAGACCAGGAACGTGTGGAAATAGCCCTGCCTGGTGTGGTCGCCGGGGTGGGCGACGGCCACGCCATCGATCGACGCCTTGTCGAGGCCGGCCATGGCCATCGCGTCGAGCACGACGTCGACGGCGAGCTCGTGCTCGAGCACCGGGTCGCCGGTGACCGACTTCTGCCAGGTGCCGACGGGCACGGCGCCCCAGCCGAGGATGGCGGCGCGGCGGCTCATCGGCGCGGATCGCCCGCCGCGCGCGACGGCGGGCCGGATCGCGCGGAGCCGGACGCCGAAGACCAGTGGGCAGGAAGCGGAACGGACATCGCGGGCCTGGAGGGGTGAGGCGCCGGCGGGCGCGGGCGCGGCAGTGTCGCACGGCGCCGCGCGCGTGCGCGCCGCGCCGCGGACAGAGCGGAAGGAGCGGGCCGTGCGGGCGGCGGCACACCCTCGCCCGCGGTTGTCACGCCCGCGTCGATCGAACATCATCGTCCCGGACGACCGAACCCCGATGGGCACGACGATGCGCGACTTCCCCCTGCACGAGCGCACGATCGGTCGCGTGATCGCCGAGAAGGCCGCGCGCATCCCCGAGCGCAGCTTCCTGCGCTGGCAGGGCCGCGACTGGTGCTACGCCGAGCTCGAGCGGATGACCAACCGCTACGCGAACGGCTTCGCCGCGCTGGGCGTGCGCCACGGCGACCGGGTCGCGCTGATGATGCCCAACTGCCCGGAGCTGCTGTGGGCGCTGTGGGGGCTGGGCAAGCTGGGCGCGGTGGCGGTGGCGCTCAACACCGCGGCGAAGGGCGACATGCTGCGCTACTTCGTCGCGCAGTCCGACGCGAGCTGCCTCGTCGTCGACGCCGAGTGGGTCGACCGGGTGCGCGAGGTCTGCGCGGCGCTGCCGACGGTCACGCGCTACGTGGTGCGCGGCGACGCGGCGCTCGAGGTGCCCGGGGCGCGCACCATGGGCTTCGGCGTGCTCGACGCGGATGACGAGACCCGCCCGCCGCTCGACGCCGTGCGCCACGACGACATCCAGACCATCGTCTACACCTCGGGCACGACCGGCCCCTCCAAGGGCGTCATGTGTCCGCAGTCGCAGGGCCACGGCATCGGCCGGGCGCTGACGCTCGATTACGGCTACACGTCCGACGACGTGCTCTACGCGTGCCTGCCGCTCTTCCACGTCAACGCGCTGTGGTACTCGTGCCATGCGGCGCTGTGGGCCGACGCGACGGTCGCGCTGTCGCCGCGGTTCTCGGCGACCCGCTTCTGGGACGAGATCCGCGAGTCGCGCGCCACGCAGTTCAACTCGCTGGGCGCGATGACGAACATCATCCTGCAGCTGCCGCCCGGCCCGCAGGACCGCGACCACCGCGTGCGCCAGGCGATGCTGGTGCCGATGACGAAGGACCTGCCGGCGCGCTTCATGGAGCGTTACGGCATCAGGTCGACCTCGCTCTTCGCGATGTCGGAGAACTACGCGGTGACGACCTACGTGCCCGAGGACCGCCCGGACAAGGCGGGCTCGGCCGGGCATCCGCGCGACGCGAGCCTGCTGCGCATCGTCGACGACGACGGCCGCGAGCTGCCTGCCGGCGAGGTCGGCGAGATCCTGATGAAGCCGCTGCAGCCCGGCACGATGATGAAGGGCTACTACGCGATGCCCGAGGCGACCGCGAGCGCCTTCGTCGAGGGCTGGTTCCGCACCGGCGACCGCGGGTACGTCGACGCCGACGGCTACCTCTGGTTCGTCGACCGCAAGAAGGAGGCGATCCGGCGGCGCGGCGAGAACATCTCGGCCTACGAGGTCGAGCTGATCCTGTCGCGCCATCCGGCGATCCTCGAGGTGGCGGCGGTGCCGGTCCCGTCCGAGATGAGCGAGGACGAGGTGATGGTCTACGTCGTCGTGCGCCCCGGCCATGCCATGACCGAGGCCGAGGTCGTGCGCTTCGCCGCCGGTCGCATGAGCTATTTCATGGTCCCGCGCTTCGTCGCGTTCATCGACGCGCTGCCCAAGACGGCGACCGAGAAGATCGAGAAGTACAAGCTCAAGCAGGACGCGCTGGCACGCCGCGCGTCGCTGTGGGACCGCGAGCGCGAGGGGATCGTGGTCGCGCGCTAGCTGCGGGCGCATCGAGCTCGCCAGGCGCGAGGGCCTGACGAGGCAGGCGCGCCGGCGGCCTCAGGTGCGCAGCGTCAGCCCGCCGTCGGCCACCAGGCCGTGGCCGGTGATGAAGTCGGCCTCGTCGCTCGCGAGCAGCAGCACCGCCCGAGCCATGTCCATCGGCGTGCCGAGCCGGCGCAGCGCGGCCTTCTTCGCCCAGACCGCGCGGATCGCCGGGTCCTCGAAGGCGGCCCGCGTCATGCCGGTCTCGATCGCGCCGGGCAGCAGGTAGTTGACGGTGATGCCCCACTTGCCGAGCTCGAGCGCGAGCGTCTTCGACAGGCCGGCCACCGCGTGCTTCGAGGCCACGTAGCCGGCCAGCCCGAGGTCGGTCCGCTCGGCCATGACCGAGGCGGTGTTGACGATGCGCGCCCGGCCGGTCGCGGCGGCACGCTCGCGCAGCGCGGGGACCGCCTCGCGGCACAGCCTGAACGCGGCGCGCACGTTGACCTCGAACTGCCGGTCCCACATCGCGTCGGTCTGTGCCTCGACGAGGGCGCGCTCCGACACGCCGGCGTTGTTGAACAGGATGTCCAGACCACCGCCCTCGCGCAGCGCCGCGGCGACGATGTCTGCCGGCGCCCCGTCGTCGGTCACGTCGCGCGCGAGCGGCACGATCCGGCCGCTGCCTGCGTGCTCCGAGGGGATGGGCGAGGCCGGGCGGTCGACCGCGATCACGGTAGCGCCTTCGGCGGCGAAGAGCGCCGCGGTGGCCGCACCGATGCCGGACGCCGCGCCGGTGACGATCGCGACCTTGTCGCGCAGCCGGCCGTGCGCGCCGGTCGCGCTCACGGCGCGGCCCTCGACGGCGTGGCGCCGTCCGCCGCCGCAGGCGGCGACTCCATCAGCTCCCACCCGTCGCCGTCGCGCCTGAGCCAGCCGCCGGTGGGTGTCGCGAAGTGCGTGCCCAGCACCAGCGCGGGCTTCGCGCCGTAGCGCTCGAGGAAGGCGCGGCGCGTGGCGCGGGCCATCTCGGGCTGCCAGTCGAAGCGCGAGCCCAGATCCGGCTCGCAGCACTGGATCGGGTGGTGCATCAGGTCGCCGGTGATGACCGCCACGTCGCCGCCCGAGACGATCCGTACCGACACGTGGCCGGGCGTGTGCCCCGGCGTGGACTCCAGGCTCACCTCGTCGGTCACCGCGTGGTCGACCGCGACGAGCTGCGCGAGGCCGGCCTCGAAGATCGGCGTCACCGAGTCGGCCATCACCTGCCCCTGGTCGATGGTGCCGTCGTTCTCGGCGTGCCGCGTCCAGTGCTCCCATTCCGTGCGGCCGAACAGGTAGCGCGCATTCGGGAAGGTCGGCACCCAGCGGCCGTCGACGAGCCGCGTGTTCCAGCCGACGTGATCGACGTGCAGGTGGGTGCACAGCACGGTGTCGATGCTCGCCGGATCGAAGCCGGCCTCGGCCATGTCGCTCAGGAAGCCGCCCTGGCGCTGGTGCCAGCGCTCGACGAGGCGCGGCTTGTCGTTGCCGATGCAGGTGTCGACCGCGATCCGCCGCCCGCGCGACTCGATGACGAAGCAGTGGATCGAGCCGATGAGCCGGCCGCGCTCGTCGACGTGACGCGGCCGCAGCCAGCCGTAGCGGCCGATGCGCTCGGGGCTCAGCGCGTCGCCGAACAGGAAGCTCGCCGGGCTGGCGTTCTGCATCTCGACGACCTGCGTGATCCGCACGTCGCCCACGGTCCATCGTTTCATGACATGCCTCCGGTTCGACCGAAGGCTACACCGTCCAGCCGCTCCGCTCGCGCCTCGACTCGACTCGAGTCGGTGCGGGTGCGGCGACGCGATCCGCCACCGGCGGCTCGACGCCAGCGAGGCCGCGGGGCCCGCGGACGGGCGCCGCGGGTCGCCCCGCGACACCCGCCTGCCGGCCCGTCCGGTCAGTTCGAGCACTCGGCCTTGGGCATCGTGCCGGCCTTGCGGGCCGCGTCGCACTCGGCCTGGACCTGGGCTCGCGTCTTGGTCGACTTGGTGTTCATGTCGGCGGGGTTCACGCACTCTCCCTGCGGGATCGTGCCCGCCTTGCGGGCGGCATCGCATTCGGCCTTGACCTCGGCGCGCGTGCGCAACGAGGACTTGTCGCCCGCCGGGGGCTGGGGCTCGGGGCTCGTGCCCTTGGGCTGCGCGAAGGCCATCGGGCTGGCGAGCAGGCCGAACGCCACTGCGGACGCGACGAGGAATCGGTTGTTCATCTTCATTCTCCTGGGTTGGGAAGACCTGGCCTCATGGATGCAAGATCGCATCGCCATCCAAGATCGATCCGCCCGAGCGCGGTTTCAATGCCGCGTGCACCGATGATTGACCGTCGTCAAAGGCCGCGACGAACGCGCGCGGCCGCGCCACGGCCACGCTTTCGTCGGTGCCGCCCGTCCGTCTACGCTGGCGCGTCGAGGTCCGCGCGGTCGGGCCGGGGAGCGCCACATGAGCACACGATTCGATCCGGTCACCCGCAGGCTGCTGCGCGGTCTCGTCGCGGCCGGCGCGCTGGCCGCGGGGGCCTGCGCCGCGCCGCCGCGTCCTGGCAACCCGCCCGAGGAGGGCTTCGAGTTCCGCGCGGTGCGCGAGCCGCGACCGCCCGAGGTGACGGCCGGCCGGCTCGAGGTGCTCGAGTTCTTCTGGTACGGCTGCCCGCACTGCAATGCGTTCGAGCCGCTGATCACGTCGTGGCGCGGGCGCCTGCCGCGCGACGTCGTCGTGCGCAAGGTGCATGCCGCGCTCGCGCCGCGCTGGGCCGTGCACCAGCGCCTGTTCTTCGCGCTGCGCTCGCTCGGTGCGGACGAGACGATGGACGCGCGCGTGTTCCGTGCCATCCACGTCGATGGCCTGCCGCTCGACTCGCGCGAGGCCGCGGCCGATCTCGTCGCCTCGGCCGGCGTGTCGCGCGCGGCCTTCCTCGCGGCCTGGGAGGCCTCGGGCGTGGACGACGCGATCCGTCATGCCGACGCGCTCGTGCGGGCCTCTGGGATCGAAGGCGTGCCGGCGCTCGTGGTGCAGGGCCGCTGGGTCACGACACCGATCCTCGCCGGCAGCTACGCCGATGCGCTGGCGGTGGCCGACGTGCTGCTCGAGCGCGAACGCGCGGCAGCCCGCGGACCTGCGGACACGAGACGGCCCTGAGTCGGTGCGTCGGCGAGGACCCGAGGATCGTCGGGCCGTTCAAGACCGACTGATCCATCGCCGCGGTCCCTGGCGCTCCGTGGACGCGGCTTCCGGTCGGCGCCGACGGGGGGGGGCCTGGCGCGCCATGGACGGCGCATCCGGCGGCCGGTACGCGTACCGGCAAGGCCCTGGTCCGGAGCGGACTGCAGGGCGGTCGATGGTCCTGCAGTCGCGCGTACCGTCGCTCAGCCCCCGGGGCTGTCGTTCATGATGTAGCGCGTGAGCTCGCCCACGTTGAGCTCCAGGTCCCGGATGACGTCCTTGACGACGTCGCCGATCGAGATCACGCCCACCACCTTGCCGGCGTCGAGCACGGGCAGGTGCCGGAAGCCGCGCGAGGCCATCATGGTCATGCAACCCTCGAGCGGGTCGGCCGGCTTGACCGTGACCGGGTCCCGCGTCATCACCTGGCTCACCGGCGTCTGCGTCGCGTCGAGTCCCGGCAGCAGCACCCTGATGGCGCAGTCGCCCTGGGTCACGATGCCCACCAGCACATCGTCGTCGATGACCAGCACCGACCGGACGCGGTTGTCGCGCATCCTGTGCAGGGCCTCGACGACCCTGTCGCTGGAGCGGACATGGATCAGCGTACCGCCCTTGTGAGCCAGCGCACTCTTGACCGTTCTCATCGCTCTGTGTCCTCCGACGGCACGTTGGAACCCGAAGTGTGCACCAATCGGGATCGCCTGGATCCGAGCCGGCTCACGGTCGGCGACTTCGCGGTGGGGCCTGCCGCCCGGCCTGCGGGCAGCCCGGCCGCCGGCTTTGCGTCCCGAGGGCCGTTGAATGGCACGACGGCCCCGCGTCCGCGGCGATCCTCAGAAGCTGACGGCCAGCCCGATCGACGTGCCCCGCACGTCGGGACCGAAGCGATAGCGCCCCACGAGGCGCACGCGCGTGACCCAGCGCTCGAATCGGCTGGTGTCGAGCTCCACGCCCGCGCCGACGGAGTTCATGTGGTCGAACCCGAGCGCGCCCTCGAGGTCGCCGAGGTAGCGGGTGTGGGCGAACTCCAGCACGTATCGCAGCGGTCGATCGAACACCACGATGCCGGTCGGCGCGCGCCACCGCGTCCAGAGGCTGAGGCTGCGTGCCAGCGACTCGGCCGATGTCGCGGACGCGAAGTCCCCGCTGTTGCGCAGGCGGATGCTGGTGTACCGCAGCTCGACATCGAGATCGCCTTCGGGTCGGAAGCGCTCGTAGTCGAGCATCAGCGAGCCGCCGAGCCCCACCGCCTCCATGCGTCCGTTCCGCAGGGCCTGCAGCTCGGCGTCGACGATCTCCGCCCCGATTTCCGCATCGGTGGTGACGCGCCCGTACGAGGCGTTCAGGATCGGCCTGAGCACGAGTTCACGCGCCAGCGGGATGTCCCACCCCACGCCCGCGGTGACCGACAGCGTGTTCCATCGGGTCGGGATCGTCCGCTCGACCCGGCCGTCGGAGACGACGTACGACGGATCGTAGCGGCTGTATGCGACCGTACCCTCGAGGTACAGCGGCAGCTCGCGGCTGATCGTGAACCCGCCTCCCAGCGTCGCGCTCCGGATGCGCGGCTCGCCGGACGAGGTATCGGAGATCGACAGCGAGCTCAGGGTGACGTCCGGGGTCAGCCCGAATCCCATGAGGGTCAGCAGTGCGTCGACCCGCTCGTGGACGCGTGCGTCGACGAGGCTCCGGGCCTGCTGCGCGAGGGCGGGTGTCGGCACGAGCGTCGCCAGAACGAGGCAGGCGGCGGCTCGCGACGACGCGCAGGCGGTCGTCGCCGGGCGGCAGGGTCCGACGGGCGGCGCGACCCGCCCGTCGCATCGCGCCGCGCGACCGGCGCGCCGCGCGGTCACCTCGGGTACAGCAGCGTCAGCTGAAGGCGCAGCCCCCAGCCCTCCGGTCCACCGTCGGGCGCCTTGGCCCAGTACTTGGCCGCCACCGCGAGCTGCATGATCTGCGAGCCGACCTTCAGCAGCTGCCCGGCCTGGACGATCAGGGGAACCGTCCACGACTTGCCCTGCCAGTCGTACGCGGACTCGGTGAAGGCGCCGATCGTGGTGTGCGTCGCGGTGGTGTAGCTGACGAAGGGCTGGAGCGTGGTCGAGCTGATGTCGGCACGGCTGTCGGTTCCGGCGACCGACCAGACGTGTGCGGCCAGCATGCCGACCGTCCACGGCCCGGACTGCTTCAGCACCACCGCGGTCGGACCGACGCCCCACTTCTCGGAGCCGAGCGCGGCCTTGCTGGCGGTCGGCAGCAGCAGGATCGGTCCGGCCCCCCAGACCCATCCGCCGGCGGTGGGCGTCTTCGGGGAGAAGAAGAAGCTGGCGGTGATGTCGCTCAGCCCCGACGCGTTCAGCGAGGTCGACGGGAACCCGCCCTGGTCGACGAACGGGACGATGGTCCGCGTGATCAGGTTCCAGTCCTCGTCGATCGAGAACGGGATGACCGGCTGCACGACGAGCCGGTCGACCGACGCGCCGTCGTTCGCGCCGCCGTACCGGTCGTGGTTGTACTGGATCGGCACGCTGATCATCGAGGCGACCGGGTTCGCCAGCTTCTTCGCGAGCTCGGCCGCCTGGTCGGGCTGGGCGTTCGCGGCCGGGGCCAGCATGAACGAGGCGGCCACCAGCCCCGTCATCCATCGGGTACGCATCGTCATCGTCCTGCTCCCTCCGAGCACCGGTCGGCGAGCCGCGCGGCGTCGTCGCGGGCGTTCATGCATCGGAGGGCACGTTCCGTGCCCGGGGCGACGAGGGCCCGACGGCCACGATCGCCCGCTCACGCATCGCCCGCCTGCGCCGCGAGTCGGTCCCGCAACGCCGTCTTCAGCACCTTGCCGTAGCTGCTCTTCGGCAGCTCGGGCAGGTGCACGTACCGCTTGGGACGCTTGAAGCGGGCGATGTGGTCGAGGCACAGGCGGTCGAGCGCCGCCTCGTCGAGCGTGCGGCCCGGCTTGGGCACGACGAACGCGACGACCTCCTCGCCCCACTCGGGGTGGACCCGGCCGACGACCGAGGTCTCGAGCACGTCGGGATGGAGCAGCAGCACCTCCTCGACCTCGCGCGGGTAGATGTTCGAGCCGCCCGAGATGATCACGTCCTTCGACCGGTCCTTCAGGGTCAGGAACCCGTCCTCGTCGAAGGTGCCCATGTCGCCGGTCCACAGCCAGCCGTCGCGCAGCGCCTTGCGCGTGGCGTCGGGGTTGTTCCAGTAGCCGGTCATCGTGACGTCGGAGCGGCAGACGATCTCGCCGACCTCGCCGGCCGGCAGGTCGCGGCCCGCGTCGTCGACGATCCGCACCTCGACCCCCGTGCGCGCGACGCCGACGGAGGCGAGGCGCGCCTCGAAGCGCGGGTGGCCGTCGTCGACGTGCATCGCCTTGGACAGGAAGGTGATCGTGTTGGGCGTCTCGCCCTGTCCGTAGCCCTGCCACAACCGCGGGCCGAACACCGACAGCGCGGTGCGAAGGTTCTCGAGATACATCGGCGCGCCGCCGTAGAACAGGGTCCTGATGCTGTCGATCCGCGCGCTGCGGACGCCGGGATCGTGCATCAGGCGCGTGACCATGGTGGGCGCGCAGAAGAACGTGACGTTGCGGTAGCGCTCCAGCAGGCCGAAGAACTCGGTGGTGTCGAAGCCCTGGCTCGCGGGGATCACCTGGTGCGAGCCCTTCGCGACGTGGGGCAGCGAGTACAGGCCGGAGGCATGAGACAGCGGCGCGGTGTGGATCATGCTGTCGGTGGCGCCGACCGCGTCCACGTCGGCGTAGTAGCGCAGCATCATCGCGAGCAGCGAGCCGTGGGTGAGCGTCGCCCCCTTGGGTCGCCCGGTCGTGCCGCTGGTGTAGAACAGCCAGGCCGGCGCGGTGGGGGGCATGACCTCGAGCGCGTGCGGCTGCGCCCGGCACAGCGCCGCGTACTCGGGGCTCGCCACCTCGATCGGCCGGATCGCGGCACCGCCGCCGCGAAGCTCGTCCGACAGGGCCCCGGTCACGTCGGGCGTGGTGAAGCAGGCCTTCACGCCGCAGTTCTCGAGGATGAACGCGAACTCCTTCGGGTGGAGCTTCGCGTTCATCGGGACGATGCACAGCCCGGCGTGCCACGCGGCCCACATCAGCTCGATGTACTCCGGGCAGTTCTTCATCGCCATCGCGATGCGGTCACCGGGAACCACCCCCCCGAGCGCGCGCAGGCCGCCGGCGAGCCGCGCGACCCGGTCCATCAGGCCCGCGTAGCGCCAGACCAGCCGGTCCCCGGACGAGACCGCGGGCGCCTGCGGCAGCTGGCGAGCGGTGGCCTGCAGAAACGTCGCGATGTTCATGTCCCGATCCTCAGTGCGACAGCACGGTGATGCACGCGGCGGCCTCCTCGCTGCCGTGGAAGCCGCCGCCGTTCTCGGCCAGCGCGATCCGCGCGCCGCGGACCTGCCGCGGGCCGGCCTCGCCGCGCAGCTGGAGCACCAGCTCGTGGAGCTGGCCCAGTCCGGTGGCGCCGATCGGATGCCCCGTCGACTCCAGGCCGCCCGAGGTGTTCACCGGCAGCCGGCCGCCCAGCCGCGTCTCGCCGCGCTCGGCGAGCCATCCGCCCTGGCCGGGCTCGCAGAAGCCCAGGTTCTCCGTCTGCAGGATCTCGCCGAACGCGGTCGCATCGTGGACCTCGGCGACCGACACGTCGCCGGGCTCGATCCCCGCGATCGCATAGGCGCGCTGCGCGGCGATGCGGCACACGTGGCGATCCAGGTCCTCGGGCGCACGGTCCGCGCCGCTGGCCAGCACGCTCGCGCGGATGCGGATCGCGCGGGACCGGTCGAACCGGTGGAGGGCGTCGCCCCGCACGAGGATCGCCGCGGCCGCGCCGTCGCTGATCGGCGCGCACATCGGCAGCGTCAGCGGCCACGAGATCATCCGGGCGGCGAGCACGTCCTCGATGCTCAGGTCCATCCGGTACTGCGACAGCGGGTTCATCGTCGAGTGGTGGTGGTTCTTCGCCGCCACCGCGGCGAGCTGCCGCTCGGTGGTGCCGTGGCGCTTCATGTGCTGCTTGGCGAGCGACGCGTAGACGTCCATGAAGACGCTGCGAACCCCCGAGTCGGTGGCCCGGCCCGCGGGCGGCTCGACGCCCGCCCCGAGGCCGGCCAGCGCGGCCGTCAGCGCCTCGACGCCGTGCACGTCCCAGGCGCCGTTGAAGACCTCGAAGCTGCGCGCCCGGTCCGGGTGGTAGAGCTTCTCCGCCCCCACCGCGAGCGCGACCTCCGCCATGCCGGCGCGCAGGTACGCGTACGCCTGGTGGAAGGCCGTGCTGCCGCTCGCGCAGGCGTTCTCGACGTTGGTGACGGGGATGCCGCCGATGCCCATGTCGCGCAGCGCGATCTGGCCGCCGACCATGTACTGCCCCTCGATCGAGGACTGCCCCGCGTTCGCGAAGTACGCGACCTCGATCCGCGCGCGATCGATCCCCGCATCCGCGAGCGCGCGCTCGGTGGCCGCGCGCGTGAGGTCCTTGACGGACTGGTCCGGGAAGCGACCCCAGGGGGTCATGCCCACGCCGACGACGTAGATGTCACTCATGCCTTCCTCCGTGTGCAAGCGGCGCGGATCGCGCGTCAGCCGAGATACCGGCTCACCAGCGCCCGATCCGCGAGCAGGTCCGCCGGCAGCCCCGACAGCACGATGCGGCCGTTCTGCAGCACGTAGCCGAAGTCGGCGATCCGCAGCGCCGTGATCGCCGCCTGCTCGACCAGCAGCACCGTGACGCCCGCTGCGGTCAGGCCCCGCAGCGTGGCGAAGATGGCCGACACGATCTGCGGTGCGAGACCCAGCGAGGGCTCGTCGAGCAGCAGCAGGCGCGGCTTCATCATCAGCGCGCGCGAGACGGCCAGCATCTGCTGCTCGCCGCCCGACAGCGAGCCGCCCGGGATCCGGCGCCGCTCGCGCAGCACCGGGAAGCGCTCGAACTCGGCCTCCAGGCGCCGCCGGATCTCGGCCTCGTCCACGCCCGGCAGGCTGCCCGCGCCGATCCGCAGGTTGTCCTCGACCGACAGCGTGGGGATGATCTGCCGCCCCTGCGGCACGTGCGCGAGCCCGCTGCGCGTGACGCGGAAGGCGTCCTCGGCGGCGAGGCTGCGGTCCTCGAACCGGATCTCGCCGCGGGTGGCCGGCACGAGCCGGGACAACGCGCGCAGCAGCGTCGTCTTGCCCGCGCCGTTGGCGCCGACGATCGACACCAGCGTGCCGGCGCGGACGTTCAGGTCGATGCCGCGCAGGATCTCCACGCCGCCCAGGGTCACCTCCAGGCCGCGGACCTCGAGGACGCTCATGCCTCGACCTCCGCGCCCAGGTAGGCCGTGATCACGTTCGGGTCGGCCTGGACCTGCGCGGGCGTGCCCTCGGCGATCTTGCGGCCGTAGTCGAGCACCGAGACCGTGTCGGACAGCTGCATCACGAAGGTCATGTTGTGCTCGATCAGCAGGATGGTCACGCCGAGCGCCTTCAGGCTGCGGATGCGTGCCATGACCTCGCGGGCCTCCTCCTCGTTCAGGCCGGCGATCGGCTCGTCGAGCAGCAGCATCGTCGGCTGCTGCGCGAGCGCCCGGGCGAGCTCGCACAGCTTGCGGTGACCGTACGCGAGATCGCCGGGCAGCTCGTCGGCGAAGCGCTCGATGCGGAAGAAGCCCAGCAGCCGCATCGCCTCCTCGCGCTCGGCGTGCGCCTCGGCGTCGCTCGCCAGCCAGCCCAGCCATCCCGGCACGAAGCCGCGGCGCGCCCGCAGGCCGAGCATCACGTTCTCGGCGACCGTGAGCGTGCCGATCAGCTGCAGGTTCTGGAAGGTGCGGGTGAGGCCCAGCCCGGCGCGCCGGTGCGGCGCGAGCCGCGTCACGTCCTGCCCGCGGAAGCGGATCGATCCGGCATCGGGCGAGTACAGGCCGCTCAGCACGTTGACCAGCGTGCTCTTGCCGGCGCCGTTGGGCCCGATGATCGCGTGGATGGTGCCGGGCATCACGTCGAGGTCGAGGTCCGACAGCGCGGCGACGCCGGAATAGGACTTGGTGATCCCCCGCAGCGACAGGATCGGCCCGTCGCCGGTGTGTGCCGGCGGTGGCGTCGCCGGCACCGTGCCCGCGGGCGGCGCCGCCTGCGCGGCCTGCGCGGATGCGTCGGCGGGCGTGCCGCGGCGCGCGCGCCGCCCGCCGAACAGCCGCTCGAGCGCACCGACCGCACCGGCCGGGAAGAACAGCATCACGAGCAGCAGGATCCCGCCGAAGATGAAGAACGCGAACTCGTACAGGTCGGCGGTGAACTGGTTGAGCAGGATCAGGATGGTGGCGCCGACGATCGGACCGTAGGCGCGTCCGAGCCCGCCGATCACCACCGCGATCAGCAGCGCGATGCTGCGGTCGAGGCCGAACGCATCGCTGCTGATGTAGCCCGACTGATGCGCGAAGAAGAAGCCGGACAGCCCCGCGAGCACGGCGCCCACGACGAACACCAGGCTGCGCCACTTCGGCGCGTCGATCCCGACCGTCACCGCGAAGCTCTCGCTCTCCTTGATCGCCTGCAGGCTGCGCCCGAAGCGCGAGCCCATCGCGTAGTCGTTCAGCATCTGCAGCAGCAGGAACGTGAACGCGATCGCGAGGAAGAACCAGGTCGGCCCGTTCATCATGTCGCCGAAGTTCAGCTGCGGCACGCCGATCAGCCCCATCGATCCGCCGGTCACGTCGATCCAGCGCTGCGCGAAGATCTCGACGATGTAGCCGAAGGCGAGCGTCACCATCGCCAGGTAGTGCGTGCGCGTGCGCAGCGCGACCAGCCCCAGCACGCCGCCGGCGACGGCCGCCATCGCCAGCCCGACGGGCAGCGACGCCCACAGCGGCCAGCCGGCCTTCACGGCGAGGACCGCCGAGCCGTAGGCCCCCAGCGCGACGAAGCCCGCCTGCCCGAGCGACAGCTGCCCCGAGAGGCCGAAGAGGATGTTCAGTCCGAGCGCCGCGATGGCGACGATCAGCGTGTCCTGCGCGAGGCTCACGTAGTAGGCGTTCGGCGAGACGAACGGGAACGCGACGATCAGCGCCGCTGCGACGAGGTAGCGCAGGTGTCTCATGGCTCAGCGCACGTCCGTCTTCGATTCGCCGAAGATCCCCGACGGGCGCACGATCAGGAACAGCAGCGCGATCGCGAACGGGTACAGGTCGCCGAACTGCCGGCTGTAGAAGTTGGAGAACACCTCGACCAGGCCGAAGCCGATGCCCGCGATCAGGATGCCCACCGGATTGGCGAAGCCGCCGATGCACACGACCGCGAACCCCTTCAGGATGAAGAGCAGCCCCATGTGCGCCTGCACGGTCGTCAGCGGGCCGGCGATGATGCCGCTGATCGCGGCCAGCGCCGCCATGATCGCGTACGACACCGCGACCACGCGGCGCACGTCGATGCCGAGCAGCTCGGCGGTGCCCTTGTCGAACGAGACCGCGGCGACCTCCTTGCCGAAGCGCGAGCGGAACAGCAGCCAGTACAGCGCGGCGACCACGCCGAGCGCGACGATCGCGGCGAGCAGCTCCTCGGCGAAGAAGCGCACGCCGAGCACCTCGATCACCTTCTTCTGCTCGGACATGAAGAGCGGCGGCGAGTAGAACCGGCTCTTGCCCCAGACGACCTGCGCGGTGTTCTGCAGCAGCATGCCGGCGCCCATCGTGGTGAGGATCCACGCGAGCGCGCTGCCGCTGCCCGCGTGGATGGCCGCGAGCGGGCGGATCGCGACCCGCTCGAGCAGCAGCCCCAGCACCACCAGCACGGCGATGACGACGGGCACCGCGACCGGCACGGGCAGGCCCATGCCGAGCAGCGCCATAGACAGGAAGGCGGCGATCATCAGGAAATCGCCCTGCCCGAAGTTCAGCGCCCGGGTGGTGAGGTACGTGATGAGCAGGCCCTTGCCCATCAGCGTGTAGATGCACCCGAGGGCGATGCCGCTGATCAGCAGCTGGAAGAGGTCGACGCCGATCATCGCCGCATGCGCCCCGGGTGTGGTCCTCGGATCACTTCAGCTTGACGACCCGGCCGTTCTTCCAGACGCCCAGGAACACGTTCTCGGGATCCAGGCACTCGTGGTCCTTGGGACCGAACGGCTTCGCCGGCGTGCCCGACACGGCCTGGAAGCCCTCGGTCGTCTCCAGCGCCTTCTGGAGCTTCAGCGGATCGCCGCCCGCGCGGTCGACCGCCTGCAGCAGCAGCTTCATGCCGTCGTAGCCCAGCGCGGCGACGACCGGCCAGCGGTACTTGTCCCCGAACTCCTTGCGCATGCGGACGTCGAACGCCGCCGCCTTAGCCTCGTTCAGGTCGAGCGCCTGGCCCATCACCGTCCCCTCGAGCGCCTCGGCCCCGACGATGCCCAGCACCATCTGCGACGACAGCCCCCAGTTGCCCGCGACGACCGGCTTGTAGTTCGCCTTGGGCAGCGCGCGATAGAGGAGCTCGAGGCTGTCGTGGAACATCAGCACGAGCTCGGCGCCGGCGTTCTTCAGATTCAGCACCTGCGGGGTCATGTCGGTGACGTTGGGCGCGGCGCTCTCGACCGCGACCAGCTCGACCTTGCGCTCCTTCATGCCCTTCTGGATCTCGCCGGCGGCGAACATGCCGTAGCCGCCCGTGCCGTGCAGCAGGCCGATCTTCTTGAAGTTCTTCGTGCCCCAGTCGAGCATCGCCTCGACCTGGTACTTCTCGACCATCGAGCAGCGGAAGATGAAGCTCGGGTTCTGGTCGATGAACTTGGCGGTGATGTCGGTGGCGATGGCGGGGCCCGCCATCAGCGGGATCCGGGCCTGCTGCACCATCGGCGCGAAGGCCGCGACGTTGCCGCTGTTGACCGTGCCGATGATCGCCGAGACGCGATCGTTGCTGATCAGCCGCTGCACGAGCGACACCGCACGCTGCGGATTGGCCTCGTCGTTGTAGACGATGAACTCGATCTTGTGCTTGGGCGAGGCGGCGTTGTATTCCTTCAGGGCCATCTGGTTGCCCTGCAGGTAGGACTCGCCGAAGTCCACGATCGCCGGCGGGCCGCTGAGCCCCTGCACGGCGCCGATCTTCACGGTGGTCTGCGCGTGCGCCGCGATGCAGAACGACGCGAGCGCGCCCAGTGCCACCGCCCCGACAGCCCGGTTCAGCTTCATCCGTCTCCTCCTGTGTATTGTGTCGCGGTCGTTCCCGGCCAGGCCCGACTCCCGCTGCGACCGACGATAAGGGTGGCGTTGTTGCGCCGTCAAGCAGGCCGATCGGCGCGGCCTCAGCCGACGGCCACCACGATCTTCCCGAAGTGCAGGTTCGCCCGCATCATCGCGAACGCCTCGCCGAGCCGCTCGAACGGGAAGGTCGCCGCGATCGGCAGCGACAGCGTGCGGTCGGCGACCGCCGGCGACAGGTCGTCCCACATCCGCCGGCGGATCTCGCGCACCTCGTCCGCGCTGCGCGTCCTGAAGGTCACGCCGACGTAGTCGATGCGCCGCAGCGCGTGCAGGTCGAAGTCGAACTCGCCCTTCATGCCCGCGAGCCGTCCGACGTTGACGATCCGTCCGCGCACGCGCGTCGCGGCCAGGCTGCCGTTCACCGACGCGCCCGAGAGCTGGTCGATCACCAGGTCCACGCCCTGCCCGCCGGTGGCCTCCAGCACGCGCGCGGGCCAGGCCGGATCGGTGGTGTCGATCGCGAGGTCGGCGCCGAACTCGTGCAGGCGGGCGCGCCGCTGCGCATGGGTCGAGCTGCCGATCACCGTCGCCGCGCCGAGGTGGCGCGCGATCTGCAGCGCCATCAGTCCGACGCCGGACGAGGCACCCTGCACGAGGACCGACTGGCCGCGCTGCAGCCGGCCGTTGGTGACCAGCGCGTCGTGCATCGTCAGCAGCGCGACGGGCAGCGTGGCCGCCTGCGTGTCGTCGATGCCGGCGGGCACCGGCAGCACGCGGCCGCGGTCGCAGGCCACGTACTCGGCGAACGCACCGGCACCGAAGCCCATCACGCGGTCGCCGGGGGCGTGTCCGGTGACCCGCTCGCCGACCTCGACGACCTCGCCCGCCCACTCCATGCCGAGCACCGTGCCCGGCCCGCCGATGCCGCCGTGCAGGCCGCCCGCGAGCACACCGAGATCGGCGCGGTTCAGCGCGACCGCGCGCACGCGGACGAGCACGTCGTCCGCACCGGGCACCGGTCGCGCGACGCGGGCGAATTCGAGACCGTGCTGGCCGCGGATCGCGGCGTTCATGTCGGATGGGGCGGCGGCGGGCATGGTGTCCTCGGGACTCGTGGAAGGCCGTCCGGGCCGGACGGCCCGGGGCGCGCGCATTGTCCCCGGGCCGCGGCGACGCGACAACCCGCGCGGGCGGGCCGAGGCGCCGCTCGTGATGCCGCTGGCTCAGGTCACGACCACGGATGTTCGACGCCGAATTCGGGCTGCCGGTGCCGGTGCCGGTGCCGGCGGCGAGCGGCCTGTCCACCGTCGCCTTCCCGTCCGGGCGGACACAGGCCGCGTTCGGCGCGGCGCTGCGCCGGGAGGTGCACGGTCCGTGGTCCGTGGTGACCTCGGTGGCGAGGCGGCTGCGCGAGGGGTCGCCGGCCGACGGTCCGGTGGCCGAGCGGACCGCGGGCACGGCCCTCGCGGTGGGCGTCGTCCACCGGCTGCGTTGAGCCTGCGATGCATCCGGGGCGCTCGCGCAGCCGCTCGACAGCCGCGACTCGGATGCGGCGGCGATGCTCCACCGGCTGCGCGAGACGGCCGACGACGTCGACCGTGCCACGGCAGCGCGCCGAGCGCGTCCGATCAGCCCCGATCCGACGCGGCCGGCGAGGTCCGGAACGCGGAGACCGCTTCGACCAGTCGCTCGGCCTGGCTCCTCAGTGCGTCGGCGGCCGCCGCGCTCTGCTCCACGAGCGCGGCGTTCTGCTGCGTGCCGCGATCGAGCTGCTGGACGGCCTCGCCGACCTGCGCGACGCCGGCGCTCTGCTGCTGCGTCGCGCTGCTGATCGCGTTGACTCGGCGCGTCACCTCTGCGATCGAGCCGACCACCTCGGTCATGGTCGAACCCGCGCGGTCGACCGATTGCGTACCCCGCGTGACCTGATCGATGCTCGTGCTGATCAGCGACTTGATCTCGCGTGCGGCGTCCGCGCTGCGCTGTGCCAGCGTGCGGACCTCGCTCGCGACGACCGCGAAGCCCCGCCCCTGCTCTCCGGCACGGGCGGCCTCCACGGCCGCGTTCAGCGCGAGGATGTTCGTCTGGAACGCGATGCCATCTATCACGCCGATGATGTCGACGATCCGGCGGGAGCCCGCGTCGATGTCCTTCATCGTCGCGATCACCTCGCCGACCACCGACCCGCCCCGCTCGGCGACCTCCGACGCGGTCCGCGCGAGGCGATCGGCCTCGACGGCGTTCCCCGCGTTGTTCGACACCGCCGAGCCGAGCTGCTCCATCGTGGCGGCCGCCTCCTGCAGCGCGCTCGCCTGCTGCTCGGTCCGGCGGCTGAGGTCCTGGTTGCCGGTCGCGATCTCGGTGCTGGCGAGCGCGACCGAGTCGGCGCTGCGTCGGACCTGGTCGACCAACGCCACGAGCGCGGACTGAGTCTGCGCGAGTGTCGCCATCACGCTGTCGCGGTCGTTCGCGGCCACCGTGACCCGGGTCGTGAGGTCGCCATTGGAGATTGCGCGAAGCGCGTCCGCGGCGGCGGCGGGTTCTCCGCCGAGGGTCCGCGTCAGCGAGCGGACGGTCCACGCGCCGATTCCGGTCGCCACCACCACTGCTGCGAGCAGGCCGGCCACGAGGCCCCACTGGAACGAATCGATCCGCGCGGCGGTCGCCGCCGCATGGGGGCGGGCCACTTCGGCCCGCGCGTCGCCGAGCGCGTCCAACCGGCGAGTCAGATCGGCCTGCGCCGGTCGGAACTCGTCGACGAGCAGCGGACGCAGGTCGTCGAAGCGGGCCTCGTCGATCGCGGCCAGGACCTTCGTCCGCACGCCACCGACCTTGGCCAGCGCCGCTTCCAGTTCAGCGATCGACGCGGCAAGCGCGGGCTCGGCGGCTGCCGTGCCCCGCAGCGCCTCGAGCTGCGCCGTCATGTGCGCATCGGTCTTCTTGAGTTCGGCGAGCAGGGTGTCCTGGACCTTCACGTCCTCGATCAGCCCCAGGTCCCGCACCGTCACGGCCTGCGCGGAAGATCCCGTTTCCAGCGAGGCGATCGTGCCCATCTCCGCGAGTCGCTTCGTCGCGAGCGCATCGATCTCCTGGCGCGCGTCGCGCAGGCCGACGATCGCCGCGGCGACGACTGCAGCCATGCCGACCGCGACCGCGACGAACGCGGTCGACATCCGTCCAGCCACCGTATTGAACATGGTCCGTTCCTCGTCGTTGAGCCGTGGCCCGCGTCACTTGATGAACAGCTTCTGCGCCTCGGGCGTCTTCAGCCAGCCGAGCAGCTTCGCGACCTCGGGCGTCGGATCGCCGACGGTGACGAAACCGAGCGGACGGGAGACGTCGGGGCCCGCGATCTCCTTCACCTTGCCGCCCATCGAGCTGGCCGCGCCGTCGCCGACGATCCCGACCGCGTTGCGATCACGCGCCACCTCGGCGAGCTCGGCCGTCGCGGTCCGCAGCACCTTCACCGAGTCGCCGACCGGCTGGCCGTCGAGGATCATCTTGTCGATCGCGCCACGCGTGCCGGAGCCAGGCGCGGGGACGACCACCGTCACGGCGGCGTCGGTCCCGCCCAACTCCTTCCAGTTGGAGATCTTCCCGGTCAACAGGCCGCGCAGCTGGTCGCGCGTCAGGGCCTTGACCGGGTTGTCGGGATGCAGGATCGGCACCAGCTTCTCGACGTACATCGTGTGCAACTTGAGATTGCCGGGCACCTGGGCGAGGCCCCCCTTCTTCGCCGCGGCGATCGAGTCCTCGAGAGAGTCCGACACCGCGGCGAGCGGCACCCGGCCTTCGGCGAGCATCTGCAGGCCGCGTCCGGTACCTACGGGCAGCATCTTGACCTCGATACCAGTCGCGGTCTTCGCGGCGCCGCCGACGGGCTCGATGATCGCCTTGTGCACGGTCGTGGAGCCCGCGATCTCGATCGGGCTGGCCCAAGCGGTGGAGGCAAGCGTACCGGCGACGACAAGGGCGACCGACGAACGGGCCCTCTAGTGGTGCGCGAGTTCGAGCGGCGGCGCCGATCGGTCATCCCGCCCGCGGGGCAGACGTCCAACGCCGGCCGGTAAGACCGATGCGGCCGCGCCCCGAGCGGCCTGCGTGCGGACGCGCGGACCTCCCGAGGTCCGCGGGTATAGTCGGGACACGGACACTGCACGAGCGACGTGCGCGGAGACCCGAGAGCCATGGACTACACCCGTTTCGGCCGCAGCGGCCTCGAAGTCTCCCGCCTGTGCCTGGGCTGCATGAGCTACGGCGTGCCCGAGCGCGGCCCGCACCCGTGGTCGCTCGGCGAGACCGAGAGCCGCCCGTTCATCCGGCGCGCGCTCGACCTCGGCATCAACTTCTTCGACACGGCCAACGTCTATTCGGACGGCACCAGCGAGGAGATCGTCGGCCGGGCGCTGAAGGACTTCGCGCCGCGCGACGAGATCGTGCTGGCCACCAAGGTCCACGGCCGGATGCGCAAGGGTCCGAACGGCGCGGGCCTGTCGCGCAAGGCGATCCTCTCGGAGATCGACCACAGCCTGCGCCGCCTCGGCACCGACCATGTCGACCTCTACCAGATCCACCGCTTCGACCCGGACACGCCGCTCGAGGAGACGCTCGAGGCGCTGCACGACGTGGTGAAGGCCGGCAAGGCGCGCTACATCGGCGCCTCGTCGATGTACGCCTGGCAGTTCGCGCGGGCGCTGCACCTCGCCGAGCGCCACGGCTGGACGCGCTTCGTGTCGATGCAGAACTACGTGAACCTGCTCTACCGCGAGGAGGAGCGCGAGATGCTGCCGCTGTGCCGTGCCGAGGGCATCGCGGTGATGCCGTGGAGCCCGATGGCGCGCGGCCGGCTGACCCGCGACTGGGACCAGGGCAGCGCCCGCGCCGAGACCGATGCGTTCGGCCGCTCGCTGTACGCGAAGACGGGCGACGCCGACCGCAAGGTGGTCGAGGCGGTGGCCGCGGTCGCCGCGGCCCGCGGCGTGCCGCGCGCGCAGGTCGCGCTCGCCTGGGTGCTGCAGCAGCCCGGCATCACCTCGCCGATCGTCGGCGCCACGAAGCTCGAGCATCTCGATGACGCGGTCGCGGCGCTGGCGCTGCGGCTGAGCCCGGAGGAGACCGCGGCGCTCGAGGCGCCGTACGTGCCGCACGCGGTGGTGGGACACGCCTGAACCGCGGTCACCGTGACCGGGCAGGGGCCGCGGAGGCTCGAACCTCGGGCGCTCACGCCGCGAGGCGGCGCAGCAGGTCTTCCTTCGAACGCACCCGGAGCCGCCCGAATCCGCGCTTCTTCAGGGTGATGGCGGTGCTGGGCCGCACGCCCATCCGGGCCGCGGCCTCGGCGACCGACGCGCCGTCCAGGACGAGCGCGATCACCTCCCGCTCGCGCGGCGTGAGCGCGCTGGCGTCGGCGAGCCGGGCGAGCAGGTCCGCGCCGCCCGGTGCACGGGTCGGGTCGAGCGCGTCGGCGTGGCGCATCGCGGCGCGCAGCAGGATGGGCGATGCCTGCAGGAGGGCGGCGCATTCGTGCCGGGTCGTCTGACCATGGCGCCGGCTGCGGTAGAAGTTGAGCGAGACGGCTCGGCGCGTGTCCGCCCAGCCCATCAGCGAGACCCGGTCGATCAGGCCGTTGCGGACGTAGCAGGCATCGCGGTAGTCGGCATGCGGCAGTTCGCTCGCGGCGAAGTGGGTCGCATGGATGGCGTCGCCCGCACCGGCGCCGCGCTCCACGCAGCGCAGGTTGGGGTCCAGGTTCGCGAACCGGTCGGCGTAGAGTGCGGACGTCTGCTGCGCGGTCGCTTGCCGATGGCGGCTCGCCGCGTCGACCACCTCGCAGCCCGGCCGACCTGTCCGGTCGTCGGCGAAGCGAAAGACGGTGCAGTGGTCGAAGCACGCGATCCGGTCGATCTCGCGCAGCAACCCTTCGGCGAAGCCCGGCCGGCCTGCCAGCTCGACGGCGGCCAGCGCGAGGCGCCCGTCGACGGTTCCCGACCAGGTCGAAGGCAGTACGGTCCACTGCTTCATCGCATGCTCCGGACGACGCGAACCCTGCGGATCGCGTCCGGCCATTCTAGCGCCCTGCCTGCGGGGTCCGGGCTCGACCGGCCCGCCGTCCCCCCCGAGGGGGACGCATCGCATTGCGCGGGCGCGCCGCGGGAGGGTGCAATGCGGGCATGGCACGCAGAAGACAGGATTGGACACCCGCCCCCGAGCACCACGACCTGCTGCCGACGGAGTCCGGCAACGCGTTCAACGGCGTGGGCGAGACGAGCCGGCGTCGGCCTCGCCAGATCTTCTGGATGAGGCACACCGCCGGCCACCCGTTCGGACGGCTGCAGGACGCGGTGGTCGCGCGCTACAACAGCGTTCCCGCGCTCCACGCGGTCTACGCGAACGCCGATCGCGGCCCGCGCCCGCGCGGCGAGCCCGCCGAGCCCGCGCAGACGAGGCCGGCGGACGAATGGACCGCGCTGGTGAAGGCGCATGCGCTCGCGAACGAGGCCGATCAGGTCGGTGTCGCCCGGATCGAGCCGGAGTGGATCTACGAAGGCTATCCGCTCGACCTGCCCAACGTCGTCGTCTTCGCGGTGGCCATGGATCACGGGATGCTCTCGCAGCAACCGTCGACCTTCGAGAATCCGATCGCGCAGGTCGAGGTCGCCAACCAGTACAACCGCGGTGCCCGCGTGGCCGCGCGGGTGGCCGACTGGATCCTCGCGCGCGGCTATCGGGCCCGCATGCACGCCGGGCCCTGGGTGCACGGACTCAGCCTGGTTCCTGCCGCGATCGCCGCCGGCATGGGCGAACTCGGCAAGCACGGTTCGCTCATCAACCGGCAGCTCGGCAGCGCGTTCCGCCTCGCCGCGGTCGAGACCGACATGCCGCTCGCGGCCGATGCGCCCGACGTCTTCGGTGCGGACGCGTTCTGCACGCGCTGCCAGGTGTGCACCCAGGCCTGCCCGCCGGGCGCGATCCACGACGAGAAGGCGATGGTGCGAGGCGTGGAGAAGTGGTGGGTCGACTTCGATCGGTGCATCCCGTACTTCAACGAGACCTTCGGCTGCGCGATCTGCGTGGCCGTGTGTCCGTGGAGCACGCCGGGGCGTGCGCCCACCCTCGCGCAGAAGTGGGGCCTGCGCGCACTCGGGCGGCGTCCCGACGACGACGGGGCATGATGCGATGCTGACGCTGGCGAGCGCGCTCCGGCGCAATGTCGTCCAGTCCCGTGACCGACCTGCAGTGCTCGAACCCGGACGCATGCGGACCTGGGGCGAGGTCGTCGACCGCGTCGCACGGACGGCCGCGGTGCTCGGATCGCTGGGCGTGGGCCCGGGCGAGACCTTCGGCGTGCTCTCGAGGAACTCCGCCCGCTGCTTCGAACTCGTGCAGGCCGGCGGCTGGTCGGGCGCCATCCCCGTCCCGCTCAACCACCGGCTGGCCGCCCCCGAACTGGCGGCGATCCTCGATCACGCACGCTGCCGGCGGGTCTTCGTCGAAGCCGGATTCCTCGCCGCCTTCGATGCACCGGTCCTGACGCGCTGGCGGCACCTGCTGGTGTCCCTGGGCGATCCGGACGCGCCTTCGCCTTCCGATCTGGAGCGGATGCTCGAAGCGGCGCGGCCCGTCGCATCCGTCGATCCCGCGGAAACGGACGTCGCGCTGCTGCTCTACACCGGCGGCACGACCGGCGCGGCCAAGGGCGTCCCGCTCACCCACCGCAACATCGTGTCGAACGCGCTGCAGGTGAGCGCCTGCGTCCACTTCGAGGCCGACGACGTCTACCTGCACGTCGCACCGATGTTCCATTCGGCCGACCTGCTCGGCACGGGTGTCACCCTGCAGGGTGGCGCCCACGCCTTCCTCGCGCAGTTCGACCCGAACGGGTTCGTGCGCGCGGTGGCGCGCTCGGGCGCCACCCGGACGATGCTCGCCCCCGCGATGGTGGGCGCGCTGCTCGCGGGCGAGGCCGCGCGTGGCGGCGAGCTCGCGAGCCTGCGCCAGATCTTCTACGGCTCCTCGCCGATGCCGGCGGACAGCATCCGCAGGGCGCTCGAGCGCTTCGCGGGCGTGTCGCTGGTGCAGGGCTACGGTCTGACCGAGACGTCGCCGCTCCTCACGCTGCTGTCGATGGCCTCGCACGAGGAGGCGCTGCAGCCGTCCGGGCCGATCGGGCGGCTGTCGAGCGCCGGACGGGCGCTGCCCGGCGTCGACCTGCGCATCGCGGACGATTCGGGTCGCGCGCTCGAGGCCGGCGAGGTGGGCGAGGTCTGGGTGCGCGGGCCGAACGTGGCCACGAGCTACTTCGAGTCGCCGCAGGAAACGGTCCACGCGTTCCGCGACGGCTGGTTCAGGACGGGCGACGTGGGGTGTCTCGACGCGGACGGCTACCTGACCCTGCTCGATCGCCGCAAGGACATGATCATCACCGGCGGCGAGAACGTCTACTCGGTGGAGGTGGAGGCCGTCCTGGCCCGCCATCCCTCGGTCCGGGACGTCGCCGTGATCGGGGTGCCCGACGCGCGCTTCGGCGAGGCGCTGCTCGCCGTCGTAGTGTGCCGGGACGGCTGCACGCTCGGCCTGGACGAGATGATCGGCCATTGCCGGCAGCACATCGGCGGCTACAAGGTGCCGCGTCGGTTGAGACTCGTCGACGAGCTGCCCCGCAGCGCGCTCGGCAAGGTGCTCAAGTCCGAGCTGCGCCGGCGCGAGGCGGCGACCGCGGCGACCGTTCCCCCCTAGCGTCCGGGGCCGGGGCCGGCCGCCGCCGGGCTATCCTGCGTCCATGCCCGACATCCTCACCGTCTCGAAGCTCTCCAAGACCTACGCCTCCGGGCACCGCGCCCTCGCCGATGTCGACCTCTCGATCCGGCAGGGAGAGATCTTCGCGCTGCTCGGCCCCAACGGCGCCGGCAAGACCACGCTGATCGGCATCGTCTGCGGGATCGTGCGCGCCACCGCGGGCAGCGTGACCGTGGACGGGCACGACACCGTCCGCGACTACAAGGCCGCGCGTGCGCTGATCGGGCTGGTGCCGCAGGAGCTGACCAACGACGCGTTCGAGACGGTCTGGGGTACGGTCACCTTCAGCCGCGGGCTGTTCGGCAAGGCCCCGGATCCGGCGCACATCGAGCGTGTGCTCAGGTCGCTGTCGCTGTGGGACAAGAAGGACAACCGGCTGCGTACGCTGTCGGGCGGCATGAAGCGGCGCGTGCTGATCGCCAAGGCGCTGTCGCACGAGCCGCGCGTGCTGTTCCTCGACGAGCCGTCCGCGGGCGTGGACGTCGAGCTGCGCCGCGACATGTGGCAGTTGGTGCGCGGGCTGCGCGACACCGGCGTCACCATCATCCTGACCACGCACTACATCGAGGAGGCCGAGGAGATGGCCGACCGCGTGGGCGTGATCAGCAAGGGTCGGCTGATCCTCGTGGAGGACAAGGTCGAGCTGATGCGCAAGCTCGGCAAGAAGCGACTGACGCTGCAGCTGCAGCGGCCGATCACCGAGATGCCGGCCGCGCTCGCGCCCTACGCGCTCGAGCTCTCGGCGGACGGCACCGAACTCGGCTACACCTACGACACCCGCAGCGATCGGCTCGACATGGCGGGCTTCATGCGCCGGCTCGGCGAGACAGGCCTCGCCGTCAGGGACCTGCACACCACGCAGAGCTCGCTCGAGGACATCTTCGTCGAACTCGTGAAACGGGAGGCCGCATGAACCTCGCATCGATCCGCGCGATCTACGGCTTCGAGATGGCGCGCACGCGGCGCACGCTGATGGGCAGCATCCTCTCGCCGGTGATCTCCACCTCGCTCTACTTCATCGTCTTCGGGGCGGCCATCGGCTCGCGCATCCCGGAGGTGGGCGGGGTCAGCTACGGCGCCTTCATCGTGCCGGGGCTGGTCATGCTGTCGCTGCTGACGCAGAGCATCTCCAACGCGTCCTTCGGCATCTACTTCCCGCGCTTCAGCGGCACGATCTACGAGCTGCTGTCGGCGCCGATCTCGAGCCTGGAGATCGTGATCGGATACGTGGGGGCGGCGGCGAGCAAGTCGATCCTGATCGGCCTGATCATCCTCGGCACCGCGGCGCTGTTCGTGCCGCTGCGCATCGAGCATCCGGTCTGGATGCTGGCCTACCTCGTGCTCACCGCGGTCACCTTCAGCCTCGTGGGCTTCATCATCGGGATCTGGGCCGACGGTTTCGAGAAGCTGCAGGTCGTGCCGCTGCTGATCGTGACGCCGCTGACCTTCCTGGGCGGCAGCTTCTATTCGATCGACATGCTGCCGCCGTTCTGGCAGACGGTGGCGCTGTTCAATCCGGTGGTCTACCTGGTGAGCGGGTTCCGATGGAGCTTCTACGGCGCGGGTGACGTGGGCCTCGCGACGAGCCTCGGCGTGACCGCGCTGTTCCTCGTGGCCGCGCTGGGCGTGGTGACCTGGATCTTCAGGACGGGGTACCGGCTCAAGGCATGACGGGCGCCTCGCGCGCGTCCTCCGCCCGTGGCGCTCCGGTCAGAAGCCCTCCACCAGCAGGTGCCGTGCCCCTCGCGCCTCGAGCAGCGTGCGGCAGTCCGCGACCATGGCCGACGAGCCGCAGAGGTAGAACTCGGTGCGCTCGGGCTCGAAGGCCAGCCGAGCGAGCGCGTCGGTCACGCGGCCGCTGACGCCGCCCTCGGGCGCGGCCTCGCGGCTGGTGCAGCGGATCACTTCCGGCGGCAAGGTGCCGCAGGCGCGGGTGATGTCCTCGGCGAGCGTCCGGCAGCCGAACACCAGCGTCGCCGACGGCAGCGAGCCCGAGCGCGCGAGGGACTCGAACATCGGCAGGAACGGCGCGAGCCCCGTGCCGGTCGCGACGAAGACCTTCCGGCGCTCGCCGGGCTCGAGCGTGTAGCGGCCGAGCGGCAGCTCGATCTCGGTCGTGTCCCCGATGCCCAGCGCACGGACGTACTGCGATCCGTGGCCGCCGGTCCGCGTGGCGATCAGGAACCGCAGCCGGCGCCCGTCGAGCCCCGCGATCGAGTAGTCGCGCCACTCGCCGTCGCCGATGCGCAGCCGCGCGAACTGGCCGGGCGAGAAGCCGCCCACCTCGCCGTCGGCCTCGAAC
Organism: Pseudomonadota bacterium; assembly: GCA_046046245.1. GTDB lineage: Bacteria > Pseudomonadota > Gammaproteobacteria > Burkholderiales > Burkholderiaceae_E > UBA4615. The sequence goes on along the minus strand of JBJOKE010000091.1, from coordinate 108,019 downwards.
TCGAGGTGCCAGATGTCGGGCGTCAGCGCGCGCTTCGCGCGCAGCGTGACGTACCGCTTGCCCTCGGGCAGGCGCGCCTCGGACGCCGGCGGCGGACCGGCCTTCAGCGCGGCCCGGATCATCGGCATGCCCTTCGCGCCGAGCACCTGGCAGGCGGCGCCGACGCCGCCCATCATCGCGCCGTAGATGCCGAGACAGCCGGCATCGGAGCCGGACAGGAACAGGCCCTCGATCGGCGTGCCCGGGCCGAGCAGCGTCGACCGGTAGCGTTCCGGCGTGGCGGGCAGCCCGTAGAAGCGGCCGCCCGGGTGCCCGGTGTAGTGCTCGATCGTCGCCGGCGTGGCGAGCTCGGCGTACGCGACCAGGTCGGCGAGCCCGGGGAGGTGTCGGTCGGCCAGGCGCAGCATGCCGTCGCCGATCCGCCGCTTCAGCGCCGAGTAGTCGGCGCCGCGGTTGCCGTGCGGACGGTCGGTCCAGGCCGCGAAGGGCGCGTCGTCGACGAAGGCGATGATCTCCGCGGTGTGGAACCGCGCGTCGCCGGCCTTGATCGACGGGAACGACACGAACACCGCCCGGGGCTCGCCGTCGAGCACGCCGCGGGTCTGCGCGGCGACGTCGTCGTGCTCGAGGGTCGTGCTGATCCACACGTTCTCGCCCTTCACGCCGATCGATCCGGCGTCGGCCTTGAGCCGCAGGTAGAGCGTGACCGCCGACAGGCCCGAGGCGGCGAGTCGCTTCGCGAGCGCGCGCAGCGGCGCGGTGCGCGCGCCGATCTCGCCGTCGGTGGGCAGCAGGCGCTCGAAGGTGATCGGCACGCCGGCGTTCGAGATCACGACCGGCGCCCGGTAGGTCCGCGTGCAGGGGATCGCCCCCCGCCGGTCGACGACCTCGACGCCGACCGCGCGGCCGCCCTCGACGAGGATCCGCGTCACCTCCTGCGCGACGCGGATCGCGCCGCCGGTGCGCTCGATGCCGGGCTCGAAGCTGCGGGCGATCCGGCCGGCGCCGCCCTCCGGGAACCACGCGCCGTGCAGGTAGTGCCGGACGATCTGCGCATGGATCGCGAACGCGCTGCGCGACGGCGGCAGGCCGTAGTCGCCCCACTGGCTCGCGAGCAGGGCGCGCAGCCGCGGCGAGCGGAACCGGGCCTGGAGGTAGTCGGCCGTCGTCCGCGTGCCCAGCCCGCTCGTCAGCCGCTGGACGACACGCAGCAGCGGCTCGACCGGCCGGGGCACCATGGCGCGCACGAAGCCGAGCATCGCCCACTTCGCTGCGCGCCGCACGTCGGCGAAGTAGCGCCGGATCGCCGCGGCCTCCTCGGGGAATGCGTCGACCAGCGCGCGCTCGTAGGCCACCGGGTCGGATGGCACGCTGAAGTCGAGGTCCGGGAGGACGAAGCGCTCGAACGCGTCGGTCATCCGGTTCCAGTGCAGCCGGCCGCCGGAGAGGAAGTCGAAGTAGGCCCGGCCCGGCGAGCCCGGCTCGAGCTCGCCGACGTAGTGCACGCCCACGTCCCAGGCGGCGCCATCGCGCCGGAACACGTGGGTCAGGCCCCCGGGCTCGGTGTGCCGCTCGAGCACGAGCACCTTGCGGCCCGCCACCGCGGACAGCAGGCCGGCGGCGGTCAGGCCGCCGATGCCGGAGCCGATGACGATGGCGTCGTACGTGGGCGATGTGTCCATCTTCTTTCCGAAACGATCGATCGTGGCGGGGGATGCCGGCCAGGGTCCCGTGGTGCGCAGGCCGTCCCGCAGGTCGGCGCGGCGCGTCGGTGCCGAGGGCGTCGGGATCCCGCATGGCCCCCGGCGACCGAGGCGCTGATCACGGTAGATCGATCTCGGACGTTCGCCCTTGATCCCCATCAAGGCGGCGCGGCGCCGCGCATCAGCGCGCCTGCAACCGAGCCAGGTAGTCGATCAGCGCCAGCACCCGCGCGCGGACGTAGGCCTCGGGGTCGTACGGGGCCTCGCCGTAGTGCTCGGCGGCGCGCGTGCGGTACTCGAATCCCCAGGCCGGCATGTCCCGCGTGCCGTGCGGGGAGGGCTGCTCCGTGCCCTCGATCACCGCGTAGATCCGCGCGACCGGCAACACCCCGCCGTTGTTGCGTGCGAGCGCGGTCAGGTCGGGCGCACTGCGCGTGAGCCAGGGACGCAGCACGCCGTCCCCCTTGCCCTGCACGCCGTGGCAGCTCGCGCAGTTCGACTCGAACTCGCTCCTGCCGAGATCGCGCGGCTGAGGCGCACGCGACTGCGCGAGTGCCGTGCCGCCCAGGAACGCGACGGCCAGTGCCGTCGCAAGCAGCCGATACGAAGCCTTCATCGCCGTACCCCTCTCGGTGGATGGGGCCCGACGCGCCGTGCGGCAGACGTTCCGCAGATCGCTCCGGACCTGCGTACGAGGCTAAGGGCCGGTCCCGGCGATCGGTTGATGTGGGTCAACCGTCCGTGTAGGCATTCGGCGCGAGGGGGCCGGGGCGCCTCCCCGCGCGTCCGCGATCACTTCGGCAGGATCACCGAGTCGATCGCATGGATGACGCCGTTGGTGGCCGCCACGTCGGCGATCACCACGTTCGCCCCGTTCACACCCGCCTCCGGGATCGCGCCGGTTTGACCTCGCTCAAGCGCGGGCCGCGCGGGTCGGCCTAGAGTCGGCGACGAGGAGGGGCCGTGATGGAGCGACCGCTGGTGATCCGCAAGAGGGGCGCCGACCTGCGCGTGCCGCCGCACCTGGAGCCCGGGCGTCCGATCGCCGATCCCTGGGGCGATTCGCGCCGAGCGCTCGCCGGACTGCCGGGCGGCGGGCTGAACATCGCCCACGAGTGCGTGGGCCGGCACGCCGCCGGCCCGCTGCGCGAGCACACGGCGCTGCGCTTCGTGGCGCGCGGCGCGCCGGACCGCGATCTCAGCTATGGCGCACTCGACGCGCTGACCGCGCGCTTCGCGAACGTGCTCGCGTCGCTCGGCATCGGCCGGGGCGACCGGCTGTTCGTGCTCGCCGGACGGATCCCCGAGCTCTACGTGTCGGTGCTCGGCGCGCTGCGCAACGGGACGGTGGTCACGCCGCTGTTCTCGGCGTTCGGTCCGGAACCCATCGCGGCCCGGGTGGCGATCGGCGAGGGCCGGGTGCTGGTGACCACCGAGGCGCTCTATCGCCGCAAGGTGCGCGACGCCCGCGCGCGGATGCCCACCCTCGCGCACGTGCTGCTGGTGTCCGACGACGGCGGTCCGGTCGACGCGTCCGATCCGGGCACGCACGATCTCGCCGCGCTGATGGCGGCGGCCTCCGAGCGCTTCGAGACGGTGGCGACCGGGCCCGAGGATCCGTCGCTGCTGCACTTCACCAGCGGCACCACCGGTACCCCGAAGGGGGCGGTCCACGTGCACGGCGCGGTGGTCATGCACCATGCGACCGGCCTGTACGCGCTCGACCTGCATCCCGAGGACCGCTACTGGTGCACCGCCGACCCCGGCTGGGTGACCGGCACCTCCTACGGGATCATCGCGCCGCTGCTGCACGGCGTGACCTCGCTGGTCGACCGCGAGGAGTTCGACGCCGAACGCTGGTGGGGCCTGCTCGCCGACGAGCGCATCAGCGTCTGGTACACCGCGCCCACCGCGATCCGGATGCTGATGAAGGCCGGCCCGGAGCTGGCCCGCGCGCACGCCTATCCGGACCTGCGATTCGTCGCGAGCGTCGGCGAGCCGCTGAACCCGGAGGCGGTGTGGTGGGGCAGGGAGGTGCTCGGGCTGCCGATCCACGACAACTGGTGGCAGACGGAGACCGGCGGGATCATGATCGCCAACACCCCCGCGTTCGACGTCAAGCCGGGGTCGATGGGCCGGCCCCTGCCGGGCGTCGAGGCCGCGATCGTCGAGCACCTCGAGGCCGAGGGCGAGCCCCCGCGCGTGCGGCCGCTCGAGACGCCCGGCGCGGAGGGCGAGCTCGCGCTGCGTCCGGGCTGGCCGGCGATGTTCCGCGGTTACCTGAACAACGACGCGCGCTACCGCAAGTGCTTCGCCGACGGCTGGTACCTGTCGGGCGACCTGGCGAAGCGCGACGCCGACGGCTGCTACTGGTTCGTCGGCCGCGCCGACGACGTGATCAAGTCCGCCGGACACCTGATCGGTCCCTTCGAGGTCGAGAGCGTGCTCATGGAGCACCCGGCGGTCGCCGAGGCGGGCGTGATCGGCAAGCCCGACCCCGTGATGGGCGAGGTGGTGAAGGCCTTCGTGTCGCTCAAGGGCGGCTTCGAGGCCGGCGAGCCGCTGCGGCGTGCGCTGCTCGGGCATGCGAGGACGCGGCTCGGCCCGGCGGTCGCTCCGAAGGAGATCGCGTTCCTGCCGGCGCTGCCGCGCACGCGCAGCGGCAAGATCATGCGACGGCTGCTGAAGGCCCGCGAGCTCGGCCTGCCCGAGGGCGACACCTCGACCCTGGAGGCCGGCGCATGAGACGCCCTGTCGCGTGCGACCGCATGCCGCGGAGCGCCCGATCCGGAGTCGCGCGATGACCGACGCGGTCCCGCCGCCGCCCGCCGGCCCGGTGCCGTGGGACCGGCCGCTCGCGACCCGGGTGCTCGCCGACATGCTCCGAATCCGCCGGATGGAGGAGCGCTGCGCGGAGCTGTACGGCCGGCAGCGGATCCGGGGCTTCCTCCACCTCTACATCGGCGAGGAGGCGGTGGCCGCGGGCGCGCTGAACGCCCTGCGCGCCGAGGACAACCTGGTGGCCACCTACCGCGAGCACGGACACGCGCTGGTCCGCGGGCTGTCGATGCGCTCGATCATGGCCGAGATGTACGGCAAGCGCGAGGGCTGCGCGCGCGGCCGCGGCGGCTCGATGCACCTGTTCGACGCGGCCACCCGCCTGTACGGCGGCAACGCGATCGTGGGCGGCGGCCTGCCGATCGCCGTCGGCCTCGCGCTCGCCGACGCGATGCTCCGGCGCCATGCCCTCACCGCGTGCTTCTTCGGCGACGGCGCGGTGGCCGAGGGTGCGTTCCACGAGTCGATGAACCTGGCTGCGCTGTGGAAGCTGCCGGTGCTGTTCTGCTGCGAGAACAATCTCTATGCGATGGGCACCGCGATCGAGCGCTACCAGGCGCAGACGGACCTGTGCGTGAAGGCCTCGTCGTACGGCATGCCTGCGGTGCGCGTCGACGGCATGGACGTGGTGGCCGTGCACGAGGCCGTGGCGTCGGCCGCGGGTCTGGTGCGCGACGGGGCCGGACCGATGTTCGTGGAGTTCAGGACCTACCGGTTCCGCGCCCACTCGATGTTCGACGCCGAGCTCTACCGGCACAAGGCCGAGGTCGAGCAGTGGAAGACGCGCGGTCCCATCCACACCTTCACCGCTCGGCTGAAGGCGCAGGGGATGCTCACCGAGGACGACTTCCTCGCGCTCGACGCCGCGGCCCAGGCCGAGGTCGACGACGCGGTCGCGTTCGCCGAGGCCGGCACCTGGGAGGCGGTCGAGGAGCTCGCCCGCGACCTGCACACCGAGCCCGCGGACGGAGCCGGCCGATGAGCGCGATGCGCCGCATGACCTATCGGGACGCGCTGCGCGAGGCGCACCGCGAGGCGATGCTCGCCGACCCGCGCGTCTTCCTGATGGGCGAGGACGTGGGCGCATACGGCGGCACCTACGCGGTGTCGAAGGGACTGCTCGAGGCGTTCGGCGCGGAGCGCGTGCGCGACACGCCGCTGTCGGAGCTGGGTTTCGTCGGCGCGGGCGTCGGTGCGGCGCTCGGCGGGATGCGACCGATCGTCGAGGTGATGACGGTCAACTTCGCGCTGCTTGCGCTCGATGCGCTGGTCAACTCCGCGGCGCTCTACCGGCACATGTCGGGCGGTCAGTTCTCGGTGCCCCTCGTGGTGCGGATGGCGAGCGGGGCGGGGCGGCAGGTCGCCGCGCAGCATTCGCACAGCTTCGAGGGCTGGTTCGCGCACGTGCCCGGCCTGCGGGTGATCGCGCCCGGCACGGTGGAGGACGCCCGCGGCATGCTCGCGCCGGCGCTCGCGGATCCCGACCCGGTGATCGTCTTCGAGCATGCGCAGCTGTACAACCTCGAGGAGGAGGTGCCCGAGCGCTGCGAGGTCGACCTGCGCAGCGCGCGCGTGCGGCGGGCCGGCACGCAGGTGACGATCGTCACCTACGGCGGGTGCCTGCCCAAGGCGATGGCCGCCGCCCGCTCGCTCGCCGAGGCCGGGGTGGACGCCGAGGTGGTCGACCTGCGCGTGCTGCGTCCGATCGACGACGCGACCGTGCTGGCCTCGGTGCGCAAGACGCGCCGGGTGGTCGTCGTCGACGAGAACTGGCGCTCGGGCGGGTTCGCCGCCGAGCTGGTCGCGCGGATCGCCGAGCGGGCGTTCTACGACCTCGATGCCCCGCCGGCGCGGGTGTGCGCCGAGGAGGTGCCGATCCCGTACGCGCGCCACATGGAGGAGGCGGCGCTGCCGCAGCCCGAGAAGATCGTGGCCGCGGCGCGCGCGCTGCTCGGCGCGCCGTGGTGAGGGCGGAACCGGTGCCGGGCCTCACGTTCGAGTTGCCCTCGCTGGGTGCCGACATGGACGAGGGCACGCTGCTCGAGTGGCGGGTGAAGCCCGGCGACACGGTGCGGCGCGGTCAGGTCGTCGCGGTCGTCGACACCTCGAAGGCCGCGGTGGATGTCGAGATCTGGCAGGACGCCATCGTCGAGACGCTTGCGATCGAGCCGGGGACGAAGGTGCCGGTGGGAACGGTGATGATGACACTGCGCGCGCCGGGGACTCGGACGTCCGAGGCGCCCGTCTCGGTCGTCGCACCCGTCGCACCGGTCGCACCCGTCGCACCCGTCGCACCCGTCGCACCCGTCGCACCCGTCGTGGCAGCCGCCGCGCCCTCGGTGGCGCCCGTCCCGACGGCGCCGCCCGAGCGCCCCGCGCCGATCCCGAGTCGCCTGCCCGACGCCCGCACGCTGATCGAGGCGTCGCGGCATCCGGTGTCGCCTGCTGCGCGCAAGCGCGCGCACGAGCTCGAGGTGGACGTCGGAGGCCTGACGGGCAGCGGGCCGCACGGCTCGGTGGTCGTCGCGGACGTGGAGCGTGCCGCGGCTGCGCGGGTCGCCGCGCACGGCACAGCGGCGGACACGACCGCCGTGCCGGTGTCGGCGCCCGTGGCGACCGACCGGCAGGCCGCGATGCGCGCCGCGATCGCCGCGGCGATGAGTCGCTCCAAGCGCGAGATCCCCCACTACTACCTGTCCGAACCGATCCCGATGCAGCTCGCCCTCGACTGGCTGCGCGAGCGCAACGCATCGCTGCCGGTCGCTGACCGCGTGCTGCCCGCCGCGCTGCTGCTCAAGGCCGTCGCGCACGCGCTCGCCCGCGTCCCCGAGCTCAACGGGACGATGCAGGCAGGCGGGTTCCGGCCGAGCCCGGCGGTTCACGCCGGGGTCGCGATCGCGATGCGCGGCGGCGGGCTGGTCGCGCCCGCGATCCACGACGTGCAGGACAAGGCCCTCGCTCCGCTGATGCGCGACCTGTCGGACCTGGTCCGCCGCGCGAGGGCCGGCAGCCTGCGCAGCTCGGAGATGTCCGACCCGACGATCACCGTGACGCAGCTCGGCGACCAGGGCGTCGAGTCCGTGCACGCGGTGATCTATCCGCCGCAGGTCGCGATCGTCGGCTTCGGCCGCATCGCCGAGCGTGCGTGGGCGCAGGACGGCTGGATCCGGGCGCTGCCGGTGGTGACCGCGACCCTCGCGGCCGATCATCGCGTGTCCGACGGCCATCGCGGCGCGCAGTTCCTCGCCGAACTGCGCGAACGCCTGCAGCGCCCCGGCGCGATCGACCCGACACCCTGAGGAGGACGCCCCGATGGACCGCGAGACCCTCCGCGCGACCGTGCTCGACGTGCTGCAGTCGGTGGCGCCCGAGATCGAGCCCGCGTCGATCGACGGGGGCCGGCCGCTGCGTCACCAGGTCGACCTCGATTCGATGGACTGGCTGAACGTGCTGATCGCGCTCGACGCCCGGCTCGGCGTGAACGTGCCGGAGGCCGACTACGCGCGGCTGCACACGCTGGACGAACTGCTCGGCTATCTCGCCGCGCGGCTCGCGGGGGCGTCTCCCCGCCCGTGATCCCCCGTCGACGCGGGCGGCGCCGGTACATCCACCCGCGCCCGCGGCAGGGTCATCGCCGTTGCATGTCCAGGATACGTGACAGAGTCGTGTGTCATTTCGCATGGACGGTCGCCGTGCAGCCTCTCGCCATCACCCTCTTCCTCGGGGCCGGCTTCGTCTTCGGCCTGCTGACCTATCGACATCGCCACCTGTTCGGAGAAGGGCCGCCCGATCCGAGCCGGCCGGACCTCACCGACGGGCTGAAGGGTCGCGCATTCTGGGTGACCGTCTGCACGTTCCTGTGGCCGCTGCAGCTGGTCAGCGGGTTGCACGGGCTCTGGCGGGTCCGCGCGGCGCGTCGGCCCTGAGGGGCGCGGCGCCGTCGCGCCCGTCCGCCGCCGAGGAGGCGGCACGGTGCCGCCGTGCCGCGGTCCGTCGCGGCACGGTGACGCCGTGTCGTCAGCCCTCGTCGTCGCGTCGGCCGGCGCGCACCGCCAGGTTCGAGCGCCACTGGATGGCGACCGCCGACGCCGCCAGCAGCAGCACCGCGCCGCTCTCGTAGACGAGGTCGACCGTGCTGATCCCCTTGCCCTGCAGGATGATCAGCCGGCACAGCGCGGTGATGGCGATGAAGATCGCGATCGAGATCGGGATCTCGCGGCTGCGGTAGAAGGCGGCGACCATGCCGAGCACCTCGGCGTAGATGAACAGCAGCAGCAGGTCGGTGAGCTTCACGCCGTCGCTCCGGACCATGTGCAGCATCTCCTGGCCGACCGCGAACACGGTGAAGCCCGCGATCAGGATCAGGATCGACTTCTCGGTCGCGAGGATGAGCTTGTGGACGTCGGGCATCGGGGGGCACCTCGGCTGCGCACGTCGGATCGGAGACACCGGGCACCTGCGCGGTCGACAGCGTAGCGCGAGCCGGGCCGGCGACGGACCGAAGCCCGACTGGGCCGTACTGGCAGCGCCCCGCGCGGGCGCCGGGTCAGGTCGTTCCCGCCGTGCCGCCCAGCCGCCGCTTCAGGCTCTCGATCGCCGCCGCCTCGCCGCGCACGTGCAGGCGTGCGCCCTCGGCGTCGGCCTCCTCGGCGAGCACCTCGCAGCTGGCGAAGACCTCGCCGCGCAGCTTCTGGTCCGCCCACGGCAGGAAGAGCTCGGCCTCGACGAGGCCCTTCGAGAAGAAGCCCTGGATCGTCGCGTGCAGCCGTGCGACGTCCTCGGCGCGCTTCGCGCTCATCACCACGCAGTCGGGGTGGAGCAGCCGCAGCACGCCGGCGCGCGCGGCCTGCGCGTCGCCGTCGCCCACCGCGTCGACCTTGTTGAACACGCGGATCCGCGGCACGTCCTGCGCGCCGATCTCGGCGAGCACCTCGTCGGTGACCTTCAGCTGGCGCTCCCATCCGGGATCGCTCGCGTCGATCACGTGCAGCAGCAGAGCGGCCTCGGCCGCCTCCTCGAGCGTCGACTTGAACGATGCGACCAGGTCGTGCGGCAGGTTCTTGATGAAGCCCACGGTGTCGCTGACCAGCACGCGCGGCACGGTGGGCGGGTGCAGCGTGCGCACCGTGGTGTCGAGCGTCGCGAAGAGCTTGTTGGCGACCAGCACGTCGCTGTCGGTCAGCGCGTGCATCAGCGTCGACTTGCCGGCGTTGGTGTAGCCCACCAGCGCGACCCGCGCGATGCCCACGCCCGACTGGCGGCGTGCGCGCTGCGTGCGCCGCTCGGCCTCCATCCGGTCGATGTCGGCCTGCAGCTCGACGATGCGGTCGCGGATCTTCTGGCGGTCCAGCGCCATCTGGGTCTCGCCGGCACCGCGCCCGCCGGTGCCGGCGCGCTGCCGGCCCTTCGGGCCCGCGAGCTTGGCCGCCTCGCGCAGCCGCGGCGCGAGGTAGCGCAGCCGCGCGATCTCCACCTGCGCGCGCGCCGCGTTCGAGCTCGCGTGGCGGTGGAAGATCTCGAGGATCACCATCGTGCGGTCCATCACCTCGACGCCGGCGTCGATCTCGAGGTTGCGCGCCTGCGAGGGCGAGATCTCGTGGTCGACGAGGATCACGTCGACGTGCCGGGTGCCGGGGTCGGCCTCGGAGCGCTGGGCCTGCTTCGCGCGCTCGGCGCCGCGTGGCGAGCCGGTGCGCTCGTCATCCCCGTCGTCGTCCTCGTCCGACACGTCGTCGGCGGGTCCGCCGTAGAAGCCGTGCTCGACGATGCGCCGCAGCTCGCGGCGCTTGCCGACGCCGAAGTATCCGGTCGGGTCGAAGCCGGCGCGCTTCTGCACCAGGGTCCCCACCACGCGGAAGCCGAGCGTCTTGGCAAGCTCGCGCAACTCGCCGATGGAGACCTCGAGCTCGCGGTCGCTCGTCGCGGGCAGCTGCACCGCCACCGCCAGCGCGCGCAGCGGGCGGTCGTTCGTTTCGAGAAGGGTTCGCACGGCCGGCACGGTACCACGGGTGCGCGGCTGCGCCGGCCGTCGGCCGCCCGCGACCGGCCGCACCGGGCGTGCCGCGCGCGCCGCCGACCGGAGCGCTAGCGTGGGAAGCCGCCGTCCGGGCGGTTCCTCCCCCCGAGCGCCGAGACCTCCCATGCCCGCCCGCGTACGGACCCTTTCGCGGCACCTCGCCGCGCGCACCGGCGCGGCCTGCGCGCTCGTCCTCGCGATCGCCGGCTGCGCCGGCGGGTCGTCCGACCCGCTCCCCGCCGCCGGCGCGCCCTCGTCCTCGCCGACGACCGACCCCGGCGGCACGCCTGCCTCGACGGCCACGACCGGCACGACAGCCACGACCGGCACGACGGCCACGACCGGCACGACGGCCACGACCGGCACGAAGACGCTGTCGGCCGCCGCGGCCCAGTGGGTCGACCTCGACCTCGCCGTGCCGGCGAACTACGCGGCGCCCGTGCTGCCCGCGTACTACCTCGGCGCGGCCGTCCGTGCGCTCGACAACACGCCGGGCAACGACCCGGTCTCCGACCGCGTCGCCACGCTCGGCCGCGTGCTGTTCAACGACCGGCGGCTGAGCGTCGATGATTCGGTGTCCTGCGCGTCGTGCCACCGGCAGGCCGACGGCTTCGACGATCCGGCGCGCTTCAGCACGGGCTTCGGCGGCGGCCTCACGACGGCCCACGCGATGCGGCTCGGCAACCTGCGCTACTTCACGCCGGGCACCATGTTCTGGGACAAGCGCGCGGCCAGCCTCGAGGCACAGTCGACGCAGCCGATCCAGCATCCGGCGGAGATGGGCTTCGACGCGACGCGCGGCGGGATGCCCGCGGTGCTGGCGAAGATGGCGGCGCTGCCGTACTACCCGGAGCTCTTCGAGTACGCGTTCGGCGACGCGACGATGACCGAGGCGCGGATCCAGCGCGCGCTCGCGCACTTCGTGCGCTCCATGGTCTCGACCGGCAGCGCCTGGGACGCGGGCTACGCGCTCGGCTTCGATCCGGCGCTGCCGGACCGCGGCCTCGGTACGCCGATCGTCGGCTTCTCCGCCGCGCAGGAACGCGGCCGGCAGCTGTTCCTGCTGCCGCCCCAGCAGGGCGGCCTGGGCTGCGCCGGCTGCCACGTGCCGCCCTCCTTCGCGCTCGCGGCCAACGCGCTCGGCAACGGTCTGGATGCCGGCGAGTCGCGGGTCTTCAAGTCGCCGTCGCTGAAGAACGTCGCGCTGTCGCAGGCCTTCATGCACGATGGTCGCTTCGCCACACTCGCCCAGGTGATCGACCATTACGACTCGGGCGTGCGGGACGGTCCGGCGCTCGACCCGCGGCTGCGCGGCGCGGGTGGCAGCGGCCCGCCGCGGCGCCTGAACCTGTCGGCGTCCGACAAGGCCGCACTGGTCGCCTTCCTCGGCACGCTGACCGATACCGCATTCGTCTCGGATCCGAAGTTCTCGAGCCCGTTCAAGCGCTGACGCGAGCCGGCTCGGGCGCCGGCTGAGGTACCCTGAGGCGGTCGACTCGCAACGCGGCCGGGGAGGGCGCGCATGGACTCCGAGCGCCGGCCCTGCCGGGTCTTCGTCGCCGGTGCCACCGGCACCATCGGCCGCGCGACGGTACGCGCGCTGCTCGCCCGCGGCCACGCGGTGACCGCGCTGGTGCGGGCCCGGCCCGACGGCGGGCCGCGCCCGGCCGGCCTCGAGGGGGCCGACGTGCGCGCGGGCGACGTCACCGACGCCGCGTCCATCGAGCGCGACGGCTTCCGTGGCGAACGCTTCGACGCGGTGGTGTCGTGCCTCGCCTCGCGCACCGGGGAGCCGGCCGACGCCCGGGCGATCGACCATCGCGCGCACTCGGCGCTGCTCGCGGCCGCGCAGTGCGCGGGCGCCACGCGCTTCGTGCTGCTGTCGGCGATCTGCGTGCAGAAGCCGCTGCTGGCGTTCCAGCAGGCCAAGCTCGCGTTCGAGCGCGAGCTGCGCGACGCGCCGCTCGACTGGTCGATCGTGCGACCCACCGCGTTCTTCAAGTCGCTGTCCGGGCAGATCGAGCGGGTCCGCCGCGGCCGGCCGTTCCTCGTCTTCGGCGACGGCACGCTCACCGCGTGCAAGCCGATCTCGGACGACGACCTCGGCGCCTTCCTCGCCGACTGCGTCGACGATCCGGCCCGCTGGCGGCGGGTGCTGCCGATCGGTGGCCCGGGGCCGGCCATCACGCCGCGCGAGCAGGGCGAGATGCTGTTCGGCCTGCTGGGCACCGAACCGCGCTTCAGGCGTGTGCCGGTCGGCCTGCTCGACGCGATCGTGGCCGTGCTGTCGGTCGGCGGCCGCATCGTGCCCGCGCTCGCGCGCAAGGCCGAGCTCGCGCGGATCGGCCGCTACTACGCGACCGAGTCGATGCTGGTGCTCGATCCCGACACCGGCCGCTACGACGCCGCCGCCACGCCCGAGACGGGCACGCAGACCCTGCGGGACCACTACGCGCGCATGCTTCGCGGCGAGGTCGAGGCGGGGCTCGGCGAGCACGCGGTGTTCGACGCCGGGCGGCGCGCCGGCTGACGCGTCCGCGGTCGGTCAGCTCACTGCGCCGCCGTCCTCGCGCAGGTCCGGCCCGCGGTGCGCGAGCGCGACGCGCAGCGCCTCGCGCACGCCGTCGACCATCGTCGCGAGCGGCAGCGAGGGCTCGCCCGGCCATGCGGCCGCCTGCTCGGGCAGGTAGGGCACGTGGACGAAGCCGCCGCGCACCCGCGTGCCCGCGAGCGCGTGCTGCAGCCCGTAGAACACGTGGTTGCAGACGAAGGTGCCCGCGGTCTGAGAGACCGCCGCGGGCACGCCGCGCGCCCGCAGCGCTGCGACGATCGCCTTGATCGGCAGCGTGCTGAAGTGGGCGGCCGGGCCGCCGCGGACCACCGGCACGTCGATCGGGCGCGCGCCCGCGTTGTCGGGGATCCGGGCGTCGTCGACGTTGATCGCCACGCGCTCGATCGACAGTTCGGCGCGGCCGCCGGCCTGGCCGAGCGCCACGACGAGCACCGGCCGGTGCCGCCGCAGCGCCGCGCGCAGCACGCGCAGCGAGGCGCGGAAGGCCGTCGGCAGGCGCTGCGCGTGCACGCGGGCGCCGCCGATCGTCTCGCCGTCCAGGGCGGAGGCGATCAGCCAGCTCGGGTTCACGGACTCGCCGCCGAAGGGCTCGAAGCCGGTGAGCAGGATCGTCCTCACGTCGTCGGTCCTCAGCGCCAGGTGAATCGGGGCTGGTCGAAGTGCGCGACCCGCGTCGGCCGGTCGAGCAGCAGCACCTCGCGCAGCTGGTAGATCACCGCCGCGGTGGGCGCGGCCACCCAATCGTCGCCGAGCGGCATCCGGAGCACGGGCGCGCCGCCCGGCTCGTGCGGCGGATCGAGGATCGGCGCGTCGTCGCGCAGCCACTCCGCGAGCGGCACGCGGTGCGCCGACGCGACCTCGCCCGGGTCCGGCCGCAGCACGCGCGCCGGACCGGCCCAGACGACGACCGGCGTGATCACGAAGCCGCTGCGCGTCGCGTAGTCGTCCAGGCGCCCGAGCACCACGTCGGTCGCCACCGCAAGGCCCACCTCCTCGTGCAGTTCGCGCAGCGCTGCCGCCTCGGGCGTCTCGCCGGGGTCCGTCCGGCCGCCGGGCAGCGCCCACTGGCTCGCGTGGCGGTTCATGTGGGCGGGACGGCGGGTCATCAGCAGCGCGGCCTCCTCGCTCCAGTCGGCGTGGCTCGGCAGGCCGGACAGCCCGGCGCCGTGGCCGGCGTCGACGATCGTCACCGCGATCGCCGCGCGGCGCAGCGCCGGATCGTCGATCGTGCGGACCGGCCAGCGCGCGAGTCGCTCGGCGAGCGTGGCGTGCAGGGCGTCGTCGCGGCGGATCGGCGGGGTGGGCGGCACGGGCGGCGTCGGAGGGGCGGAGCCGCGACGATAGCCCAGGCCCTGCCCGCCCGGGGGGCGGGGTTCCGGATCCGCCGGGCGCAGGTGGATGCGCCGCGCGCCGAGGCGGGGGCGCCGCCGAACCGAGGCCGGCCCGGCCGCCCGTCGCCCGAGGGCATCGCGGCGGACCGGGGGGCCGGTGCTAGACTGGACCGGCCCGTCCTCGACCGGCCTGTCGCCGTCCTCCGTGCCGTCCCGCCGCCCCTTCGCCGTCGCCGCGCTCGTCGCGCTCTGCCTGCTGCTGTCGGGCCTCGCGCCGAGCGTCTCGCGCGTGCTCGCGCAGGCGAGAGCCGACGCGCACGATCTCTGCGTGGCCGACGCCTCCTCCGCGGGGCGCGTCGACGCGCCCGTCGGCCACCACGGCAGCGGCGACGAGCCGGCCTGCGCGCTGTGTGCCGCCCACGGCGGCAGCCACGCCGCGCCGCCGTCGCAGGCCGCCGGGTCGATGGTCGCGGCCGGCGCCGACGAGCCCGCCGTGCGCGCGCTCGCCGAGCGTCGCATCGGCCGCGTCGCGCTCGCCGCACCGCCGCGTGGGCCGCCCCCCGCCGTCGGCTGACGCCCTCGACGCAACGCGCGGCCCGCCGGGCCCGCGCGCCCCATCGATCCGCCGTGCGCCGTCCGATGACCGCGCGGCGCCGACACAGGACCGACTCCGATGTTCCCGTTCCGTCTCCGCCTTGCCGCGGCCGCCGTGCTGGCTGCCGCCCCCGTCCTCGCCGCCGCGCAGGTCACCGTCGCCGACCCCTGGGTCCGCGCCACCGTGCCCCAGCAGCAGGCCTCCGGCGCCTTCATGACCCTCACCGCGCCGCAGGGCGCGCGGCTCGTCGAGGCGCGCTCGCCCGTCGCCTCGGTGGTCGAGGTCCACGAGATGAAGCGCGAGGGCGACGTGATGAAGATGCGGGCGATCCCGTCGCTGGAGCTGCCCGCGGGCCGGGCGGTGAAGCTCGAGCCCGGCGGCTATCACGTGATGCTGATGGGCCTGAAGCAGACGCTGGCCGCCGGCGACACCGTGCCGCTGACGCTGGTGATCGAGACGGCCGACCGGCAGCGCCAGTCGGTCGAGGTCAGGGCGCCGGTCCGGCCGCTCGCTCAGGGATCGGGGGCAGGGACGCACAAGCACTGACGGGAGACGTGCCGCGGCGCGCGACCACGGCCGCCCACGGCCGCCGGAGGTCGGGCAGCAGCCGGCCCGCGGTGTCGATCGGCACGCGCGCGAGCGCGACCACGTCGGACACGTTGCCGCCGATGGTCTGCAGCTCGCCCGGGCGCGACGCGACGACGACGTCGCAGTGGTACGCGCCGCGGCGCAGCGCCGCGAGCGGCACGAAGCCCGTGCGCTGCGCGAGCTCCACCGTGCCCTCGCGCGCCTGGCAGACCAGATCGCCGATGCGCGGCGGCGTGCCCGCCGCGTCGCGGGTCTCGAACGCATCGGTCGGACGCGGCCGCAGGAAGCGCTCGATGTAGTCCCAGTGCAGCGCGGTCGCCGGGAACTCGTCGCCGCCGAGCCCGGCGGCGCGCGCGAGCCACGACACGAACGCGGCCGACCAGGGCCGCAGCTCGCCGGAGGGGCCGACGATCGGCGCTCGGGTGACCGAGTACCAGTAGACGAGCACGCGCGACAGCATCGGCGCGTGCAGCTCGTGCGTGGGCGATGCGGGGTCGGGGAAGACGAGGCGGCCGTCGGTGCCGCCGACCGCGGCCGCGGTGCCCGAGGGCGCGCCGGCGGCCGGCGGCGTGCCGCCCGGCGGCAGCACCTCCGGCGACCCGAACAGCGCCCACTCCTGCCGGGCGAGGAACACCATCCGCTCGCAGGCGCCCGGCACCGGGAAGGCGGGGGCGACCGACGGGGACGCGGTCAGCGCCGGCGCCGGTCGCTCGAGCGGCCGCGCGGGGGGCGGTGACGGCGGCGGGGACGCGCAGCCGGCGAGGGCCGCCGCCGCGACGAGTCCGATCCGGATCCGGCGCATCCGTTCATTGTGACCCATCCCGCGGGGCCCGCCGCCCGGCCGCAGCCGCGGGCGGGCGGCACGACGCTCGAGCCCGACGGCACGAGGCCCCCCGGCGGGGCGCGTCGACCGGCCGGCGGCGCGACATCATGGTGCGCGCAGCCCGCCGCGACGATCCGGACTCCATCCGCGCGCCCCGTCCAGGCCCGTCCGCTCCGACGACCGATGCCCCGACACGAGCAACGTCGCTATTCCCGCCAGGCCACCCGCCTCGCCGCGCGTCTGCACGCGCCCGGCCTCGCGCTGGAGGGGCAGGTCCGCGACTACTGCCGGGCGGGCCTGCTGCTGGTACCGCTCGGGCCGACCGACCGGATCGCCGCGGCAGCGCTCGCCCGCGGCGCGGCGGTCGAGGTCGAGCTCGACGGCGGCGCGATGCTGTCGGCGCGGGTCGCTCGCATCGACGCCGCCGGGCTCGGCCTGCAGGTCGCGTCGCTGCCGGACGAGGCGATCGAGGCGCTGCGCACGGCCGCCGTCGCCGGCGGGGCTGCGACCGTCGCCGGCTCGACGCACGCGCTGTCAACGTCCGCGCGGCAGGCGATGCAGCGCCACTGCCAGCGCCTGCTCGCGGCCTCGCTGAACGAGGTGCTCGCCGCGTTCTTCGCCGCGCTGCCCGCAGCGCTCGATGCGGCGGCCGACGCGCTCGCCGGCACGACGCAGCGCAGCCGGTTCGACGGCGTGTGGCAGCGGGTCGCGGCCGACCGGGCCGGGGCCACCTCGCGTTTCGACGCCGCGCTGCGCGAGTCGATGCGGCATCCGAACCGGCGGCGCGACCGCCCGCCGCCGGGCGACGCGCTGCCCGAGCTGGCGCTCGTGGACGACGAGCAGTTCGAGGAATGGCTCTGCCTGTCGGCGATCGTCAACCGGATCGAGGTCGAGCACAGCCAGGTGCTGACCGAGCTGCGCACCCGCTACGGTGCGATGAGGGCGATGGCGCTCGACCGCGTGTCCGACCCCTTCGGGCCGGAGGCGATCCTGCGGGCGTTCCAGCAGGCGCTCGCGCCGCTGGCGCTGCCGACGCGGGTCGGCACGGTCGTGCACGAGAGCTTCGGTGCGGCGCTGCAGCCGCGGTGCGCCGGACTGTACGCGGCGCTGAACGACGCGCTCGCACCGCTCGCGGCACCGCGCGGCGTGCGTCGCGTCGCGCGGCGGCCGGTCCGTCCACGGTCGGAGGCGCCGCCGCCGGCCGTGGCCGTCGCGTCGGCCGAGTCCGACGCATTCGGGACGCCAACCCGTCCGCTTGTCCGCGACGGGCAGGACGCCGGCGCAACCGCCGTCCGGACCGACGACGACGGCGCACCGGCATCCGGCCGGCCTGCTGCGGCGGTCGCGGCGGCCGATCCCGGGGCCTGGGTGCGGGGCGTCCACGACCCGGCGCAGGCCGGTCCGGTGCCGGATCGTGAGCCGACCGGCGCGTCGCCGCGTCCGGCCGCTTCCGGCGCGTCGTCGCCTGTCCGCCCGCTCGTTCCGCTCGCGGCGACCGCCACGACGGGCGCCGTGGCGTCGCGGACCCTGTACGACCTGATCGGCCGGCTGCGCCGGGCGACCGAGGTACCGCAGGCGACGTCGACCGGCGGCGCGATCGCACCGACCGACGTCCCGGCGCCCGGCCGCGTGCTGTCCGATCCGGCCGCGCTGCCGGAGCTGCTCGACGGGCTGCTCGCGGCCGCGGGCGGCTCGGCGCAGGACGGCGACCCGGCGGCGCCGGGCCTCAGCGACCGGCTCTCGCCCGTGCTCGGCGCGCTGCCGCTCGCGCCGGCGCAGCGCCGCAGGATCGAGTCCGCGACCGGCCTGATCGGCCGGGCGATCGGCGAACCCGCCGCCGACTCGGCGATCCGGCGCCTGCTGCGTCGGCTCGAGGCCCCGCTGCTGCGGCTCGCGCTGCGAGACGAACGTTTCCTCGAGTCCACCGAGCATCCGGCGCGCCGGGTGGTCGACCTGATCGAGCAGTGCGCGATCGCCACCGACGACCGCGGCGGATTCGAGGATCCGAAGCTCGACCGCCTGCTGAACCGCGTGGTGGACCGCGTGGTCGCCGAGGTCGACGGCGATCCCGCAGTCCTCGAGCGCAGTGCCCGCTTGATCGAGCGGCTGCTCGGTCCGCTGCGCGCGACGCGGCGGCATCGCGTCGATCGCCTGCAGCAGGCCTTCGAGGCGCGCGAGGCGGTCCGCGCCGCGCGCCGCCGCGTCGACGACGCGCTCGCCACCACGTTCGGCGACCGCCCCGTGCCCGGCGTGGTGCACGCGCTGCTCGACGCGGGCTGGACCCAGCACCTCGTGCTCTCCGAGATCCGCGGCGCCGGCGCCATGCTCGACGGGGAACGCACGCTCGCGCGGCTGGCGGCGGCGCTGCGCGGCGATCCCGCGGTGACGCCCGTCGACGCGCGCCGACTGGTCCGCGCCTGGATCGAGCCGCCGCTGCGCGCGCTCGGCGCCGAACCCGAGCGCGTCGATGCCTGCCTCGCCGCGCTCGGCGCCGCGATCGACGCGCTCGAGCACGACGGCGTCCTGCCCGCGGTGGCCGGGCCGCTGCCCGCGTTGGAGCGGCCCGCCGGGCCACCCGACGAGGCGACGCTCGCCTTCGCGCGCCGGCTGCGGATCGGCGACTGGTGGCAGATGGACGACGGGCGCGGCCCGCGCGTCGTCCAGCTCGTCTGGACCAGCACGCCGCCGCGCGCCTGCGGCTTCGCCAGCCGGTCGGCCGGCAAGCGCCACGAGCTCGCGCTCGACGCGTTCGCCGCGCGTGTCGCGGCCGGCCGGATGAAGCCCTGCGCGGACCAGGACCACCCGCTGCTCGAACGCTCGGAACTCGCGCTGCTGGACGAGGGCTGGCGTGCGCTGCGGCGCCGGTCGCTGTGCGATCCGGTGACCGGCCTGCCCGGGCGACGCGCGTTCCTGAGCGCGCTCGGCGGCGAGGCACCGGCCGACCTCGGTACCCTGCCCGGCGACGGCGACGGCGACGGCGAGGTCTGGGTCGGTCTCGCCCGGTTCGACTCGCTGCGGACGATCGGCGCGCGCTGCGGGGTCGATGCGGCCGATGCGCTCGCGTGCGACCTGGCGCGGGCCGCGCGCGAGGCGCTCGGGGCCGACGCGCTGCTCGCGCGCCACGGCGACGACACGCTCGCGTTCGTGGTGCCCGCGTCCGCCGGCGACCGCGGCGAGGACGCGGTGTCGGGGTTGCTCGAGCGGCTGCGCGACCATCCGTTCGAGCACGGCGAGGAGCGCTACCGGGTCGGCGTGAGCATCGGCCTCGTGCGCTTCGCGCGCGGCGCGGACGATGCCGAGGAGACGGTCGGGCGTGCCGAGGCGGCCTGCGCGGCGGCGGCCGAGCTGGGCCGCAACCGCATGCAGGTCTACGACGACGGTGGTCGCGCGCTGCGCAGCCAGGAGTCGCTCGCCGACTGGGCCGGACGGCTGGACCGGATGCTGGAGCATGGCGGGCTCTACCTGCGCTGCCAGCGCATCGAGCCGCTCGGCGACGACCCGGCGCTCGGCTCCTATCACGAGGTCCTCCTCGGCATCGAGCCGATCGACGGCAGCGAGAGTCCGGCCGAGTTCGTGCAGGCGGTCGAGCGGCTCGGGCGCTCGCACGAGCTCGACCTGTGGGTGATGCGGCGCACGCTCGACTGGATCGAGGCGAACCCCGCGGCCTTCGTCGCGGCCGGCGGCTTCGCGATCAACGTGTCGCCGCGCTCGCTCGACGGGTCCGGGATCCGGCGGCTCCTGGACGAGCGGCTCGAGCGCCTCGGCGACGCGGCCGCGCGACTGACCTTCGAGCTGACCGAGACCTCCGCGATCGCGTGCTACGGCGCGGCGCAGGCCTTCATCCGGCAGGTGCGCCGCCACGGCTGCCGGGTGTCGCTCGACGACTTCGGCAGCGGGTATGCGTCCTACGCGCACCTGAAGAACCTGCGCACCGACGTGCTGAAGATCGACGGCGCGTTCGTGCGCGACCTGTTGACCGATGCAGGCGATCTCGCGATGGTGCGTTCGATGGTCGAGGTGGCCCGCTCGCTCGGCATGCGAACCGTGGCCGAATACGTCGAGACGCAGGGCATCCGCGACCTGCTGCGGGAGATCGGCGTCGACTACGGTCAGGGCTGGGCGATCCACGCGCCGTGCCCGATGGCGGTGCTCGAGGACGTGGCACGCGACCCGGCGGGGGGCGGCGAGATCGAAGCGGTCGGGCACGTCGGGCAAGACGAGCACGTCGGGCATGTCGAGCACGTCGGGCATGTCGGGCATGTCGGGCACGTGGACGCCTTCGAGGCGGTCGACCGGACCGACGTGGTCGCCGCCCTCGGCGGGACCCGACCCGGCGACGGATCCGAGCTGTCCGACGTCGTCGCGACCACGCCCCGCCGCTAGCTGCCCGGCGCGCGCGCCGCGCCCCCGTCCGACCGCGTGCCCGGGCGCGCCGCCGTCCGCCGCGTGGAACGGGCGGGCCCGGGGGGGCGGACCCCGGCGTACCATCGACCGGGCCATGTCCGCCCGACCCCAAGTCGCTTCCGCGCCGCCCTCCGCCGGCGCGGCCGCGGCGCGTCGCTCGGCCACGCTGCGCGGCATGGGCTGGATGGCCGCCGGCGGCGTGCTGCTGGTCACGATGAACGCGATGATGAAGGTCATGACGGCGGAGATGTCGCCGCTGCAGGCGCAGTTCCTGCGCTACTTCTTCGGCCTCGCCGTGATGCTGCCGATGGTCGCGCGGCACGGGCTCGCGGCCTATCGACCGAACCGGCTCCCCGGCCAGCTGTGGCGCGGCGTGGTCCACGCCGCCGCGCTCACGCTGTTCTTCATCGCGCTGCCGCACGTGCCGATGGCCGACATGACGGCCATCCTCTTCACCTCGCCGATCTTCGTGCTCGCCGGTGCCGCGCTGGTGCTGCGCGAGCGCGTCACCGGCGCGCGCTGGGCCGCGGCCGCGGTCGGCTTCGCAGGCGTGGCGATCGTCGTCTGGCCGCACCTGACGGGCCACGGCGCGGGCGTCTGGAGCCTGGTGATGCTCGCCTCCACGCCCTTCTTCGCGGCCTCGTTCCTCATCAACAAGGCGCTGACGAAACACGATTCGCCGGGCGTGATCGTCACCTGGCAGAACCTCGTGGTCACGCTGATCGCGCTGCCGATGGCGCTGCCGTTCTGGACCTCGCCCTCGGCGTTCCAGTGGGGCGCGTTCCTGGTGATCGGCCTGCTCGGCAGCGCCGCGCACCTGTGCATGACGCGTGCGTTCGCGATGGGCGACATCTCGGCGATGCAGCCGAT
This sequence comes from Pseudomonadota bacterium, assembly GCA_046046245.1. Taxonomy (GTDB): domain Bacteria; phylum Pseudomonadota; class Gammaproteobacteria; order Burkholderiales; family Burkholderiaceae_E; genus UBA4615. The sequence continues at coordinate 86,279 of JBJOKE010000091.1, read as the reverse complement.
GCGCTTCCTCGACCTCGTCTGGTCGTCGCTGCTCGGCCTCGCGCTGTTCGGCGACGTGCCGAGCGTGCACGCGCTCGCCGGCGGCGCGGTGATCGTCGCATCGACGATCTGGATCGCACGCCGCGAGGCGCTCGAGCGGACGGCCGCGCCTCAGTCGAGCCGGTAGCCCTCGGCCGGCACCACCCGCCAGGTGCCGTCACCCGGCAGCTCGAGCACGTCGTGGTGGAAGCGCACGATGCCGGGCCGATGGCTGACGCTCACCGGCGTGGTCCGCGTCGCGGCGAGCTCGCGGTAGAGCCGCTCCTCGTTCGCCGCGTCCAGTGCGCTGGTCGCCTCGTCGAGCATCGCGTAGCGCGGCTCGGCGAGCAGCACGCGCGCGAACGCGAGTCGCTGCTGCTCGCCGATCGACAGCACCTTCGCCCAGTCGTGATCGGCGTCGAGTCCGCCGAGCCGGGCGGCGAGCTCCCCGAGGTTGACCCGCACGAGCAGCGCGAGCAGCGCCGCGTCGTCGATGCCGCCGTCGTCACCCGCCCGGCGGTGCCCGGGGTAGAGCAGCTGGTCGCGCAGCGTGCCCAGCGCCATGTACGGCTGCTGCGGCAGGAACGTGAGGTGCTCGGGCTCCGGGCGCTCGATCCGGCCCTCGCCCGCGGTCCAGAGTCCGGCGACCGCGCGCAGCAGCGAGCTCTTGCCGCCGCCGCTGCCGCCGGCGATCAGCAGACCGCGCCCCGGCTCGATCGCGAGCGACAGGTCGCGCACCAGCGTGCGGGCGCGGTCCGGCGTCTGCAGCACCAGCCCGTCGAACGCGACCCGCGTCGACGGCACCGTGGCGATCCGCGGCCCGTCGTCGCCGGGTACGGGCGACGGCCCCGCGTCCAGCAGCCGAGGCCCCGCCTGCGCACCGTCGGAGCGCCCGTCGAGCGACTGCGCGAAGCCGTAGAGCCGATCGATGCCCGCCGACAGCCGCGACAGGCCCTCGAAGTGGTCGACGACCACCGTCATCGCCGCCAGGATCGCGGTGAACGCGCCGCCGGCCTGCACCGCCTTGCCGACCTCGAGCTCGCCCGACAGCACCTGCCCCGCGATGATCGCGCTCGGCAGCACCAGCGTGAGGAAGCTGAACGCGTACTGGAACAGGTTCAGCCCGAACTGCGTGCGCAGCAGCCGCCGCCAGTTCTCGAACACCGCGTCGAAGCGCCGCTTCGCGCGGATCGCCTCGTCGGCCTCGCCGTGCGAGAACGCGATCGGCTCGGCGTGCTCGCGGATCCGCACGAGGCCGAACCGGAAGTCCGCCTCGCGCCGCAGCTGACGGAAGTTCAGGCCGACCAGCGGGCGCCCGAACACCAGCGTGGTGACCGCGGTGCCGAACACCGCATAGCCGACGAGGAAGCCGACCAGCGGCCGCGAGATCGACCACAGCACCGCGACGAAGGCCACCAGCTGGATGGCGGCACCGAGCGCGACCATCAGGAAGTACAGCGACTGCTGCGTGAACGACGCGACGTCCTCGGCGATCCGCTGGTCCGGGTTGTCGATCTCGCCGCGCGTGCCGAGCGAGTAGTACGCGCGGTGCCGCAGCCAGGCGTCGACGAAGCGGTGGGTCAGCCAGCGTCGCCAGTGCAGGCCGAGCGTGTCGCGGACCCAGTAGTAGAGTGCCCAGATCGGCACCGCGAGCACGAGGATGGCGAGCGTGTATCGGATCGCCGCCCAGAAGCGCTCGCCGTCGCGCGCCGCGAGCGCCGAGGTCAGCTCGCCGCTCTGGTGGACGAACTGCAGGTTGAACGCGGTCTGGCCGAGCAGCAGCACCACCAGCAGCGCGACCAGCACGCCGGCGCGCCAGCGCTCCTCCGAGCGCCAGTAGGGCCCCGCGATCGCGGTGAAGCGCCGCCAGCGCGCCGAATCGAAGCGCGCCCGTTCGATCGGACCGTCCGCGCCGCCGCGCGGCGGCTCGCCGATGTCGGACAATGTCTCGCGCACCTCACGGCCCGCGGACCCGCCCATGACCCCTCTCCCTCTCGAGCTCGGCATCGTCGAAGGCTACTACGGCCGATCGTGGCGCTGGGACGAGCGCGCCCGCGTCGCGACCCGTGCGGCCGCCGCCGGGTTCCGGTTCTTCCTGCATGCGCCGAAGGCCGCGGCCGCGCTGCGCCGTGGCTGGCGCGAGTCGCCGACGCGCCAGACCCTCGAGCCGATGGCGGCCTTCGCCGCGCACTGCCGCGCCCACGGGATGCGCTTCGGCGTCGGCGTGAGCCCGTACGGCATCGACGACGCCCCCGGCTCGTCGGACCGGGTGCGGCTCGCCGCGCTGGTGGCCACCCTCGAGGCCGCCGTCGGCCTCGACGAGCTGGCGCTGCTGTTCGACGACATCCGCGGCGACGACCCGACGCTCGCCGACCGACAGGCCGACCTGGTCGCGTTCGTCGCGGACCGCAGCGGCGTGCCCCGCCTCGCGGTCTGCCCCACCTACTATTCCGACGACCCGGTGCTCGACCGCGTCTTCGGCGCCCGCCCGCCCGACTACCTCGAGCGCCTCGGCCGCCGCCTCGATCCGGCGGTGCGCGTCTTCTGGACCGGCGAGGAGGTCTGCTCGCGCGAGCACGGTGCCGCCCACCTGAGGCGCGTCGCCGAGACGCTCGGCCGCCTGCCGCTGCTCTGGGACAACTACCCGGTCAACGACGGCCCGCGGATGTCGCAGGTGCTGCACCTGCGCGCCTTCACCGGCCGGCCGGCGTCGAACGCGCCGCTGCTGTCGGGCCATGCGGTGAATCCGGCGCTGCAGCCCGAGCTGGGCTGCATCCCGCTGCTGACGCTGGCCGAGCGCTACCGCGTGGGCGACGAGGCCTGGGCCTACGGCGACGCGTTCGAGCGCGCGTGCCGGGCGGTGCTCGGCGACGGCGCGCTGGCCCGCGCGGTCCGGTCGGACCTGATCCGGCTGCAGGACACCGGCCTGGACCGGCTGGGCGAGCTCGCCGCCGAGCTGCGTTCGACCTACGCGGCTTTCGACCACCCGGCCGCGCGCGAGATCGTCGACTGGCTCGACGGCGGCTGGCGGATCACCGACGAGATCGTGCGGACCCAGTGAGCGCGGGGCGGGCCCGCCTCGCGTTCAGGCGGGCTTGACCCACGTGAAGACGCGCATCGGCGGAACGTTCCACCACTCCCACTCGAACTTCGGCGCGCCGAGGTGCGGGCTGGTGAACTCGGCCACGCGCGGGCGGACCTGGTAGGCGACGAAGCGGCCGCCCGGGGCGAGCACCTCGGCCACCGCGGCGGCGATCCGTTCGCCGACGTCCTGCGGCATCGTCGAGAACGGGATGCCGGAGACGATCGCGTCGGGCGCGGGCAGCCGGCGCGCGGCGAGCATCTCGCCGATCCGCTCGGCGCTGCCGCACTCGGCGAACAGCCGCGGGTCGTCGACCGAGGACGCGATCCGCGCGTGGAAGACCGGGTCCAGCTCGATCGCCATCAGGCGCGCCTGCGGGCCCATCGCCTTGAGGAACGCGCGCGTGGTGCCGCCGGTGCCCGGGCCGAGCTCGACCACGGTTCGCGCCTCGGCGATCCGCGCGTTGCGCACCAGCCGGCGCTCGAGCCGCGCCGAGCTGGGCACCACCGAGCCCACGCCGGCCGGGTCGCGGACGAAGCCCATCAGGAACGCCAGGCGGTCACCGAGACCGGCCGGCCCGGCCTGGCCGGCGGCCGGCGGCAGCGCGTCGTCGAGATCGTCGTCGAGCGGACGGACGGCGGCTCGGGCGGACGTCGGTCGGTCGTTGCGGGCGTCGTGCATGAGGGGTTCCGTTGGATGCGGTCTCTGAGGAATCCGGCGGTCAAGGATAGCGCCCGCCGGCACTGGTCGAGTCAGCGGCCCTTCGCGGCGACCGGCCTCAGCCCGCGGTCGGCTCGAGATCGACCTCGGCGTCCTCGGACGCCGAGGCGAGGGGGTCGCGCGGCGCCAGCCGGTGACGCAGCACCTGGTCGGCCAGCCGGGCGCGAAGCGGCAGCCGGGCGTATCGGGCCTCCCAGCGCAGCGCGGCCATCGTCGTCACGTGGTAGAGCGCCGAGGCCGCCTGACGCGCGAGCTGCGCACGGTCGTGCGCGGCGGCGTCGGCGGCGAGCGCGAACGCGCGCTCGACGGTACGCGCCTGCAGCGCGGCCGTCGGCGCCGGGCAGGGCTCGCCGTCGGCCAGCAGCTGCGCGACGTGGGCGCGCAGCGCCGGCAGCGCGTCGTCGCGCTTGACGGCCCGCAGCACGTCGAGCGCGACGATGTTGCTCGTGCCCTCCCAGATCGAGCCGAGGTGCGCGTCGCGCAGCAGCCGCGCGTCGCTCCATTCCTCGATGTAGCCGCAGCCGCCGCGGACCTCCATCGCGTCGCCGGTGACGACGCGCGCGTCGCGGCAGGCGCGGAACTTGATCAGCGGCGTCATGATCCGCGCGAGCGTGGCGGCCTGTCCGCGGCCGCGCTCGCGGTCGGCGAGCTCGAGCGCGGCCGCGGTCTGGAACACCATCGTGCGGGCCTGTTCGGTACGCAGCGCCATCTTGGCGAGCTGGCGGCGCATCAGCGGCAGCTCGACCAGCGGCCGGCCGAAGGCCACGCGATGCCTCGCGACGTGCAGCGCCTCGGTCAGCGCGCGCCGCATCAGCCCCGCCGCGCGCACGCCGTTCGACAGCCGCGAGTTGTTGACCATGTCGGCCATCTGCTGGAAGCCGCGGCCGCGCTCGCCGACGAGCCACGCGAGCGCGCCCTCCAGCCGGATCTCGCCGCTGGCCATCGAGCGGGTGCCGAGCTTGTCCTTCAGCCGCAGGATCCGGTAGGCGTTCGGTGTGCCGTCGGGCCGCGTGCGCGGCAGCAGGAACAGCGACACGCCCTTCATGCCCGGGTGCGTGTCGGCCGGCTCGCTGCGTGCGAGCACCATCGCGAAGCCGGCGTCGGGGTTCGAGCAGAACCACTTGTCGCCGTGCAGCCGGAACGTGCCGTCGGCCTCCTCGCGCGCGAGCGTGGCGGTGGCGGCGACATCCGAGCCCGCGCCCTGCTCTGTCATGAACATCGCGCCCTGGTGGAGGGCGTCGAGATCGGTCGCGGTCACCAGCGGCAGCACCCGCTCGACGAGCGAGGGATCGCCGTAGCGGCGCAGCGTGCGCGCGAGCGAGTCGGTCATCGACACCGGGCAGCACAGCCCGAACTCGGCCTGCACCAGCAGGTAGGTCAGCGCGTATTTCGCGGCCGGCGGCATCGGTTCCGGCCAGTCGAGCACGCCGCCGCGGTGCGACATCGCCGCGAGCCCGTAGTCGCAGAACGCGATCCGCTCCATCTCGACGTAGGCCGGGTGCTTGAGCACCCGCGACTCGTCGGCGCCGCGGCGCGTGCGCACCGACAGCGTCGGCGGGTGCCTGTCCGCGGTCGAGGCCAGCTCGTCGAGCCGGCCGCCTGCGAGGCCGCCGAGCCGGTCGAGGTGCGGCCGCAGGTGCGCGTGCAGCGGGGCCGGCAGGTACAGCCCGAACAGCGCGTCGGCCATCGGGTCGGCGCGGAACAGGTTCAGACCCCGGGCGTCGGGGATCGCATCGGCGCCGGCCGGCGCCGACAGTCCCTGCGGGCGGGTCATGTCCAAGGCGTGCTCCTCGCGCGCGACGCGTCAGTCCACCTTCGCGCCCGAGGCGCGGACGATCGGGCCCCAGCGGTCGCGGTCGTCGCGGATGACCTTCGCGAACTCGTCGGACGTGCTGGTCCAGAGCTCGAATCCGTTGGCCGAGATCTTCTGCCGCATCTCGGGCGAGCGCATCGCGACGATCAGCGACTCGTTGAGCTTCTGCACGACCGGCTTCGGGATGCCCGCGGGCCCGACGATGCCGAACCACAGGTCGCTGCCCGCCTCGGTGAAGCCCTTGAAGCCCTGCTCGGTCATCGTGGGCACGTCGGCCGCGTACGGCGAGCGGCGCTCGCTGGTCACCGCGAGCGCCTTCACGCGGCCGGCGCGCGCCGAGGGCATCGCGGTGATCAGGATGTCGAACATGAAGGTGATGTTGCCCGCGATCACGTCGGCGAGCGCCGGCGCGCTGCCGCGGTAGGGCACGTGCTGCATCTCCGTGCGGCTCACCATCTTCAGCACCTCGCCCGACAGGTGGTTCGACGAGCCGTTGCCGGCCGAGCCGAAGGTGACCTTGCCCGGATTCGCCTTCGCGTAGGCGACGAGGTCGCCGACCGAGTCGATGCCGAGCCTGGGGTTGACCACCAGCACGTTCACGTAGCGGACGGCGAGCGTGAGCGGCGTGAAGTCGCGCGAGGTGTCGTGCGGCAGCCGGGGCCCGTAGAGGTGCGGGTTGATCGCGTGCGTGCCGGTGGTGGCGAGGCCCACGGTGTAGCCGTCGGGCGGCGACTTCGCGACGCGATCCATGCCGATCGAGGCGCCCGCGCCGGGCACGTTCTCGACGATCACCGGCTGGCCGACGACCTCGGAGAGCTTCTGCGCGGCGCCGCGCGAGAAGCCGTCGGTGGGCCCGCCGGGCGGGAAGGGCACGATCCAGCGGATCGGCTTGTTCGGGAAGGCCTGGGCGGCCGCGGTCCGCGGTCCGAAGAGCGCCGGCGCCGCGGCTGCGGCGGCCAGCGCGCCGACGAGGCGTCTGCGCACGGTGTCTCCTGCGTTTCGGTCGCGACCGAGCGTAGCACGGCCGACGCGCCGGACCGCCTGCCCGAGGGGGCACGGCGGCCGCGACGCGGGCCGTCCGCCGTCACTCGAACGGCAACTCGTCCCACCACGGGAAGAAGTCGGGCAGGTCGGTCGAGACGCGGTCGGGGAAGCGCGGCGGGCGCTTCTCCAGGAAGGCGCCCACGCCCTCGCGGACGTCGGCCGAGCGGCCACGGGCCTGGATCGCGCGGCTGTCGACGCGGTGCGCGCGCATCGGGTCGTCGGCGCCCGCCATCCGCCAGAGCATCTGTCGCGCGAGCGCGACCGAGACCGGCGCCGAGTGCTCGGCGATCTCGCGGGCGAGCGCGCGCGCCGCGGGCAGCAGTTCGTCCGGCGCGTGGACCGAGCGGACCAGCCGCTCGCGCAGCGCTTCCTGCGCGTCGAACACGCGGCCGGTGAAGCACCATTCGAGCGCGGTCTGGATGCCGACGACGCGCGGCAGGAACCAGGTCGAGGCGGCCTCCGGGGTGATGCCGCGGCGCGAGAACACGAAGCCGAAGCGTGCGGCCGTGGACGCGAGCCGGATGTCCATCGGCAGCTGCATCGTCACGCCCACGCCGACCGCCGCGCCGTTGATCGCGCCGATCACCGGCTTCAGGCTGCGGAAGATCCGCAGCGTGACCATCCCGCCGCCGTCGCGGTAGGTGTCGCCGACGCGGACCGACTCGCGCGCCTCGTCGCGGCGCTCGGCGTAGTCGAAGGTCTTGCCGCCCGACGAGAGGTCGGCGCCGGCGCAGAACGCGCGCCCCGCGCCGGTGACGATCACCGCGCGGACCGCGTCGTCGGCGTCGGTCGCGTCGAAGGCGGCGATCAGGTCGTCGCGCATCCGCGTCGTGAACGCGTTCATCCTGTCGGGACGGTTCAGCGTGATCGTCGCCACGCCGTCCTCGACGGCGTACAGCAGGGTCTCGAAGGTGGGGGTGCCCATCGCGTGTCTCCTCGGTTCGGTGGGGCGATTATCGCGGTCGGGGCGCGTCGTGCGCCACGCGGCTATGATCGGCGCTCGGCGCGCCCCGGGCGCCACCAGGAGACCCCGCCGATGACCGACCCGAACGGATACCGGACGCTGCGCGTCGAGGCCCCGGCGCCCGGCGTCGCGCGGATCGTGCTCGACCGCCCCGAGGCGCGCAACGCGCAGAACCTCGCGATGCTGTACGAGCTGAACGCCGCGTTCGACGCGGCGGTGGCCGACGACGGCGTGCGGGCGATCGTGCTCGCCGCGGCCGGCCCGCACTTCTCGTCGGGCCACGACCTGCGCGAGCGGCTGGGCGACGCCGCGCGCCCGCCGTCGGTGGGCACCTGGGGCGGCTTCGACGCGCCCGGCGCCGAGGGCCGCTTCGCGCACGAGCAGGAGGTGTACCTGCAGATGACGCGCCGCTGGCGCGAGCTGTCGAAGCCCACGATCGCCGCGGTCCAGGGCCGCTGCATCGCCGGCGGCCTGATGCTCGCCTGGGCCTGCGACCTGATCGTGGCCGCCGACGACGCGAGCTTCGTCGACCCGGTGGTCGCGATGGGCGTGCTCGGCGTCGAGTGGTTCGCGCATCCGTACGAGCTGGGGCCGCGCAAGGCGAAGGAGCTGCTCTTCCTCGCCGAGGCCTGGAGCGCCGACGAGGCGCACCGCCTCGGCATGGTCAACCGCGTCGTGCCGCGCGCGCGGCTCGACGACGAGGTGCTCGCGATGGCCGCGCGGATCGCGTCGATGCCCACGCTCGCCGTGCGCCTCGCCAAGCAGGCGGTCAACCGCAGCGTGGACCTGATGGGGCAGCAGGCCGCGATCGACTCGGCCTTCGGGCTGCACCACGTCTGCCACGCGCACAACATGCTGCGCTTCGGGCTGCCGGTCGACCCGGCCGGGCTGCCCGCGGCGCTCAGGCCCGTGAAGGAGGGCGGCCGATGAATCCCGAACGCAGCACCGAGCAGACCCTGCTCGCCGACGCCGCGACCCGCTGGGTCGCCGACGCCGACGGGCGCGACCCCGACGCGCGATGGCGCGAGATCGCCGGCTTCGGCTGGCTCGCGATCCTCGTGCCCGAGGCCGACGGCGGGCTCGGGCAGTCGCTCGCCGACGCCTGCGTGCTCGCCGAGGCGCTGGGCGGCGCGGCCTGCGCCGACCCGTGGGCGCCGGTGGCGGTGCAGGCCACGGGACTCCTCTCGGCCTGCACCGACGCCGCGATGCGTGCGCGCTGGCTGCCCGCGATCGCCGAGGGCGCGCGCGTGGTGCCGGCCGCGGTGGAGCGTGGCGGTCGGGGCCGGGCGCGCGAGGGCGCGACCGTCGCGCGGCGCGACGGGGCGCAGTGGGTGCTCGACGGCCACGAACGCACCGTGCCCGGCGGCGCGGGCGCGGCGGCCTGGCTGGTCGGCGCGCGCGCGGGCGAGGACGTCGCGGTCTTCGCCGTCGAGCCCGGCACGCCCGGCCTGCGCGTCACCGCGGTCGACACCGTCGACGGCGGCACGGCCGCGCGCCTGGCGCTCGACGGCGTGCGCCTGCCCGATGCCGCGCGGCTCGCGGGCGTGGGCGTGGCCGAGTCCGCCCGTGTCGATGACCGCATGCTGGTCGTCGCCTGCGCCGAATCGCTCGGCTCGATGGCCGCGCTGCTGAAGGAGACCGTCGCCTACCTGCGCACCCGCGTGCAGTTCGGCCGGCCGCTCGCGGCGAACCAGGCGCTGCGGCACCGCGTGGCGGATCTCGCCGTGGGCGTCGAGGAGGCGCGCTCCACCGTGCTCGCCGCGCTGCTCGCGCTCGACGACGCGGCCCGCGCGGGCGACGACCGCGCGCACGCACGCGCCGCGGCCGGCGCCCGCGCGAAGGTCGGCGCGCTCGCCCGCCGGATGGCGGAGGAGGCGATCCAGCTGCACGGCGGCATGGGCGTGACCGACGAGCTGCGCGTCTCGCGGCACCTGAAGCGCCAGCTCGCGCTCGACGCGACGCTCGGCGCGCCCGACTGGCACCTGCGGCGTCACGCGACGCTGCGCACCGCGACGGAGGCGACGCGATGACCCCGCTGCTCGACGAAGACGACCTCGCGTTCCGCGACGAGGTCCGCGCGTTCCTGCGGGAGCGCCTGAGCCCGGACCTCGTCCGTGCGACGCGCCTGAACACCTCGGTCTTCAGCGAGGTCGACGCCTGCCTGCGCTGGCACCGCGCGCTCTTCGAGCGCGGCTGGGTCGCGCCGGCGTGGCCGGTCGAGCACGGCGGCCGCGGCTGGCCGGTCGTGCGCCGCTGGATCTTCGAGACCGAGCTGTCGCGTGCCGGCGCGCCGTCGCTGTCGCCGATGGGGCTGCGGATGGCCGGGCCGGTGATCATGCGATTCGGCACCCCTGCGCAGCAGGCCTTCTACCTGCCGCGGATCCTGTCGGGCGACGACTACTGGTGCCAGGGCTACTCGGAGCCCGGCTCGGGCTCGGACCTCGCGTCGCTCGCCACCCGCGCGGTCCGCGACGGCGACCACTACGTCGTCGACGGCACGAAGATCTGGACCACGCACGCGCACCACGCGAACCGGATGTTCGCCCTGGTCCGAACCGGCTCCGAGACCGGCCGCAAGCAGGACGGCATCAGCTTCCTGCTGATCGACATGAGGACCCCGGGCATCACCGTGCGGCCGATCCGCAGCGCGAGCGGCGACCACGAGGTCAACCAGGTGTTCTTCGACGGCGTGCGCGTACCGGTGTCCGACCGTGTCGGCGACGAGGGGCAGGGCTGGGCCGTGGCCAAGTACCTGCTCGAGTTCGAGCGCGGCGGCGCGATCGCGGCGGCGCGACTGCGTGCGGCGCTCGAGCGCACCGTGGCGCTCGCCGAGCGGCGCGGCCTGCTCGGCGACCCCGACCTCGCGCTCGCGATCTCGGCCGTCGAGATCGACGTCGACGCGCTCGAGGCGACCGAACTGCGCGTGATGGCGACGATGCGCGTCGGCCAGAACCCGGGCGGGCTGGTGTCGTCGATGCTGAAGCTGCGCTGGAGCGAGATCCAGCAGGCGATCACGAAGCTGGGCGTGCGGGTACTGGGCGCCGACGCGCTCGCCTGGGAGCGGGACCGGCCGATGCCCGAGGCGCTGCCCGCGAGCGGCCTCGACGACGACGCCCGGCCGCTGGTCGCGCAGTACCTGAACGCGCGGGCGTACACGATCTTCGGCGGGTCCTCGGAGGTGCAGCGCGAGATCCTCGCGCGCGAGGTGCTGGGCTAGCTGCCGCCGTCCTCGCACCCGGCGGGGTCGCGTCCCGGACCGACGGGTGGTCTGCCCGCGAGGGCGGCCGCCGTGCGGGAGCCCTGCCCCGCGCGGTTAGACTGCGCCCATCGCCGCAGTCAGGGGGTCCGCCATGGATCGCGTCCGACGCCACGCCGCTTACTCCGCCCGCGCCGCCGTGCTCGCTGCGGCCGCGCTGCTCGCCGCCTGCGCGTCGTTCCCGGGCGGCGGCACGGCCGCGCGGGTCTACGAGCGCGAGACCTTCGACCGCGCCGCCGCGTTCTCGCGCGAGTTCGTCGCGTCGCCGGCCGACACCTGCAACGCCGCGCGCCGCGCGCTGCTCAGCCAGGGCTACATCGTCACCGCGACGGGCGAGGAGCAGATGGAGGCGCGCAAGCGTTTCCAGCCGGGCTCCGACGAGCACGTGCAGATCGAGTTCCACGTCGTCTGCTCGCCGCTGGCGCGCGGGCAGCGCAACGCGATCGCGTTCGTCAGCGCTGTCCAGGAACGCTACACGGTCAAGAAGAACCCGATGTCGGCGTCGGTGGGCGTGAGCCCGATCGGCTCGATCTCGCTGCCGCTCGCATCGGCCGCCGACTCGCTGATCAAGGTCGGCAGCGAGACCATCCCGCCCGGCCGGTTCTACGACCGGTTCTTCGACCTCGTCGAGCAGTTCCTCGCCGAGCAGAAGGGCCTGGACGAGTCGGTGCCGAACGCCGTGCAGCCGGCCGGCTCGCCCACGTCGCGCGCCGCGGGCGAGCGATCCGCGGGCGTGCCGATCACGATGCCGACGCCCCGCTGACCGGCGGCCACGTGGAATGACGGCGGTCATGCTGTTCGAGGCGAACGGCTGTCGCTGGTGTCGTGCACGGAGGCCGGCCCGCGGCCCGCGAAGGACGGGTTGTCGACGACCGCCGGCCCGATGCGGCGCTCAGGCGGCGAGCACGCGCTCCAGCGGCACGCCGCGGCAGTCCATCTCGTACTCGAGCTCGCGCACGGGCGGCCGGTTGAAGTGCCAGGTCACGCCGCCCCGCATCGCGCCGCGGCGTACCAGCTCGTCGCCGACGAAGGGATGGAAGTCGTGCACGGTGTAGACCTGCGTGACGGTCGCGCTGCGCCAGTCGGCGCCGAGCGCGCCCATCCGTCGCTCCATCTCGTCGAGCACGAAGCGCGCCTTGGCGAGCAGGCCGGCAGGCGAGGTGTCGCCGCGCGCCACCATGTGGTCGCGGTAGTCGCCCTGGCCCTCGGGCGATTCGCCGCTGCCCGCGACGATCCACGAGGGCGCCGCCTGCGGATCGACCACCGTGTAGGAGAACGCGAAGAACCCCGGCTCGGCGGGCGGGTCGAGCTCGGGGCAGACGTTGCTGCGCGCCACCGGGTTCACGTCGCCGTCCATCAGGCCCCAGCGCTTCAGGGTCTCGATGTAGATGGCGTTGAAGGCCCGGAAGCCCTCCTCGGTGAACGGCGCCGGCGAGCGCAGCTCGCACGCGCAGAAGGCGGCCGGCGGCCGGCCGATCGACGCGAGGTGGCGCTCGATCGCGGCGAATCCCTCGGCCAGCGGTACCACCCGCGAGAAGCGCACGCGCTCGATCCGGAAGCCGGGCTCGGCCGCGACGCCGCCCGAGTATTGGGATACGGCAGGGATGAAGCGGTAGCCGCCTGCGGCCAGGGTTCGGGTGGTCATGGTCGTCTCCGGATGAACGGGAAGGGGCGGGTCACTCGTCGGCGAGCGCGCCGAGGTAGGCGCGCCGCACCGCCGGATCGTCGAGCAGCTCGCGGCTCGGGCCGTGCCGCACGATGCGGCCGGTGTCCATCACGTACGCGTTGCGCGAGACCTCGAGCGCGGTCATCACGTCCTGCTCGACCACCAGGATGGTGAGGCCGGCGCGGTTGAGCTCCAACAGGGCCTCGACCAGCTGCTCGACCAGCAGCGGCGACAGCCCGAGCGACAGCTCGTCGATCATCAGCAGCGTGGGGGCGCTCATCAGGCCGCGCCCGATCGCGCACATCTGCTGCTCGCCGCCCGACATGGTCCCGGCCTGCTGCGTGCGCCGCTCGGCCAGGCGGGGGAACAGCGCGTAGACGCGGTCCAGGTCGCGCGCGAGCTCGGCGCGCGGCACGCGGCGCAGGTACGCGCCCATGATCAGGTTGTCCTCGACCGACATCGCGCCGAACAGCCGCCGGCCTTCGGGCACGTGGGCGATGCCGTGGCCCAGCACCTGCGCCGGGTCGCCGCGCTCGATCGGCTCGCCGCGCCACGCGATGCGGCCGGCGCGCGCCTTCACCAGGCCCGAGATCGTCCGCATGAGGGTGGACTTGCCGGCGCCGTTCGAGCCGATCAGCGCGGTCAGGTCGCCCTGGCGGATCGACAGGTCCACGCCCCAGAGCACCGTCACCTCGCCGTAGCCCGACTGCAGGCCCTCGATGCGCAGCAGCTCGGCGGCGGCCCCGCCCGGCGTCGCGGACACGCTCACGACGCGGCCCCTCCGGCGGCCTGCTGCGCGTACTTCTTGCCGAGGTAGGCCTCGACCACGCGCGTGTCGGCGACGATCTGCGCGGGCGTGCCCTCGGCGATCAGCGCCCCCTGCTGCAGCACCACGATCCGCGAGCAGACCGACATCACGACCTTCATCAGGTGCTCGATCAGCACGATGGTCACCCCCGAGGCGGCGATCTGCCGGATCAGTGCCATCGCCTGCTCGACCTCGGCCGAGTTCAGGCCGGCGTTCACCTCGTCGAGGAACAGCAGCCTCGGCTGCATCGCGAGCGCCTTGGCGAGCTCGAGCCGCTTGCGCATCGCGAGCGTCAGCGACGCGGCCGGACGCTCGCCCAGCCCCTCGAGCCCGACGAAGGCGAGCTGCTCGCGCGCCGCCTCCCGCGACTCGCGCACGCCGAGGCCGCGCGAGAAGCTCGCCGCGGCCGCGACGTTGTCGAGCACCGTCAGCTCGGGGAACGGCTGCACGATCTGGAAGGTGCGCGCGAGCCCGGAGCGCGCGGTGCGGTAGGGCCGGAACGCGGTGATGTCGCGCCCCTCGAAGCTCACCCGGCCGCCGCTGGCGCGGTGCACGCCGCAGATGACGTTGACCAGCGTGGTCTTGCCGGCGCCATTCGGGCCGATCAGGCCGAGCACCTCGCCGCGCCCCACCTCCAGCGACACCTCCGACAGCGCCTGCAGCCCGCCGAAGCGGCGCGACACCGACTCCAGCCTCAGCAGCGGCTCAGGCACGCCGCGCTCCGAAGCTGCGGGCGAAGCGCCCGATCGACACGATGCCCTGCGGCAGGAACAGCAGCAGCACCACGACGAGCAGCCCGAGCAGGCCGCTGTGGATCTGCAGCGAGTTGCGCCAGACCGTCTCCTCGATCGCGAGGAACGCGAACGCGCCGAGCACCGCGCCCGCGGTGGAGCCCAGCCCGCCGAGCAGCGCCATCACGATCGGCTTGACCGAGTACAGCACGTCGAACACGTCGGGCGGCTCGATGTAGTGCACCCAGCCCGCGTACAGGGTGCCCGCCATCGCGACGAACACGCCCGACAGCGCGAACGCCAGGCTCTTGTAGAGGGTGGTGTTCACGCCGATCATGTCCGCGGCGGCCTCGTTCTGGCGGATGCACACCAGGCCGAAGCCCAGCCGCGAGCGCTCCACCGCGATCACCACCACCAGCGTCAGCACCAGCAGCGCCCACATCGCGAGGAAGAAGAAGCGCGCCTCGGCCTCGGGGCCCGAGCCGCCGATCGCGGCGAGCGGGATGTTCAGGCCCATGCCCCCGCCGGTGAGGTCGGTGGAGGTGTTGGCGAGCTCGCGCAGTACCTCGGCGACCGCCAGGCTCGCCACCGCGAAGTAGTGGCCCTTCAGGCGCAGCAGCACGGCGCCCAGCAGCAGCGCGCCCGCGAACGCGAGGCCGCCCGACAGCAGCAGCGCCGTCGCGAGCCCGCCGCCCTTGGAGAGCAGCACGCCCCCCGCGTAGGCACCCAGCCCGAAGAACGCCGCGGTCGCGAAGGACGGATAGCCGGCGAGCCCGCCGATCACGTTCCACGACACCGCCATGACGGCGTACATGCAGGCGAAGGTGCCGAGCCGCATCGCGTAGGCGCCGCCCAGCCACGGCGCGGCCGCCAGCAGCAGCACCGCTGCGACGAGGAACGCGTCGCGACCCCGCTTCATTCGAACCCCCTGCGGCCGATCAGGCCCTGCGGCCGGAACACGAGGAACAGGATCAGCAGCCCGAAGGACAGCGTGACCGCGTGCTCGGGCCCGAAGGCCATCGCCCCGAAGCTCTCGACGACGCCGAGCACCAGCCCGCCCAGCACCGCGCCCGGCACGCTGCCCAGCCCGCCGAGCACGCAGACCACGAACGCCTTGCCGAGGTAGGCGCTGGAGGCGAGCGGCGAGATCGGGAAGATCATCGCCAGCAGCACGCCCGCGCAGCCGGCCATCGCCGCCCCGAACGCGAAGGCGGCCGCGTAGATGGACTTCACGTGCACGCCCATCAGCGTCGCGGCGTCGCGGTCCAGGCGCACCGCGACGATCGCGCGCCCGATCCGCGACTTGCGCAGGATCAGCCACAGCGCGCCGGTGAGCACCAGCGCGAAGGCCATCGCCAGCAACCGGTCGACCGGGACCACCACCGAGCCGAGCTCGACCGCACCGAGCGGCGGGTCGAGGATCAGCTTGCGGTAGTCCGCCTTGAACGCGACGAGCATCGCGTTGTTGAGCATCAGGTCCAGGCCGAAGGTGAGCGTGAGCGTGACCAGCACCGGCGCGGCGATCACGCGGTTCAGGATGCCGCGCTGCATCGCCCACCCCAGCGCGTAGAACACCGGTGCGGCCACCAGCAGCGAGATCCAGGGCGCCACGCCCAGGCCGTTGTAGGCGGCCCAGGCGAGGTAGGACCCGAGCACGATGAACGAGCCGTGCATCAGGTTGATGACGTTCAGCACGCCCCACACCAGCGAGAAGCCGGCCGCGATGCAGGCATAGAGGCACCCGAGCACGAGCCCGTTGGCGAGGATCTGGAGCGCGAACATGCGGGGCGTCCGGCGGGCGTCGGGCTCGGGTCCGGGCGGCGCTTACTTCACGCCCAGGCGGAACTCGCCCTGCTTGATCGGCGCCGGATGGACGACGACGGTCTTGCCGCCCTGGATCTGGAACACCGGCGGCTCGAGCGACGAGATCTGCCCGGTCGGACCGAACTTCACCGGGCCCCAGAAGGTCTGGGCGTTCATCGAGGCCAGCGCGTCTCGCACCTTCTGCCGGTCGAGCGAGCCCGCCTTCTCGATCGCCATCTGGAACAGCGCGCCCGAGACCGACGCCGACGCGTGGCCGTAGTCGGGATCTTCCTTGAAGCGCTCGCGGAACAGCTTCACGTAGTTCTCGGTGGTACCGAAGAGGTCGGTGCCCTTGTAGCGGGCGGCCGGGTGCCACCACGACGCGCTGCTCACGTTCTCGGCGCCCTTGCCGGTCGCGTCGACGAACTCCTTGTAGGCCGGGCCCGCGATCATCGTCACCACCGGGGCCTCGATCTTCTGGTCGGCCATCTGCTTCTTGATGAGCACCAGGTCGTTGATGTAGCCGGTGGCGAAGATCCAGTGCGGGCTCACCGCCTTCATCTGCGCGATCGCGGCGGAGTGGTCCATCGTGTTGATCGCGTACTTCTCGAAGAACACGACGTTCAGGCCGCGCGCCTTGGCCGACTTCTCCATCTCCTGCGCGATCGCGAGCGGGAACAGGTCGTTGCGGGCGAGGATCGCGACGCGCTGCACGCCGGGCGCCTTCTGACGGACGATGTCCGACAGCGGCTCGGTCAGGGTGTCGTTCGGCGTGAAGGTGCCGAACAGGTACTTGTAGCCCTGGTCGTAGACCTGCGCCGACGACGCGGTGGCCGCGATCGTGGGCACCTGGTACTTCTCGGACACCGTGCTGGCCGCCTTGGCCGCGCCCGAGCCGAACGGCGAGAACATGAAGTTGACCTTGTCCTGGGTGATCAGGCGCTCGGTCGCCTGCACCGCGCGCGGCGTGTTCGACTGGTAGTCGGTGTAGACGATCTCGACCTTCATCCGCTTGCCGCCGACATTGATGCCGCCGGCCTTGTTGACGGTCTCGGCCCACAGGTCGTAGCCCTGCTGCTGCTTCACCGCCTCGGGTGCGAGCGCGCCGGTGATCGGCAGCGGCGCGCCGAAGCGGATGGTCTCCTGCGCGTGCGCGACGGGGGCCGCGAGCAGCGGCGCGGCCAGCACGGCCGCGGACAGCGCGCGCCGGGACAGGGACGGGATCGAGCGCGGGAGGGTCGGTCGGTTGCCGGTCATGCGGGTCTCCGTGCGGTGGCGGGGCGCGTCGCCGGGGCGGGCGACGTGCCTCAGTCTAGCCGTGCCCCCGTCGGCGTGGCATCGCGCGGATTCGATCCCAGTGTTCTAATCGCACGAACACCATCGCCAGGCGGCCCCCGGAACGATGCAGCCCCCCGCCCTTCGCTACTTCGCCGAGGTCGCCCGCAGCGGTTCGCTGCGGCACGCCTCGGACGTCTTCGACATCGTGCCCAGCGCGATCAGCCGCCAGATCGCCCAGCTCGAGCGCCAGCTCGGCGCGACGCTGTTCGAGCGCTCCGCGCGGGGCATGACGCTGACCGAAGCGGGCAAGCTGCTGCTCGAGCACGTCGACGAGGGCGAGCGCCGGATCCTCGAGCTGCGCCAGCGGCTCGACGACCTGAGCGAGCTGCGCCGCGGGACGGTGCGGCTCGCGGTCGTCGAGGCCACCGCGCACGACTTCCTGCCGCGGGTGATCGACCACTTCACCCGCCGGCACCCGGGCATCGAGTTCCGGATCTCGATCCTGGGCAGCGCCGAGGTCGCCGAGCGGCTGCTCGCCCACGAGGTGGACGCGGCGCTCGCATTCAACTCGCCGTCGCGGGACGACCTGGTGCTGCGTGCGCGCATGCCCCAGCCGCTGCAGCTGGTCGGCGCGCCGGGCCACCCGCTGCTGCGCGGCGAGCCGCCGGCGATGCGCGAGCTCGACGGGGTGTCGGCCGCGCTGCCCGACCGCAGCTTCGGCATCCGCAGGCTGGTCGACCAGGCGGCTGCCGCCGCGCGGATCCGGCTGCGGATCGCGCTCGAGGCCAATTCGCTGCAGCTGATCCGCAACGTGGTGGCCGGCTCGGAACTGGTGACCTTCATGCCGGAGCGGGCCTTCACCCGCGAGGCGGCCGCCGGCACGCTGGCGGCGATGCCGCTGCAGGGCACGGCGTTCGCGCGCGCGTCGATCGACGTGCTGACCGCGCGCGGCCACGACCTCTCGCACGCGGCCCGCCGCTTCGTCGCGGTCCTGGCCCAGGCGGCGCGCCGCGGTCCGGAGACGCTCGACGGCTGACGCACGGGTGTTCTGACGGCGGCAACACTCCGTTCGCGCGTCGCGTCTTCCCCTCGTCGGGCACGGAGTGTCGAATGCCCGCTGTCCCCGACCGACAGGAGATCCCCCGTGCAGACCGAACCCATCCGATCCCCCTACGACGGCTCCGTGGTCGGGGAGATGCCGGTGTGCTCGCAGGCCGACGTCGAGCGCTCGATCGAGCGCGCGCAGCAGGCCTACCGGACGATGCGCCGGCTGCCGCGCTTCGTGCGCGCCGACATCCTCGAGCGCGCGGCCGGGCTGGTGCGCGCACGGCGCGAGGAGTTCGCCACGCTGATCGCGCGCGAGGCGGGCAAGCCGCTGTACGACGCGCGCGGCGAGGTCTCCCGCGCGGCCTTCAACCTCGCCAACGCGGCGGCCGAGGCCCGGCGCTTCGGCGGGGAGGAGGTGCCGCTGGACGTCGACGCGGCGGTCTTCGAGTACCAGACGACCGACGCGGCGGGCCGGCCGCTGTCGCTCGATTCGCTCGACCCCGAGGCGCTGGCGCGCATCCGGCGCCGCGTCGGCATCGCGCGCCGCTTCCCCATCGGCGTGGTGCTCGCGATCGCCCCGTTCAACTTTCCGCTGAACCTGGTGCTGCACAAGGTGGCCCCGGCGCTGGCGGTCGGCAACTCGGTGGTGCTCAAGCCGGCGCCGCAGACGCCGCTCACCTCGCTGCTGCTGCAGCAGGTCTTCGCCGAGGCGGGCCTGCCCGAGGGCGCGCTCGAGGTCTGCCACTGCCCGGTGCCGATCGCCGAGTCGATGGTGCGCGACGAGCGCTTCGCGATGGTCAGCTTCACCGGGAGCGCGAAGGTGGGCTGGCACATCAAGAGCATCGCCGGGCGCAAGAAGGTCGCCCTCGAGCTCGGCGGCAACGGCGCGGTGATCGTCGCCGAGGATGCCGACCTCGACTACGCGGCCGCGCGCTGCGTGCGCGGCGGCGTGGTCTACGGGGGCCAGTACTGCATCGGGGTGCAGCGCATCCTGGTGCAGCGATCGGTGCACGACGCGTTCGTGGGCCGTCTCGTCGAGCGCGTGCGCGCCTGCCGGGTGGGCGACCCGCTGCAGGAGGGCGTCGATGTCGGCCCCGTGATCGACGAGGGCTCGGCGATCCGCATCCAGTCGTGGGTCGACGAGGCGGTCGGGCAGGGCGCGCAGGTGCTGTGCGGCGGGCGGCGCGAGCGTGCGGTCGTGCAGCCCACGGTGCTCGCCGGCACCCGTCCGGGCATGAAGGTCGAGGACGAGGAGATCTTCGGGCCGGTGCTGACGGTCAATCCGTACGACGGCTTCGACGAGGCGGTCGCGCGCGCCGCCTACTCGCGCTACGGGCTGCAGGGCGGGCTGTTCACGCAGGACCTGCGCCGGGCGTTCCGCGCGATCGAGGAGTGGGAGGTCGGCGGCCTGATGATCAACGACGTGCCGATCTACCGGATCGACAGCATGCCCTTCGGCGGCTGGAAGGAGTCGGGGCTCGGCCGCGAGGGCACGCGCTACGCGATGGAGGAGATGTCCGACATCCGCCACCTGGTCGTCAACTATGCGTGAGGCGCCGGCGCTCGCGGTCGGCATCGCGGGCCTGGGCGGCATCGGCACCGAGGTGGCGCGCTGGCTCGCCGGCGGCGCGCCCGCCGGGCTGCGGCTCGCGGCGGCCGCCGGCCGCGAGCCCGGGGCGGTCTGCGCGCGGCTCGCCGCGCTCGGTCACCCCGGCGCGCACGCGGTGGCGCTCGACGCGCTGGCCGACGCGTGCGACGTGCTCGTCGAGTGCCTCGCGCCCGAGGCCGCGGCATCGCTGCTCGACGCGGTCGTGGACCGCGGCGGCACGGTGGTGACGGTGAGCGTCGCCGCGCTGCTCGCGAAGCCGGCGCTGCTGGAGCGTGCGCGCCGCGCGGGCACGCGGCTCGTCGTGCCATCGGGGGCGGTGGCGGGCCTGGACGCGCTGCGGGCGGCCGCGATCGGCCGGATCCGCTCGGTGCGGCTGCGCACGCGCAAGCCGCCCGCCGGGCTCGGCGCGGCCGCCGACGCGCCGGTGCGCGTCTTCGCGGGCAACGCGATCGACGCGTGTGCGGCCTGGCCGCGCAACGTGAACGTGGCCGCGGCGCTCGCGCTCGCCGGTCTCGGCGGCGAGCGCACCGAGGTGGAGATCTGGGTGGACCCCGCGCTCACCCGCAACGTGCACGAGATCGAGATCGACTCGGACGCGACGCTGATCCGCATGTCGATCGAGAACCGCCCGAGCGAGGCGAACCCGCGCAGCAGCGCGATCACCGCCCACAGCGTGTGCGCGGTGCTCGCGGGCCTGGTCGATCCGGTCCGCATCGGCACCTGAGCGCGCATCGCGCGGATCGGCGCGCGCGCCAGGCCGCGGCGGAGACCCGGCGGGCGGCGGCGCGCGGCGGTCACGCGGTCAGGGTCGCCCGGGTGTCCTCGGCGGCGTCGGGCGTGTGCAGCACGACCCGGTTGCGGCCGTTGCTCTTGGCCGTGTACATCGCCTGGTCGGCGCGGTGCAGCAGGTCCGCCAGCTCGCCGCGGCCGCCGGTGGCGGCAGCCAGGCCCGGGCTCGCCGTGACCTGCACCGTCGTCGACTTGCCCGGCAGCATCACCGGCGCGGCCGCGATCGCGGCGCGCAGCCGCTCGGCCAGCGTCATCGCCTCCGCGGCGAGGCAGTGGCTGAGCAGCACGACGAACTCCTCGCCGCCGAGGCGGGCCGCGAGGTCGCCCGCACGCAGCTCGGCCCGCACGACCTCCGCCACGGCCATCAGCGCGCAGTCGCCGGCCGCATGGCCGTGGGTGTCGTTGAACTGCTTGAAGCTGTCCACGTCGAGCACGATCAGCGCGCTGTCGCCGTGCAGGCGCCGCGCCTGCGAGAGTTCGCGCTCGGCCTCCTGCATGAAGGCGCGTCGGTTGGGCAGGCCGGTGAGGAAGTCGGTGTTGGACAGCGTGCGCAGGCGCTCGATCAGCGCGTCGCGTTCCTGCTCGAGTTCCTGGCGCTGGCGGATGCTGTGGTGCAGGTTGCGCACCGCGCCGATGACGGCCGCCATCTCGTCGTCGGCCCGGGGTGACGGCAGCGCCACCTGCTTCTCGTCGCGTGCGAGGGCATCCAGCGCCCCGGCGGTCTGCACCAGCGGCCGCACCACGCGTCGCTGCAGCAGCAGGATGGAGCCGCCCAGCACGGCGAGCAGCGCCAGCGAGCCGCCGGCGGTCAGCGTCAGCACCCGGCGGGCATCCCGGGACTGCGCATCGGCGCGTGCGGCGGCGTTCTTCAGCAGCTGGTCGCGCAGGTCGAACAGGCTGTTCATGTCGGGCACGTACGCGGCGGCGAAGCCCGCCGGGTCCATGCCGTAACGACCGTCGCTGGTACCGGCGTCGATCACCCGGTCGATCAGGGCGCCGGCACGCCCGAAGTAGAGGTCGGACGCCTGCTCCCAGGCCCTCTGCACACCGGCGTCCGTGCCCGGGCTGCGCAGCCGCAGGTCGAGCAGCGCACGCAGCTGGTCGATGCGGCCGCGGGTGCGCTCGATGGCGGCGCGCTCGTCGATGCCGAAGGGCTTCTGCGCGGTCAGCGCGGCGGTGAAGTGCGACCCGAGCAGGCCGGCGTATTCCCGCAGCTCCGCCGTCATGCGCGCCCCCTGGATCTCGTCGCCGAGCGCCGGCAGGGCCTGTTGCGCCTCTTCGGCGAACAGGCTGGCGGCGGGGGCGATCATCGGCACCACCGCCACCATGCCCGCCACGCGCGCCCGGATCTGCGCAGGCTGGCGCTGGGTGCGGGGCAGCGCCGCCAGCGAATCGACCGCGGCCCGCGCGCCGACGAGCGCGTTCTCGGCTTCCCGGAAGCGCTCCGAGGCCTGCTGCCGGCGCGGATCGACGATACGTCCGTCCAGGACGCGGCGCAGGTTGGCGAAGGCGGTGTCGGTGCGGGCGCGCGCTTCGGACAGGAGCTCGCGGCGTTTCGGCTGGTCGGCGAGCTCGGCGCCCATCAGGCCGTTGGTGGGCCCCCGCTCGCGCGAGACCATCTCGGCAGCGACCAGGGCCACGCGCAGGTCGCCGACGGCGGCCTCGCCCGCTTCCGCACGCGCCTGCACGCGCCACTCGACGAGGGCGATCCGGCCGACCATCACGGCCGTCGCCAGGAGCACGAGGGTCGCCAGCAGGCGCAGGAGTCTGTTCAGGGACATGAGACGGTGCTGCGAGGGAACGCGGCGTTGGCCGGGCGCCGCGGATGAACCGGCCACCGGGCCACCGCCCGGCGTGTTCGCGTCTTTTCGGCAGCCGCGGCGAGACCTTAAGTGTGGCCGAATCGTGTCTCAACATCCGGGCGCAGCAGGTACGGCGCCCCCGTGCGGCGGCGCGGCGCCCCGGCGCCCCGTGCGCGGGGTGATCAGGCGCCGGTGCCCGGCTGCCGGCCGATGCCGGCCGGCGGAGCGGCGACGACGGGCACGGGCACGGGCCGGCCCGCGCGATACGCTGCCGAGGCGCGCCTGAACGCCGAGAACACCGCGAGGTGCGCGAGCGAGCCGCACAGGTTGGACAGCAGATCCTGCATGGTGTTGTCGTAGTCGCCGACGCCGTTTCGGGGCACGGTCAGCACCACGCCGTACTCGACGATCTCGACCACCGCGCCCAGGCCCAGCACCACCAGCAGCACGAACACCAGGTTCACGCGGGTCAGCGCGATGCGCTGGATCTCGAACAGCCGGGCCACCAGCGCGGTGGCGGCGAACGCGTTGACGAAGTGCACGTACTTGTCCCAGCGGATGCCGAGCAGGTGGGCGTCGTACAGGCGGCCGCCGTCGATCAGCACGAACGCGCCGCAGAAATGCATGAAGATGCCGACCTGCAGGCAGGCCAGGATCAGCGCATCGAAGCGGTAGTGCCGGAACACCCACCACAGCAGCATCACGCCGGCGATGATCGCGCCCGCATAGATGAAGAACTCCTCCAGGTGCGCGGCGCCGCGGTACTGGATGAACCGGGCGTGGTAGCGGAACACGCACAGGATCAGGAACAGCGTCAGGTTGACGCCCCCGAACAGGTCGATCGCCTTCGGTCTCATGCGGCCTCCCGGTCATCGAGGCAGACGGAGCGGGGCCGGTCGGCCAAGGCGATGGCATCGGCGCCGTGACCGGCATCGGCCCGCTCCGTCAGCCGGCCGTCGCGCAGCTCGATGCGCCGGTCGCAGGCGTCGGCCACCTCGGGGTTGTGCGTGGCCACGATGACCAGCGCGCCGTGAGCGCGCGACTGCTCGAGCAGCAGTCCGATCACCCGTTGGCCGTTGCGGCTGTCGAGGTTGCCGGTGGGCTCGTCGGCGAGCACCACCTGCGGCCGGTTGACGAGCGCGCGCGCCACCGCCGCGCGCTGGCGCTCGCCGCCGGAGACGCGGGCGGGCAGGAAGTCGGCGCGGGCCGACAGGTCCATCCGCGCGAGCATCGCCATCGCGCGCTCGCGTCGCTCGACCCGCGGCACACCCAGCGCGAGCATCGGCGCCATCACGTTCTCGCACAGCGTCATCGTCGGCACCATGTGGTGGAACTGGAACACGAAGCCGAGGGTCCGGGCGCGGAAGTCGGCAGGGCGCCGGATCCGGCCCAGATCCTGGCCGGCGACGAGGATCCGCCCGCGCGTGGGCTGGTCCAGCAGCCCGATCAGCGACAGCAGCGTGCTCTTGCCGCAGCCCGACGGACCGGTGAGCGCGATCGTCTCGCCGACCCGGGCGTCGAAGTCCACGCCGTCCAGCGCGCGTACCGCGCCATCGTCGTAGTGGCGCTCGACCGCGTCGACGCGCAGCAGGGGCTCATTCATGGCGCAACGCGGTCAGCGGCTGGAGCCGCAGCACGACGATCGCCGGCCAGACCAGCGCCAGCAGCGCGATCGCCGCGGCCAGCAGCAGCGAGGCGCCGGCGAGCGACCAGGGGTAGCGTAGCGGAATCCAGCCGAAGCCGACCGACTCCAGCCCGTTGACCGCGCGCAGCAGCAGCAGCGCGAAGCCATTGCCCAGCGCGGCGCCGAGCGCGCACAGCACCACGCTCTCGGCCATCAGCATGCGCAGCACCAGCCACGGGCTCCAGCCGACCGTCATCAGGATCCCGAGTTCGCGGGTGCGTTCGGCCACCGCCATCAGCAGCGTGTTCGTGACCACCAGTCCGGTGCCCACCAGCGCGACCACCGAGATCGTGCGGATGAACGCGTCGACCACGCGCATCAGCCGCAGGGACCCGGCGAACTCGGTGCCGCGGATCGCCCGCAGTCCCGGGTGGGCCTGCTCGATCTCGCGAATCAGCGCGTCGGCGGCATCGGGCGACGGCGCGCGCAGCAGCGCGAGCGTGAACTGCGGCTCGGCGCCTTCCCGCGTCAGCATCCGCTGTGCCTGGGCGATGCCGGTCATCACGCCGCCGTCCAGCATCCTGCTGCCGGTGCGGTAGACGCCGCGCACCGGCACGTCGCGCGCGTCGATGCGCAGCATGCCGCCCGGCGCCAGACCGAGCCGGGCGGCCGCAAGTTCACCGAGCAGCACGCCGTCGGCGCCCTCGGGCACGTGTTCGCCGGCGACGAGCGCCGTGCGTCGCGCGAACGACGGCGGCACGCCGACCACCAGCGCATAGGCGTTCCAGCGCTCGTTGAGCGACCCGATCGCCATCGGCGTGAGGGCCGCGCCGTGCCGCAGCTCGAGCTCGCGCATCTGCGCGGCACCGATCCGCGAGGAGATCGGCGAGGTGGCGCGTCGCTCGTAGACGACCACCTCCAGCGTGTAGGCCTCGGCCACCCCGGTGATCTGCGCGTGCAGATCGATCGTGATCGCGCTGATCGCGACGAACAGGCCGATGCCCGCGGCGATGCCCAGCGCCGTCATCAGGCTGCGGGCGGGCGCCCGCAGCAGGTTGCGCACGAAGATCATCGCCGCGCGGCCCCGGCGGTCACTTGCAGACCGGCACCGCCGTGACCGGCGTGCCGTTGACCGTCATCGTCGCCTGCGTCGTGGTGCCCGGCACCATCGTCATCACCGCCTTGGAGTCGCCGGCGCCCGTGATCACGATCTGGCCGGCCGTGGTCCTGCCCGAGGCATCGCTGGTCACCGGCGTGGGCGTGCTGACGTCGAACCAGTCGCCGTTGGACCGGTAGCCCCGACCCGAGATCGTCATCTGCTCGCTGCCGTCGGCGGTGTTCCACTGGGTCAGCGCGTAGTTGCTCTCGCGATAGGTCTGACCGGCGGCGTCGGTGTAGCGCAACTCGTCGGCGCGCAGCACGTTCGGCTTGGATGCGGTCGGCGTGCCGCCGGGCACGCCGACCGCGTAGAGGAAGTTGGTGAACGCGATGACCTGCGTGCGCAGGGGCTTGCCCGCGGCATCCTGCGTGCGCATCGTGAGGCCGCCGGGACTGTTGGCCTCCACCTTGGTCGTGATCGGCCCGCTGGCCGACGGCGTGCCGGTGTTCACGAAGGTCATCGTGCCGCTGACCACCTGGCGCTCGCCGGTGCTGGAGTCGGCCGTGCAGTAGCCGTCGAACACGTAGGTGCCGGTGGTCACGCCGTTGCTGTGCGCGTAGTCGGTGTAGCCCCGACGGCCGCCGCAGTCGCCGAGCGTATCGGCCGGCTTCGTCGGGCCCAGCGCCTTGGTCGACACCGGCATGCCGCGGCCCTTGCTCATCTCGCGCAGGCTCGTGAGCCGTGCGATCCAGGGCGAGTTGCCGACTGCCAGGCTCTTGACGCCCTGCGCCGCATCGGCGTTGGCCGGGCGGCAGACCGGCACCAACTGCGAGATGTCGGGAATGGCCTTGGCGACGCTGGCGGTGTCGAGCGTCGTCGCCGTGGCCGTCGCGGAACCGCCGCCCGTGCCGCTCGACGATCCGTCACTCCCGCCGCCGCCGCAGGACGCGGCCAGCAGGCACGACAGGGACACGCCGAGCATCCCGGCGTGGAAACGGACAGGACGGTTCGAGGCCATCGCGAGCTCCTGGTGGCTGGGTTGATCGCACGCTGGAGGCTCGGGACTGCGTGTCATCCGCCTCCGTTCTTCGGAAACAGACTAGCTAGCCGGGATCCGGTGGCATTGCGTCAGATCAAGCGATCGCTCGACGCCGCAGCGATGCCGCGCCGCCGCTCGAAGGGCAGGACACCACGGTCGCGCGCGTCCCGGACGCGTCGACGATCACGGACCGACGCGCGTGTGCGTCCTGCCGACCCGTACCGATCGCACGCCCGGCGGCGCCGGGCGATCGCCGACGGTCATCTCGTCGGCCTTCGGCGGCACGACGTTCCAGCTCGCGCCGTGCGCGCGCACGCGACGGCCGGTGTACCCGCTCGTCCGCGATGGCCTGCGCACCGGCGACTGTGCTCTGGCGCGGTCGCAGGCCACGCCGCGCCCGTCCTCAGCGCGCGCCCGGCCAGCTCCGGTACCAGGCCTTGAACAGCGCGAGCTGCTGCTCGGCGTAGCGCTTCTGGCCGGCCGACAGCTGGTCGGTGGGGTTCAGGTGGTGCGTGTACTCGGCGTTGCCCTCGAGCACCATCAGGTGCTTGTAGTAGAGGACCAGGTCCACGCCCTCGTCGAACGACGACAGCACGCCGAGCGCCTCGTCGAGTTCGCGTGCCCGGGCGCGCGCGACGGCGTCGCCCGCTGCCGCCTGCCGGCACAGCGCGTCGAGCTGCAGCACTTCGCGCGGCAGCACGTTGCCGATGCCGGTGATCGCGCCCACCGCACCGCAGTTCACGTACCCGTGGAACACCTGCGTGTCGACGCCCACCAGCAGCGACACGCCCGGCTCCTGGCCGACGATGTGCTCGGCCGCGTAGCGCAGCGACGCCGCGCCGCCGAACTCCTTGAAGCCCACGAGGTTCGCGTGCCTGCGGCGCAGCTCGAAGAACAGGTCGACCTTGGTCTCGTAGCCGTAGTAGGGGCTGTTGTAGATCACCGCCGGCAGCGACGGCGCGGCGCCGAGGATGCCCTCGAAGTGCGCGCGCTGGGCCGCCACCGAACTGCCCCGCGACAGCACCCGCGGAATCACCATCAGTCCCCCCGCCCCGACGCGCTGGGCGTGCGCCGCGATCGCCGCGGCGCGCGCCGGGTTCTGTGCGCCGGTGCCCACCACGACCGGCACGCCCGCCTTCGCCAGCCGCTCCACGCCCTCCATGCGCTGCTCGTCGGTGAGCAGCGGCCAGTCGCCCATCGAGCCGCAGTAGACGACCGCGTTCATCCCGATGTCGACGAGCTCGCGGGCCTTGCGGACCAGCGCGTCGAAGTCGGGCTTGCGGTCGGGGCCGCAGGGGGTCATGAGCGCCGGGATGACGCCGGAGAAGATCGATGCGGACATGGCTCGGCCTGTGGGAACGGTGGAGGGTCGGGGGGCTCGCGCGCGGTCAGAGGCTCTGGCCCGCCTTGCGCAGGTCGGCGAGGATCGGTGCCTTGGGCAGCCAGATCCTGTCGTACTCGGCGACCACCGCCTCGGCGTCGGCGCGGTTGGCGTTCCGGAACGGGATGCCGGTCGCCTTGAACTGCTCGATCAGCTTCGGCTCGTTGCCGGCCAGCTCGTTGACCTGCGTGTCGAGCGCCGACTTCACCGCTCGCGAGATCAGGTCGCGGTCGGCCGCGGGCAGGCCCTGCCAGACGCGGCCCGACACCAGCGCGATCACCGGCATGAAGATCGCGTTCATCTGCAGGATCGACTTCGAGACCTTGTCGAAGCGCTGGTTCCACGAGAATTCGAGGTCGGCCTCGAGGCCGTCGACCTGACCGTTCGACATCGCGTCGAACACCTGCGGCGTCGGGATCGGCGTGGGCGCGGCGCCGAGCAGCTGATAGAAGTCGCGGTACGCCGGCGTGGGATTGATGCGCAGCTTCATCCCCTTGATGTCGGCGATCTTGTCGATGTTGCGGGCGGCGAAGACCGCGCGCATGCCGGTGATGCCCCACGCCAGGCCGATCGTGCCGGTCTCGCCGGGCAGCGTGTCGAACAGCTTCATCGCCACCGGATGCCGCACCAGCTTCGCGATCTTGTCGGTGGAGTCGACCACGTAGGGCGCGGTGATCGCCGCGATCGCCGGCACCCGCGAGCCGAGCTCGGCCGCCATGATCCAGCCCATGTCGAGCGCGCCCGACTGCATCTGCTGCAGCATCGCGGCCTCGTTGCCCAGCTGCCCCGAGTGGAAGACCGTCAGCGTCAGCCGGCCCTTGGTCTCCTCGTTGAGCTGGTCGGCGACCTTCAGCGCCGCGCGGTTCCACGGGTGGCCGTTCGGCGTGAGGATGCCCAGGCGCAGCTGGCGGGGCTGCGCGACCGAGATGGCCGGGAAACCGACCGAAGCGACGGAGCCCGCGATGAGCAGCTGGCGACGGGTGACGGACATGGGGAGCCTCCGGATGCGGATGGGGTTTACTTCAGGAGCACGAGCGACAGCGACGGAAACACGCACAGCACGACCAGCAGTGCGCAGGACACGAGGAAGAACGGCAGCGTCACCCTGAACATCCGCCCGGGACTGGCCCCGGTCACGGCGGCGGCGACGAAGAAGCACAGCCCGACGGGCGGCGACAGCAGGCCGAGCACCAGGTTGACCACGACCACCACGCCGAAGTGGCGCGGATCGATGCCGTAGAGCTCGGTGGCGATCGGCAGGAGGATCGGCACCGTCATGATCAGCCCCGGCACCCCGTCGATGACGGTGCCGATGACCAGCAGCGCGAGGCTCACCAGCAGCAGGAACGTGGTGGGGTCCTTCGCGATCTGCTGCACCGACGCCGCGATCGCCTGCGGGATCTTCCCGTAGACCAGCACCCACGAGAACACCGACGCCGCGGCCACCAGGAACAGCACGATGGCCGAGTAGACGCCCGCGCGCAGCAGCATCTCGGGCAGCCGCGCGAAGCGGAACTCCTTCGTCCAGTACCGCCCCACCAGCGCCGCCACCAGCGCGCCCACCGCGGCCGACTCGGTGGCGTTCGCCAGGCCGGTGAGGATCGAGCCCACGATGACCACCGGGATGAGCAGCGTGGGCGCGGTGTCACGCACCGTGCGCAGCCGCTCGCCCCAGCTGCGCCGCTCGCCGCGGGGGAACTGGTGGATGACGCCCAGCACCGCGATGATCCCGCAGAACGCGGCGGTGAGGATCAGGCCCGGAACGATGCCGGCGATCAGCATGTCGCCCACCGCCACCTGCGCCAGCGTGCTGTAGACCACGAACATCACCGAGGGCGGGATGATCGGCCCGAGCATGCCGCCGTAGGCGGTGAGCCCCGCCGCGAAGGTCTTGTCGTAGCCCTTGCGTTCCATCTCCGGGACCATGATCTGCGCCATGATCGCCACCTGCGCGGTGGCCGAGCCCAGGATGGAGGACACCAGCATGTTGGCCAGCACGTTCACGTAGGCCAGGCCCGCACGCATCGCGCCCACGAAGGCCATCGCCAGCTGCACGATGCGCTGGGTGATGCCGCCGCCGTTCATGATCTCGCCGATCAGGATGAACAGCGGGATCGCGATCAGCCCGTAGCTGTCCACGCCCCCGAAGAGCTGCAGCGGATAGTTGTTGAAGAGCAGCGGGTTGCCCGAGGCCGCGACGTAGACGATCGCGCCCAGGCACAGGCACAGGCCGATGGGCACCCCCACCAGCAGCAGCAGCGCGAAGGCGGCGAGCGTCACCATCAGTTGATGCCCTCCGAGCCGCCCAGCCGGAAGGCCGGGAAGCGCGCCCGGGGCGCGATGCCCAGGTCCTCGAGCACGTTCGCCAGGCCGTGCACGAAGAGCGTCACCGAGAAGATCGGCACGATCAGGTACAGCACCCAGGACGGCCAGTTCAGCGTCTGCGTGCGCTCGGTGTAGACGAAGTTGAACGCCGTGCCCGCGAAGCGCTTCGCGTCGAAGCCGGCCTGCGCGATGCCCACCGGATCGAGCCACAGCCAGCACATCGCGGCGAGCGCCGCCGCGAACGCCACCACCCCGAGCCCGGCCGCGACCTTCGCGCGGCGCGCCCACGCGGCCGACAGCCGCTCGGTCAGCATCGTCATCGCGAAGTCCAGCCGCAGCCGCGTCATCGCCGAGCCGCCGATGAACGAGAGCCAGACCACCGAGTAGACCGAGGACTCGTCGACCCAGTAGAGCGAGGCGCCCGCGTAGCGCGTGACCACGTTCAGCAGGATCAGCGCGAGCAGCAGCGCCATGAAGCCCATGATCAGCAGCCGCTCGACCGCGAGGATCGCGGACGACAGCGCCAGCACCGCGCGCACCGGCGCCGAGACCCGGCGCACCGGGGCGTCCGGTGCGGCGTGGGTCGGGTTTGCAGTGCTCATGCGGCTTATCGTATATTGTATAAAATCCGCCTGTCAACGAGATGCGTACCGACCTCAAGCATCGCACCCTGGCCAGCGCCGTGGTCGACCGGCTGCGCGAGCAGATCCTGAGCAACGCCTACCCGGCGGGCACCGCGCTTAGGCAGGATGCCCTCGCCGCGAGCTTCGGGGTCAGCCGCATCCCCGTGCGCGAGGCCCTCTTCCAGCTCGAGGCCGAGGGCCTGGTGCAGATGGTTCCGCACAAGGGCGCGGTGGTGACCGAGCTCTCGCTCGAGGAGGTCAACGACGTCTTCGACCTGCGCGTGCTCCTCGAGGTGCGACTGTTCCGCGATTCGATCGCACGGCTCGAGGCCGCCGACTTCGAGGCGATCGACGCCGTGCAGGCGAGGTTCGAGACCGCCATCCGCGAGCGCGACCTCGCGCGGTGGGGCGTGCTCAACCAGGAGCTTCATGCCGCGCTCTATGCGCGGGCCGAGTTGCCGCAGACCAGCGCCGTCGTGGCCGCGCTGCTGCAGAAGAGCGACCGCTACACCCGCGTGCAGCTGTCGTCGGACGCCGCGCGCCGGCGTGCGGGGCGCGAGCACTCGGAGCTGATCGAGCTGGCCCGCGCGGGGCGGGTCGACGAGGCGTGCGAATTCCTGGCGACCCACATCGAGGCGGTGCGGGCGGACCTGCTGCGGATGGTGAAGGCGCCGGCGGCGAAGGGCCGGCGGCGGACGCGGTCATGATCCGGCCGATCCCGCGCCGTCGCCGCGCGCCGCGCCGAGGAGCTCGCCCGCCTCCAGCCGGTGCGCGCGCCCGAAGCCGCCGTTCAGGCTCCCGCGCTCGGGCTCGACACGCCAGAACGTGAAATCGCCGAAGTCGACGTAGAGCGCCGCCTTGGGGTGGGCGGCGAGCCAGCGCTCGCGCACGCGCGCGCCGTCGACCGACTCGCGCGCCACGCGGCGCGCGCGGCCGAACACCGTGAGGCGCGGATGCGCGAGCGGATCGCCGGCACCCGGCTCGCCCAGCAGCAGCGAGCAGCGCGGATCCGCGTCGAGCGCGCCCGAGTGCGCCGACAGCGCCGACACCAGCAGCAGCGGCGTGCCGTCGTCGTCGAGCGCGACCGCGACGCGGGTCGCCATCGGATGGCCGCTGCCCGGCTCGACCGTGGCCAGTGCACCGTGGCGGGCGCCGGCCAGCAGCCGCGCGGCGAGCGCGCGGGCCGCGTCGTCGGCCGGCTGCACGGGGTCGGGGCGCGGGGCGGAACGGGCGGCGTCGGTCATCGGCGGGCGTCCGGGCACCCGCGGTCGGCGGGCGGGTGAGGGGCGGGGGAAACGCGGAACCGCCTCACTCTAGCCCCGCGGTCCCTGTGCTTCAATGCGGGCATGGACTCCGCACTGCCCGCCGTCACCGACGACCGCACGCCGCTGCACACCCGCTCGATCCGCCTCGACGGTTTCGCCCGTCCCGACGGCCTGATCGACGTCGAGGCCCGCCTCACCGACATCAAGCACTACGACCTGCCGGGGTGGTCGGCCGGCTTCCTGCCCGCCGGCAGCCCGATGCACGCGATGGTGGTCACCATGACCGTCGACGCCGGCGGCACCATCCGGGCGTTCACCGCCCGCACCGAGGCCTCGCCCCGCGAGGTCTGCCGCGAGGGCGCGACGAACTTCTCGCGGCTGGTCGGCCTGTCGATCCGCAAGGGCTTCCTGAAGGCGGCGGCCGAGCGCATCGGCGGCGTCGAGGGCTGCACGCACATCCGCGAGCTGCTGCAGCAGATGGCCACGGTCGCCTTCCAGTCGATGCGCGAGACCCGCGTGCAGCGCTACGGCACCGCGCCCCAGGAGAAGCCCGCGGTCCTCGACACCTGCATCGCCTGGTCGTCGAAGGGCGACTGGGTGCGGGAGCGCTTCCCGCAGTTCTTCACCGGCGATGCCGCGCCCGATCGCGGCGTGTCATGATCATCGCGTGGAAGCGCTCGCGCCGCTGATCCGGGAAGCCACGGCCATCGACGCCGAGGCCGTCTCGCGCGTGCGCGTGGCCAGCTGGCGCGCCGCCTACCGCGGGATCATCGACGACGCCTACCTCGACGCGCTGTCGGTCGAGACCGGTCGCGACCGCTACCTGCGCGGCTTCGATCCGGGGCCCGCGGCCGCCTTCACCCGCGTGGCCGCCGACGACGACGGCCGCGTCGTCGGCTTCGCGACCGCCGGTGCGGCGCGCGGCGGCCGCGACGCGCCGGTCCGCCCGCGCCAGGGCGAGGTCTGGATGATCTACCTGCTGCCCGACGCGCAGCGCCACGGCCTGGGGACGCGGCTGATGCGCTCGATGGCGCGCGGCCTCGACCGTCGCGGCTTCGGCTCGATGATCGTCTGGGCGCTCGCCCGCAACGAGCCCGCGCATCGCTTCTACGAGCGGCTCGGCGGCCGCGTCGTCGCCGGCCGCAACAGTCCCGTCGGCGCGCAGCGGCTCGACGAGGTCGCCTACGGGTGGGACGACCTGCAGCCCCTGATCGAAGGCTGAAGCGGCCCCGCCGGGCCGGCGGACCGTGGCAGCGCCTACAATGCGGTCCTCGCCAACCTTCCTCCCGACGGATCGGTCATGAGCATCTCCCGCATCGGCGTCATCGGCGCCGGCACCATGGGCAACGGCATCGCGCAGGCCTGCGCGGTCTGCGGCATCGACGTCGTGATGGTCGACATCGCGCAGCCGGCGGTCGACAAGGGGATCGCCACGGTGGCCGGGAGCCTCGAGCGGCTGGTGAAGAAGGACAAGCTGTCGGCCGCCGATCGCGAGGCCGCGCTCGCGCGGATCACCGGCTCGACGAGCTACGACGCGCTGCAGGGCCTGCCGCTGGTCATCGAGGCCGCGACCGAGAACTTCGATCTGAAGGTGAAGATCCTCAGGCAGCTCGACGCGCTGCTCGGCCCCGACACCATCGTCGCGACCAACACCTCGTCGATCTCGATCACGAAGCTCGCGGCCGCCACGCAGCGCGCCGATCGCTTCATCGGCATGCACTTCTTCAACCCGGTGCCGATGATGGCGCTGGTGGAGATCATCCGCGGGCTGCAGACGAGCGACGCGACGCACGACCTGGTGCGCGAGCTGGCGGTGCGCCTGGGCAAGACGCCGATCACCGTGAAGAACGCGCCCGGCTTCGTCGTGAACCGGATCCTGGTGCCGATGATCAACGAGGCCTTCTTCGTGCTGGCCGAGGGCCTGGCGTCGCCCGAGGACATCGACGCCGGCATGAAGCTCGGCACCAACCACCCGATCGGGCCGCTGGCGCTCGCCGACCTGATCGGCCTCGACGTCTGCCTGGCGGTGATGAACGTCTACTTCGACGAGTTCAACGACTCGAAGTACCGGCCCTGTCCGCTGCTGAAGGAGATGGTCGCGGCCGGCTGGCTGGGCCGCAAGACCGGCCGCGGCGTCTACACCTACTGAACCACGACGGCGCGGGGCGCAGGGCGCCCCGCCGGGGAGACCGACGATGACCACCGCCACCGGCCACGTGCCCACCGAGGCCGAGCGCGCCGCCTTCGAGGCGCAGCTGCGCGCCGACGGCTACGACGAGATCCTGACGAAGACGCTCGCGCCGAACGTCGTCATCCCGCTGCACACGCATCCGTACGACGTGCGCGCGCTGGTCCTCGACGGCGAGGCGACGATCGACTGCGGCGAGGGTCCGCGGGTCTACCGGCCCGGCGACGTGCTCGCCGTCGCGCGTGACCTGCCACACAGCGAGGCCTACGGGCCGGCCGGCTACACCTTCCTGCTCGGCCGGCGGCACGCGGCCGCCTGAGCACGTCCGCGCACCTGATCGGGGCGTGGCGTCGCCGGCCCTGCACCGAGCCGGGGACGGGCCCGTGCGCGCGGGCCCGATGTGGCCGTCCTGGCGAAGGCCTCACCAGAAGCGGGCTGGCAGGCGGCCGAGCTTCGCGCTAAGGTCGGCCCTCCGTGACCGAGACGGGGCACGCCCCGACCCGATGAAGCTCCTCCTCGTCGACGACCACTCGCTGTTCCGCAGCGGCCTGCGGCTGCTGCTGTCGGGCCTCGACGAGTCGGTGAGCTTCGACGAGGCGGGCTCGGTCGAGGAGATCCCCGCCGACCTGTCGCAGCCGGACCTGGTGCTGCTCGACCTGAACCTGCGCGGCGTCAGCGGTCGCCGAGCGCTCGCGCGGCTGCGCGAGGTGCTGCCCGACGCGCCGATCGTCGCGCTGTCGGGCGAGGAGGATCCGGACCTGATCCGACGCATGATCGAGGACGGCGCCTCCGGCTTCATCCCCAAGGCCTCGACGCCGGGCGTGATGATCGGCGCGCTGCGGCTGGTGCTCGCCGGCGGGGTCTACCTGCCGCCGGCGGTGCTGCGCTCGGCGCCGTCGGCGCCGAAGGCAGGCGATGCGATCGGCCTGATGCCCGCGTCGCCCCCGCCGCGTCCTGCGGCGGCCCCCGTCCCCGCTGCGGAACCACCGCCGCGGGCCACCGCGACGCGACCCGCGCTGCCCGGCCTCACCGGCCGCCAGCAGGACGTGCTGATGCTCGCGGTCCGCGGCAGGTCGAACAAGCAGATCGCCCGCGAGTTCGGCCTGTCCGAGGGCACGGTGAAGCAGCACCTGTCGGCCGCGTTCCGCGTGCTCGGCGTGTCGAACCGCACCGAGGCGGTCTACGCGGTCGCCGAGCTCGGCGCCGGAGGCTGACCGCGGCATGGTCACTGACCCGGCGGCGTCCCGGCCGGTGCCGGATGCCGCGCTGCCCGACTCGGCCGAGCAGGAGATCCTCAACGGCCTCGCGCGGCAGGCCCGCAGCGTGCCGGCGCCGGTGGTGCTCGCCGCGCTCGTCGCGGCGGCCGCGATGGTCGACGCGGTGCCCGCGTGGGCGCTGGCCGCCTGGGTCGCGGCGATCGCCGCCGTCCAGGGGCTGCGCTGGATCCGCGTCCCCGCGCTCGCCGCCGAGCGCGTCCGTCCCGAGATCGAGCGCCTGAGCGAGGTCGCGCGGCTGAGCCTCGCCAACGGCTGCGTGCACGCGAGCATCGTGCTGGCGTTCCCGCTGCTCGGCCTGGGCCAGCGCGCGCTGGTGACGATGATCCTGGTCGGCCTCGCCTCGGGCACCGTGGTCAGCTCGGCGGGCTGGCGCTCGCTGTTCCGCGGCTTCGCGCTGCCGGTCTTCGCATCGCTCGCGGCGATGTGGGCGTGGCTGCCCGCCGAGGGCCTCGGACCGGTGGTCCGCTTCGGCGTGCCGGTGCTCTTCGGGGTGCTCTACCTGCTGCTGCAGTCGCTGGCCGACTCGACCTCGGCGGCACTGCGCGAGACCTTCGAGATCCGGCGCCGCGAGGTCGGGCTGCGCGCCGAGCAGGTCGTGCTGAACGAGCGGCTGCAGGCCGCGCTCGCCGACGCGCAGGCGGCCAACCGCGCGAAGACCCGCTTCCTCGCGTCGGCGAGCCACGACCTGCGCCAGCCGCTGCACGCGCTGCTGCTGTTCAGCGCGGCGCTGTCGATGCGGCCGCTCGACGGCAAGACGAAGGAGATCGCCGGCCGCATCGACGACGCCACCCAGGCCCTCGCGCACGAGCTCGACACGCTGCTCGACGTCTCGAAGCTCGACGCGGGCGCGGTCCGCGTGACCGTCGAGCGCATGGACGCGGGCGCGCTCGCCGAGCGGCTCGCGCAGACCATGACGCCGCTCGCGCAGCGCAAGGGTCTCGCGATCGACTGCCGTCCGCAGCCGGGCCTGTGGGTCGACACCGATCGCGGCCACGTCGAGCGCGTGCTTCGCAACCTCGTCGACAACGCGATCAAGTACACCGACCGCGGCTCGGTCACGCTGTGCGCGCGGCGCGTGGGCGGGTGCGTCGTCTGGTCGGTGACCGACACCGGGCCCGGCATCCCGGCCGAGGAGCACGCGCGGATCTTCGAGGAGTTCTACCAGGTCGGCAATCCGGAGCGCGACCGCACGCAGGGCCTGGGACTCGGACTCGCGATCGTGCGTCGGCTGGTCGACCTGCTCGGCGGTCGCCTCGTCGTCGATTCGAAGCTCGGGCAGGGCTCGACCTTCGAGCTGTTGCTGCCCGCGGCCGAGGCCGCGGACGTCGCGGTCGACGCGGCGCCGTCGTCCGCGCCCGGCCGGCCGCTCGACGGCGTGCACGTGATGGTGGTCGACGACGAGTCCAGCGTGCGGGTGGGCACGCAGCTCCTGCTCGAGGGCTTCGGCTGCCGGGTCACCCTGGTCCGCGATTCCGAGGAGGCGGTCGAGATCGCCGCCGAGGATCCGCCGGACCTCGTCCTCGCCGACATGCGGCTCGAGGGCGAGGACAGCGGCCTGCGCGCGGTCGCGCGGCTGCGTGCGCTGCGGCCCGGGCTGCCCGCGCTGCTGGTCAGCGGCGACACCGCACCCGACCGCCTGCGCGAGGCGCGTGCCGCCGACCTGCCGCTGCTGCACAAGCCGGTACCGGCCGAGCTGCTCGCGCGCAGCATCGCCGAGGCGCTGGAGGCGCGCGGATGAGCGACGGGCGACCGGCGCGCGCGCGGGCGGCCATCTCGAAGGGCGTCGAGGCGCTCGCGCGGCGCGTGCTGGACGGCGAGGTCTGGGACCTGGTGATCGTCGGCAGCGGCTACGGCGGCGCGATCGCCGCCGAGGCCTTCTCGCGCCGCCGCGGGCCCGGCGGCCGGCCCCTGCGGATCGCCGTGCTCGAGCGCGGCGACGAGCGGCTGGCGGGCTCGTTCCCCACCCGCTTCGCCGAGCTGCCCGGCGAGCTGCGCTTCGCCCGCGCGGGCGGCGGGAAGGTCGGCGGGCGCGTCACCGGCCTGTTCGACCTGCGGCTCGGGCCCGACGTCGGCGTGCTGGTGGCCAACGGCCTGGGCGGCGGCTCGCTGATCAACGCCGGGGTGATGGAGCCGCCGTCGGACGCGGTGTTCGAGCGCGCCGAGTGGCCCGACGCGCTGCGCGGCGCGGCCAACGCGGCGACCCGCCGCGAGGCGTTCCGCCGCGCGCGCGAGGCGCTCGGGCTGCGCGGCGACGGCGGCCTGCCCGCCCCCGGCACCGGTCGCCACGACGACGCGCCCGGGCCCGGCCTGCGCGACGACGCGCCCGCACGCGCGAGCGCGGTCCGTCGGCCGCGCCGCGGGCAGGCGCTGGAGGCGATCGCGCGGGCCAACGGGCTGCGCGTCGAGGACGACCCGCTCGGCCCGCCGGACGCCGCCGGCCGGCCCCGGGCGCAGGCCGCGCCGGTCTGCCGTCCGGTGCCGGCGACCGTCGCCGGCCCCTGGGGCGGCTCGCCGCGCGCCGGCGGGCTGAAGGCCTGCATCGGCTGCGGCGACTGCGCGACCGGCTGCAACCACGATGCGAAGGACTCGCTCGACCGGGGTCCGCTCGCCCGGGCGCAGGCGGCCGGCGTCGAGCTCTTCGCAGGCGCCACCGTCGCGCGGCTCGAGCCGATCGAGCCGACGCCGCCGCACGGCTGCGACGGACCGCGCTGGCAGCTCCACGTGCGGCCCACCGAACCGATGCTCGATCGCCGGATCGGCGAGTTCCTCGTGCGAGCGCGGCGGGTGGTCGTCGCGGCCGGCACGCTCGGCTCGACCGAGCTGCTCGCCCGCTCTCGCCGCCCGCGCACGCCGGCCGGCGGCGCCCCGCAGGGCGCGGGCGGCGGACGGGCGGCCGCGGGCGGATCGCGGCCGGGTCCCGCCCTCGGGGTCTCCGATCGGCTCGGCGAGCGCGTCGGCGCCAACGGCGACGCGATCCACGCGATCGCCGGCTTCCCCGATCCGGTGGGCACCGCGGCCGACGAGCGCCGCGCGCCGGCGCGCCGCGGCCTCGGCCCCACGATCTCGACGATGATCGACCTGCGCGACGAGGCGGTGCCGATGGTCGTGCAGGACCTCGGCGTGCCGGGTGGGCTCGGGCGCCTGTTCGGCGAGACGGTGACCACCTCGCTGTCCTTCGTGCGGCTCGTCGGCATCGACCTGGACACGCACCGCGCGGGGCGGCCCGCGCGCGAGCCGTTCGCGGTGCAGGCGCCGGTCGTGCGGCGCACCGCGCTGGTCGCGATGATGGGCGACGACGGCGCCTCGGGCCGCATCGCGGTTTCCGACGGTACGGACGCCGAGCCGGGGACCGCGACGATCGACTGGCCGTCGGCCGGCGACCAGCCTGTGTTCGACGCGCAGATCGAGCGGCTGAAGGCGCTGGTCGCGAAGCTGCCGAAGGCGCCCGGCGGGCCCCCGCCGACCGTGCTGCCGAACCCGGCGTGGCGGCTGCTGCCGCCCGAGGTCGAGCGGATGATCGGCAAGGTGCGCGGGCCGCTGTTCTCGGTGCATCCGCTGGGCGGCTGCGCGATGGGCCGCAGCGTCCGCGACGGCGTCGTCGACGAGTTCGGCCGGGTCTTCGACCCTGCCGGCGCCGGGCTGCAGGCGGTGCACGACGGCCTGGTCGTTCTCGACGGCGCGATCGTGCCCTGCGCGCTCGGCATCAACCCCGCGCTGACGATCACGATGCTCGCGCTGCGGGCCACCGACGCGCTCTGGCCCGACTGGACGCGTGCCGACGACGCGCCCGTGCCGGCGTCCGCCGACCCGCCCGAGCGGCCGGTGTTCGCCGACGGTCTGGCGACGGTCGCCCGGCCGGCCGAGCCGACCGAGGTCGAGGTGGTCGAGCGGCTCGTCGGCGAGGCGACGCTGCAGACCGCGCAGGGCCCGCGCGACTGCCGGATCGAGCTCACGCTGCGCTTCGAGCCGGTGCGGGTGCACGCGCTCGCGGTGCGCCACGGCACGCGGCTGCGGGTCGCCGCGGAGCGCCCGGCCGGGGCCTCGCTGCCCGCCGTCGCCGAGGCCCGTCCGACGAGCGAGCTGCGGATCCTGGACCTCGCGACGCTCGCCGCCGCCGCGCGCGACCCGGCGGTGGGCAGCCTCGAGCAGCACGACGTGCGTGCCCGCGCGACGCTGTTCGCCGCGCCGGTCGCGGGCTCGCTGCGCGTGCTGGTCCGCGAGGACGCCGGGCCGCTGCTGCGGGCGGTGCGCGCGCTGGCCGCGTGGTTCCCCAATCGCGGCCTGCGGGACATCCTTCAGGGCGGGGGCGGTACCGGCGAGCGCCTGCGGCGTGCGGTGCTGCGGCCGGTCGCGGCCGAGGGCCGCCTCACCGCGCCCGGTCGCATCCGTCGCGCGCTGCGCTGGGTGTTCCACGTCGCGTGCGCGGCCCGGGACTTCGCCTGCAACCTCGCGAAGCTCGCCACCCGCGCCGGCGAGGCGCGTCGCTTCGAGTACGCGCTGTGCGTCGGCGCCCCGCGGGCCGGCACGGCCGGCCTGTTCCCCGCGCTCGGCGAGGGCGTCGCGCTGCGACTCCACAAGCGCTTCGCCTACACGCGGCGCGGCAACCCCTTCCGCCAGCTCGCGCAGGCGAGCCTCGACGACTTCCCGGTCGCCGCGCGCCCGGTCGGCGCCGGCCTCGGGCCGACGGTGGCGCCGGTGCTCTCGCTCGATACCGCGTGGCTCGCGCGCCGGCGGATCCCGCTGATGCGCATCGTCCGCATGGCCTCGCTGCCCGACGCCTATGCCGACCTCGGCGCGCTCGCCGCCACCGTCGCCCGGATGGCGGTGGGCGTGCACCTGTGGTCGTTCCGCAAGCCCGAGCCGCCGGCCGCCCGCACGCCGCAGCGGCTGCCGGGGACGCTGCCGCGGGCGCGGCGCGACGAGGAGATCGTGCCGGAGATCGTCTGGCTGCCGGTCGACGCCGGGCTGCGCGATCGCGACGACGAGCCCGCGGGCGGGCCCGGCGTCGGGCCGGTGCGGGTCCGGCTCGCGCGCTACCGGCTGCCGGGGGCAGCCGGTGCG
The DNA here is from genome assembly GCA_046046245.1 of Pseudomonadota bacterium. GTDB lineage: Bacteria > Pseudomonadota > Gammaproteobacteria > Burkholderiales > Burkholderiaceae_E > UBA4615. The sequence goes on along the minus strand of JBJOKE010000091.1, from coordinate 45,967 downwards.
CCGGATGCGCCGCCGATCGTCACCTTCCACGGCTACAGCGCGAGCGGCACGACCTTCGCGCACCCGGCGCTCGAGCCGAGCCTGGCGCGGCACTTCGCCGAGAAGGGCCGCGAGGTCTGGGTCGCCGATCTCCGGACCAGCAGCGGCATCGAGGCGACCGGCCACCGTCCGTGGCGCTTCGAGGACGTCGCCTGGAACGACGTGCCGGCGATCGTCGAGCACGTGTGCGCGGCCACCGGCCGGCCGCAGGTCGACGTGGTCGCCCATTGCATGGGCGCTGTGATGTTCGCGATGGCCGTGCTGCGGCCCGACGACCACCGCGGTCCGTGGCGGCACGAGCTCGACCGCTTGCCGTCCCGGATCCGGCGCGCGGTGCTGTCGCAGGGCGGCCCGGTGCTGTGCTTCAGCCCGGCCAACCGCCTGCGCGCGTACGTGATGTCGCGCAAGCGGATGCTGCTCGGCGACGGCCCCTGGGACTTCCGCGCGTCGCTGCCGCCCACCGCGGCGGACGACCTGCTCGACCGCCTGCTGGCCGCGCTGCCCTATCGCGACGACTCGGACTTCGACCGCGAGAACCCCTGGCGCCCCGACCCGGCGCTCACGTCCTTCGTGCGCACGCGCCACCGCCTCGACGTGCTGTTCGGCGAGACCTTCCCGCTCGGGCCGATCGACGCACCGGTGCTCGAGTCGATCGACGACTTCTTCGGCCCGATCCACCTCGAGACGGTCGCGCAGACGATCCGTTTCGCGCTCGACCAGCGCGCCGCGACCGCGGTCGGCCCGAGTTCGCCGCGAAGCGGCATCCGCACCGACCCGGTCTTCCTCCGGCAGCGCTGGACCTTCCCCACCCGGCACCTCGTCGGCGAGCGCAACGGCCTGCTCGACGCGTCGACCGCGACCGTCGCGAACCATGCGTTCCGCCACCTGCGCACGCCGGTCGGCGCCGGCGACGGGCCGCTGTACCACGCCGAGGTGCTGCCCGGCTTCGGCCACCAGGACGTGCTGATCGGCCGCCACGCGCTGCGTTTCCTCGAGGCGCACGTCGCGCCCTTCCTCGATCCCCTCGACCCTGAACCGCCCGCCGGACGGCCCGCGGCCGCCGTCGACGCGGGAGGTGCCGATGCGCCCTGAGCCGACGGCGCTCGCCTGGGCCGCCTCGCCGCAGGTCGCCGAGATCGAGCACGACGACGGACCCTGGGTGACGCTGCGCGTCGAGCCCCGGCCGGGCGCGGGGCTGCCGGACGCGGTGGTGCTCGCCGGGCCCTGGACCGACGCCGACGTCGACGCGCTGCGTCGCGGCGAGCCCGCCGGACGGCTGCGCGACGTCGTGCTCGCGCAGCGCCACGCCGGACGCGAGCACGGCTGGACCGTGCCGCGCGGCGCGCTCGATCCGGGCGATGCGTGCTACGCCGTCTTCGAGCTCCGGGCCCGCGACGCCGACGGCGGCCTGCCCGCGGGCGTCGACCCGCGCGAGACGGTCGCCGCGGCGATCCGCGGTGCGGTCGAGGGCTGGACGCCGCCGCTGGTCCGCGCCCGGCCGATCGCGCGGTGGCGTCCCGGCGCGCTGCTCGAGCTGTTCGCGTTCAGCTGCCAGTACCCGCCCGGCCTGATCGAGGCGCCGGTGGCGCACGGGTCGATGCATCGGCTGGCGCGCTGCCTGTCGCGTCCGCCGGAGCCGGGGGTCGAGCGGCTGACGGTGTCGCTCGGCGATCTCGTCTACGTCGACGCGACCGCCGGCCTGTTCGAGCCGCGCGCGCTCGGCGAGCGCTTCGATGCCCCGTGGGAGCGGCTCGCCGAGTCGCCCGAGTACCGGTCGATGCGGACCGTTGCCGGCAGCCGGTTCGCAGCGCTGCCGGACGACCACGAGCTCCACGAGAACTGGGAACCCGACCGTTCGCTGAACGAGCGCGAGGTGGTGCGCCGCCACGGCCTCGCCGCGGTGACGCGGCACCTCGGCCGCGCCGCGCCGACCGTCGCGGGCGGCGGCCCGGTGCTGCGCGCCGGCGACGCGACCGCGGTCTTCCTCGCCGACACGCGGCTCGGCCGCGAGCGCCGCCGGCTCGCGAACGTCGCCGATGCGCGGATCCTCGACGACCGCCGCGCGAACGCGCTCGAGCGCTGGCTGGAGGCGATGGCGGCCGCCGACCCGCTGCGGCCCAAGGTCGTCCTGTGCCCGGCGCTGCTGCTGCCGCGCCGGCTGACCAGCGGGGTCGACGCGCCGGCGAGCGCGATGCGCTCCGACGCCTGGGACGGCTTCCCCGCATCGATGCACCGCCTGTTCCGGTGGCTGGTCGTGAAGCGGATCCGCAACGTGGTGGTCGTCTCCGGTGACGAGCACGTCTCGATGACGGCGCGCGCGACGCTGAGCATGACGGGCCACGAACCGCTGTCGGTCTTCTCGGTGCACTGCTCGGCGATGCACGCGCCGTATCCGTTCGCCAACGGCCGCATCGAGGACTTCGCGGGCGAGGAGACGTTCAGCCTGCCTGGCGGCCATCGCGGCCATGCCCCCGACGACGATCCCGACGCGGTGACCTGCACGGTCCACCGGGTCTGCGTCGCGCCGATCCGGGAGGGCTTCGCTCGGCTGCGCGAGGTACGCGACGGCGGGCGCTGGGGCATGAAGATCGACTGGTTCGACGGCCGCGACTACGACGACGCCGAGGCGCCGTACCTGGAGCCCGACTGCCGTCCGCGCGACGGCTCGCGGGCGGCGCGCCGGGCTGCGGCGCGCGCCGCGTTCGACGCCAAGCAGACGCTGGCGCTCGACCAGGCCTGACCGGCGGCTCCGACCTCCGGGCGGTCATCGACCGACACTGGCCGGATGGGCTAGAACGTTCGGTGGATTGCGCCGGACCGGTCGGAAGCCGTGTAATCGACGCGACATTCCGTCCCCGAGCCGGGGACCCGAGAGGGTTCTTTCGCGATGCACGTCCTGCTGGTCGACGACCATGCGCTGTTCCGGTCCGGTCTGCGCTGCCTGCTGTCCGAACTCGACGCAGGCCTGAGCTTCGCCGAGGCCGGTCGCCTGGCCGATGCGCTGTCGCATCGCGGCCCGCCGGTCGACCTGATCCTGCTCGACCCCGCGCTGCCCGATCGCGGTGGCATCGACGCGATCGCGCGGCTGCGTGCGGCCCTCCCGACGGCGGCGCTGGTCGTCTTCTCCGAGGACGACGAACCGACCCGCGTCCGCGATGTGCTCGATGCCGGCGCGAGCCGCTTCGTCCGCAAGGCCTCGTCGTCGGCGGAGCTGGTCGCCGCGCTGCGCGACGTGCTCGGGCTCGTGCCCGTGCGCTCGCGCGCGGCCGCGCACTGACGGGCTGCGCGCCGCCGAGCACGCGCCGGCTGCCCGGCCGAATGCCTGCTGGCCGCAGGGCGACACGCTGACCGGGCCCCGCTGGCCCGACAGGCCCCCCCGGCCCGACAGGCCCCCCCGGCCCGACAGGCCCCCAGACCCCCTTGCCTGACGACGCTCCGGCCGGCCCCGCCCTGCACGCGCCCGCGCCCCCACCGACGATCGACCTGTCCGCCGGACAGTCCGTCCGCCGGATGGTGCGCGCCCGGCGCCTCCGCAAGACTGGGGACCGTTCGATGCGAATGCAGGAGACCGAGATGCTGCGACTGTCATCCCCCCCCGACCTGCCCGTGCCCACCCTTGCCCCGCGTGTCTTGCACGCCTTCACCCCGTCTGCGCTCGAAGCCGTCGCAGAGAGCATCGACGAGCCCTGGCTCGGCCTCGATCCGGAGGGACGGCTGCTGGCGGCCAACCGCGTGGCCCGCCGCCTGCTCGAGGCGGCCGACCTGCTCTGGATCGAGCGCGGTCGCGTCGTGCCGGCGGACATCCGGTTGCAGCCCGCGTGGCGCGAGGCGCTCGCCGAGGTCCGCGCCGGCCGCCGCCGGATGCTCTGGTCGGGCGACCCCGCGGTGCGATCGATCCTGATGCAGCCCGGCGCCGAGGCGGTCCCGGTGATCCTGCGGGTCGGCCACGACGCGATCGGACGGCTGCGCCGGCTCTGGGCCTTCGCCCATGCGATCGGGCTGTCGGCGCAGGAGACGCGGGTGCTCGAGGGGCTGGTCGCCGGTGACGGCCCGGCCGAGATCGCCGAGCGGCACGAGGTCGCGATCGCCACCGTGCGCACGCAGGTCCGCGGCGTGCTCGGGAAGGCGCAGGTGGGCGGGATGCGCGAGCTGCTCGCGCTGGTGGCGCGGCTCGCCTGAGCCTCGCCGCCCTCAGCGCGGTCCGGCCGTGTACGCGAAGATCGCCGACACGTCCTGTTCGCCGAAACCGGCACGCCGCGCCGCCTGCATCTGGCTGCGCACCAGCGCCGCCACCGGGACCGGGCGGTCGAGCTCCTGGGCGAGCGCGACGAAGTAGCGCAGGTCCTTCTCCATCAGCCCGAGCTGGAACTGCGGCGAGAAGTCCCGCGCGGCCATCTTCGGGATCTTGGTCTTCACCAGCCGCGAACCGGCTGCGCCCTCGCCGAGGATCTCCGCCGCCGCGCCGGCGTCGAGCCCGGCCGCGAGTGCCACCGACATCGCTTCGGCGAGCGCCGCGTTCATCGTCCCCGACAGCATGTTGTTGACGAGCTTGATCGTCGCGCCCGACCCGGACTCGCCCAGGCGGCGTGCCATCCGTCCCATCGCGGCGAACAGCGGCTGCGCGGCCTCGTACGCGTCGGCCGGACCGCCGACCATGAAGACCAGCTCGCGACCGCGTGCCTGCGCGAGGCTGCCCGAGACCGGGGCGTCGAGATGCCGCAGCCCGCGCGCCGCGGCCGCGCGCGCGACCTCGCGCGACATCGCCGGGCTGTTGGTGCTGCAGTCGACGACCGTCGTGCCCGGCGCGGCCGCGGCCACCACGCCGCCGTCGCCCAGCATCACCTGCCGGGTGGCGTCGTCGTCGGCCACCATCGAGACGACGAAGGCCGCGCCGCGGACCGCGTCCGCGATCGACGCGCAGGCCGTCGCGCCCTGCGCGGCGAGCATCGCCACGCGGGCCGGGTTGCGGTTCCACGCGCGGACCGCGAAGCCCGCGGCCAGCAGGTTGGCGGCCATCGGCGCGCCCATCGCGCCGGTGCCGAGGAAGGCGATCGTCATGCTCATCGTGAGGTCTCCTGCTGCGGGACGGGCCGCGTGTCGCGGCCGGGAAGGTCGAAGTCGATCCGCTCGACGAGCCGGCCGCCGGTAGGCCGCAGCGCAGGCTGCGGCGGCCTGGTCGGTCGCGACAGCGCGCGGCCCCAGGCGAGCTCGGGGCCGTCGCGGCGCGCGTCGGCGGGGCGGCCGTCGGCGGCCACGCGCAGCACGATCCGCGCGCGGTCGCGTTCGGCCCAGGCGTCGTAGCCGAAGGCCCGCGCGCCCGGCGCGTCGGCGTCGGGCAGGCGTTCGCAGGGCCCCTCGGGCGCCAGCCGCAGCGCCTCGCTCGCGGCGCCTTGCGCGGGGCCGCGGCGCAGAGGCCGGCCGTCGAGCACCCAGCGCTCGGTGCCGCCGTCGCGCTGCAGCGCCAGCCGCGTGAAGCCGTCGGGCGAGCGGCCCGCGACCACCTCGACGCGAACCACCGCCCGCGGGGCCGCGTCCAGGTGCGCGAGCGCGGCGAGCACCGCGTCGCAGCCGGGCGGTGCGTCGGCGTTCATCGGCCGCGCGCGGCGCGCTCGCGCTCGAGCATGCCGACCAGCGCGTGCATCGCGCGGTTCATCGGCACCGGCACGCCGAGCGCGTCGCCGCGCGCGACGACGTAGCCGTTCAGCGCGTCGATCTCGGTGGGCCGGCCGAGCGAGAGGTCCTGCTCGGTCGACGAGGTGGCGCCGGCCATCGCGCGGCCGAGCGCGAGCGCGGCCGCGTGCAGCGTGTCGACGTCGGCGATGGCCACGCCGTCGGCGCGCGCGACCGCGACGCATTCGGCGACCAGCTCGCGCGCGGTGGCCGCCAGGCCCGGGTCGGCGACGATCGGTCCGTAGCGGCCGCGGGTGAGCGCGCTGATCGCATTGAAGGTGGCGTTCATCACCAGCTTCGCCCACAGCTCGGCGCGGACGTCGCCGGAGACCCGGCACGGCACGCCCGCGCTTTCGAAGCAGCGCGCCACCGCATCCGCGCGGGCCTGCGGGAGGGGGCCGCCGGGCAGCGCGCCCAGCACCAGGTCGCCGCGGCCGGCGTGCACGACATGGCCGGGACCGCCCATCGACGCGCCGACGTAGACCACCGCGGCCAGCGCGTCGAGCCCCGGTGCGGCCGCGCGCAGCCGCGCGACGTTGTCGACGCCGTTCTGCATCGAGACCACCGCGGCGCCGGGCGCGAGCCGCGCCGCGATCTCGTGCGCCGCTTCGGCCGTGTCGGAGGACTTCACGCACAGCAGCACGAGATCCGCGTCGCGGACCGGCTCGGACGTGGTCTCGGCCTGCACCGGGACGACGGTCCGCGCGCCGCCGCTGTCGACCCACAGCCCGCGCGCGCGGATCGCGTCGACGTGCGCGGGTCGGGCGACCAGCACGACCGGCGCGCCGGCGAGCGCGAGCCTCGCGCCGAACCAGCAGCCGACCGCGCCGGCGCCGAAGACCACGATCCTCGGCCACGCCGCGCCCGAGGTGCCTGTTCGGATGTGCCCAGTCATCGGGCCATTCTAGGCGGGCCGTAGAATCGGGCGGTTCCATCTTCGCCACGGACCTCCGCCCATGCTCGCGCCGTTCTTCGCCCCGCAGCGCTTCGACGACCCCGCGGCCGCGCTGGCCCGCGTGCGCGAGATCTACGACGCCGGCGTCGCCCACCTGCGCGAGGCGCTGCGCCGCTACGTCGCCGGCGACGACGGCATCGGGCGCGTCCGCGCCTGCTATCCGTTCGTCCGCGTGGAGACCGACACCGTCGCGCGCGCCGACTCGCGCGAGGCCTTCGGTTTCGTCGCCGGTCCCGGGACCTACGAGACCACGCTCACCCGGCCCGACGTCTTCGAGTCCTACTACCTCGAGCAGTTCCGGATGCTCGTGGCCAACCACGGCGTGGGCCTGACGGTCGGCACCAGCCACCAGCCGATCCCGGTGCACTTCGCGTTCGAGGAAGGCGTGCACGTCGAGGCCGAGCTCGACGCCGCGCGGCTGCTGCGGATGCGCGACCTGTTCGACCTGCCCGATCTCGCCGCGATGGACGACGGGATCGCCAACGGCACCTTCGAGCCGAAGGCCGGACAGCCCGAGCCGCTCGCCCTCTTCACCGCCCCGCGCGTCGACTATTCGCTGCACCGGCTGCGGCACTACACCGGGACCTCGCCGCGGCACTTCCAGAACTTCGTGCTGTTCACCAACTACCAGTTCTACATCGACGAGTTCGTGCGGATGGGGCGGCAGCTGATGGCGCTCCCCGGCTCGGGCGCCGACGGCGGCGACGGCTACGTGGCCTTCGTCGAGCCGGGCGACCGGGTGCAGGCGCGCACCGGTCCGATGCCGGTGCCGGGCGAGCCGATCGTCGACGCGGGCGGCGGGCTGCCCGGCGTCGCCGTGGGCGACGAGGATCCGACCGACGCCGGCGCCGCCCCGACCCAGCCCGCGCGGTTGCCGCAGATGCCCGCCTACCACCTGGTCCGCGAGGACGGCAGCGGCATCACGATGGTGAACATCGGCGTGGGCCCGGCCAACGCGAAGACCATCACCGACCACATCGCGGTGCTGCGGCCGCACGCTTGGATCATGCTCGGCCACTGCGCCGGCCTGCGGACCACGCAGCGGCTCGGCGACTACGTGCTCGCGCACGGCTATGTCCGCGAGGACCACGTGCTCGACGAGGACCTGCCGCTGTGGGTGCCGATCCCGGCGCTCGCCGAGATCCAGCTCGCGCTCGAGGGTGCCGTGGCCGACGTGACGCAGCTCTCGGGCTACGAGCTCAAGCGGATCATGCGCACGGGCACGGTCGCCTCCACCGACAACCGCAACTGGGAGCTGCTGCCGCCGCAGGGCCCGACGCGCCGCTTCTCGCAGAGCCGCGCGGTGGCGCTCGACATGGAGAGCGCGACGATCGCCGCCAACGGCTTCCGCTTCCGCGTGCCCTACGGCACGCTGCTGTGCGTGTCCGACAAGCCGCTGCACGGCGAGATCAAGCTGCCTGGCATGGCCAACCGCTTCTATCGCGCGAGCGTCGACCAGCACCTGCGGATCGGCATGCGGGCGATCGAACTGCTGCGCCGGGGCGGCGTGAACCGGCTGCACAGCCGCAAGCTGCGCAGCTTCGCCGAGGTGGCGTTCCAGTAGGCGGACCACCGGCGGCGCGTCCCGCCCTTGGGGCGACCGCGGCCGCGTGCGAGACTCGACCATGGACCTCTCCGACCACGCCTGGCTCGACCGCCTGAACCCCGAGCAGCGGCAGGCGGCCACCTTCGGCGCGCGCGGCGCCGACGGCCGCTTCGAGAGCGGCCCGCTGCTGGTGATCGCCGGTGCCGGCACCGGCAAGACCGCCACGCTCGCGCACCGCGTCGCGCACCTCGTCGTCGAGGGCGTGGACCCCGCACGGATCCTGCTGCTCACCTTCAGCCGCCGCGCCGCGCAGGAAATGACCCGCCGCGCCGAGCGGCTCGCCGCGCAGGCGCTCGCGCAGCGGGCGGGCCGGCCCGCCGCGGTCGACGACGCACCGCGGCTGCGCCTGCCCTGGGCCGGCACCTTCCACGCGATCGGCGCGCGGCTGCTGCGCGCGCACGCCGCGCAGGTCGGGCTGGCCGAGGACTTCGGCATCCTCGACCGCGGCGACGCCGCCGACCTGATCGACGTGATCCGCCACGAACGCGGGCTGTCGGGCAAGGCGCGGCGCTTCCCGCGCAAGGACGCCTGCCTCGCGATCTACTCGCACCGCGTGAACACCGGCCGCGAGCTCGCCCGCGTGCTGCGCGACACGCATCCGTGGTGCGTCGAGTTCGAGGACGAGCTCGTCGGCCTGTTCCGAGACTACGTCGCGCGCAAGCAGTCGCACGGCGTGCTCGACTACGACGACCTGCTGCTCTGGTGGGACGCGGCGATGCAGGATCCGGCGCTCGCCGCGGAGGTCGGCGAGCGCTTCGACCACGTGCTGGTCGACGAGTACCAGGACACCAACGCGCTGCAGGCCCGCATCCTGCGCGCGCTGCGGCCCGACGGCCGCGGCCTCACGGTGGTGGGCGACGACGCGCAGTCGATCTACGCGTTCCGCGCGGCCGACGTCGGCAACATCCTCGACTTCCCTGGCCAGTACGAGCCGCCCGCGGCCTGCGTCGCGCTCGAGACCAACTACCGGTCGGTGCAGCCGGTGCTCGACGCCGCCGGCGCGCTGATCGCCGAGGGGCGCCGCCAGTACCCGAAGCGGCTGCGCGCGGCGCGTGCGGGCGGCGAGAAGCCCGCGCTGGTGACGGTGGCCGACGACCGCGAGCAGGTCGACTGGGTGATCGCGCAGGTCCTCGCGCAGCGCGAGGCGGGCGTGCTGCTGAGGAAGCAGGCGGTGCTCTTTCGCAGCAGCCACCACAGCGACCTGCTCGAGGTCGAGCTCACCCGCCGCAACATCCCCTACGTGAAGCACGGCGGCCTGAAGTTCCTCGAGGCCGCGCACGTCAAGGACGCGCTCGCGGTGCTGCGCTGGGCCGACAACCCGCGCAACGGCATCGCCGCGTTCCGCGCGCTGCAGCTGCTGCCCGGCATGGGGCCGGCCAACGCGAAGCGCGCGCTCGAGCACGTGGCCGCGGCCGGCGGTGTGCACGCGGCGCTCGCGGGCTTCGCCGCGCCCGGTGCCGCGCGCGAGGCCTGGGGTCCGTTCGCCGGGCTGATGGCCGGGCTCGCCGACCCCGCCACGCCCTGGGCCGGCCAGCTCGAGGCGGTCTGCGCCTGGTACCGGCCGATCCTCGAGCGCCGCTTCGACGACGCGCCGGTGCGCGCGGCCGACCTCGACATGCTCGCGGTGGTGGCCGCGCGCGAGCCGAGCCGCGAGCGCTTCCTCACCGAGCTCGCGCTCGACCCGCCGAACGCCTCGGGCGACCTCGCCGGCGACCCGCTGAAGGACGAGGACTGGCTGGTGCTGTCCACCGTCCATTCGGCCAAGGGCCAGGAGTGGGACGCGGTCTACGTGATCGACGTGACCGACGGCAACTTCCCGAACGAGTACCAGACCGGTTCCGACGAGGGCATCGACGAGGAACGCCGTCTGCTCTACGTCGCGATGACCCGCGCGAAGGACACGCTGCAGCTGATCGAACCGCTGCGCCACGCGGTGGTCCAGCAGCCGCGGCTGGGGCCGGCCTACGTGCACGCGGCGCGCAGCCGCTTCATGACGCGCGGCGTGCTCGGACACCTGCGGCGGATCGGCCCGCCGCCCGCGCCCGCACCGGCCGCGGCCGCGGCCGGCAAGGCGCCGCCGGTCGACGTCGGCGCCCGGATCCGCGCGATGTTCTGAACGGAGGAGGGCGATGCGGCAGACCGAGCGCTACTACCGGATCGACCAGCTGATCCGTGCCCGCGGATCGATCCCGTTCAAGGAGCTCCAGGCGGCGCTCGAGGTGTCGCGTGCGACGCTCACCCGCGACCTCGCCGCGCTGCGCGACCGGTTCAACGCGCCGATCGTCTTCGACCGCGACCGCGGCGGCTACGTGCTCGCCGAGGCCGGCTTCGGCCCGCAGTACGAGCTGCCCGGCCTGTGGTTCAGCGACCGTGAGATCCTCGCGCTGCTCACCATGCACCGGATGCTCGAGGACCTCGGCTCGGGTGGCCTGCTCGGCGACCAGGTGGGACCGCTGGTCGAGCGGCTCGAGAAGCTGCTCGGGCAGGGCGCGGGCGGCGCGAAGGTGGTGCGCGAGCGCGTCAGGATCATCGCCGCGCAGATCCGGCCGGTCGCGCCGCGCTTCTTCGAGCGCGTGGGCAGCGCGCTGGTGGGCCGCCAGCGGCTCGAGATCGCCTACCACTCGCGCGGGCGCGACGAGCGCGGCCGTCGCGAGGTCTCGCCGCAGCGCCTCGTGCACTGGCGCAACGCCTGGTACCTCGACGCGTTCTGCCACCGCGCCGAAGCGCTGCGGGTGTTCGCGCTCGACGCGATCGAGGAGGCGCGGCTGCTCGACCGCAAGGCGCTCGACGTCTCGCTCGCCGAGGTCGACCGCGTGCTCGGCTCGGGCTACGGCATCTTCCGCGGCCGGCCGCGCGCGTGGGCGGTGCTGCGCTTCTCGGCCGAGGCCGCGCGCTGGGTCCGCGCCGAGGTCTGGCATCCGGAGCAGCGGACCGAGGCGCTGCCCGACGGCCGCTGGGAGCTGCGGGTGCCGTACACGCCGAGCCCCGAGCTGGAGATGGACGTGCTGCGCCACGGCGAGGACGTCGAGGTGGTGGCGCCGACCGAGCTGCGCGAGCGGATCGGCGAGCGGCTCGCGCGGGCGGCGCGTGCGTACCGCGGCGCGAAGGCGGCGAAGGGCCCGAAGGCGGGGCGGGACGGCGAGGGCGGCCTGGCCGGGCCCCGCAGGCCGCGTCGCCCGGCGCGTGCACGCGACGACGTCCCGCCGGCCTGAGCGTCCGCGCAGCACGTCTCGCGTGCCCGCGCGACGCGTCTCGCGCGCCCGTGCGACGCCGGGGCGGCCGCCGGGCGGCGCTCTCGCCGTCAGTCCACCGCCAGCAGCACCTTCCCCACGTTCGCCATCGCCTCGGTCGCCTCGTGGGCCGCGGCGATGTCATCGAGCGCGAAGGTGCGATGGACCTGGTGCCGCAGCGCGCCGCGCGCGAGCGCGTCGGTGATCCAGCGGGCCGCGTCGTCGTGCGCCTCGCGCGACATCGCGTAGACCAGCACGAAGCGCGCGGTCAGGTCCTTCTGCAGCATCGGCCAGAACGGGATCGCCGGCTCCGGCACCGCGTCCGACGCGTACGACGCGATCACGCCGCCCGGTTTCAGCAACGCGACGTCGGTCGCGAGGTTCTGCCCGAAGGCCACCTCCACCACGCGGTCCAGGCCCGCGTCGGCGCCGGTGATCGCGCGCACCCGGGCCGCCACGTCATCGGCGCGGCGGTCGATCACATGGTGGGCGCCCGCCTCGCGCGCACGCTCGGCCTGCTCCGGGCGGCTCACCGTGGCGATCACCGTCGCGCCCTCGAGCCGCGCGATCTGGACCGCGTAGTAGCCCACGGCGCCCGCGCCGCCCTGCACCAGCACCACCTTGCCGGCCACCGGCCCGTCGGCGGTCACGCAGCGGTGCGCGGTCATCGCGGGGATGCCCATGCAGGCGCCGGCGTCGAAGTCCGCGCCCGCGGGCAGCGGCACCGCCTTGTGCGCCGGCACCACCGTCCACTGCGCGGCGGTGCCGTTGAACCGTCCCTGCGTCGCCTCGTAGACCCAGACGCGCTCGCCGATCCGCGCCGGGTCCACGCCCGCGCCCACCGCGTCGACGACGCCGGCGCCGTCCTGGTGGGGGATCACGTAGGGGAAGGGCATCACCACGTTGCCGCGCAGTCCGCCGCGCTGCTTGGTGTCCGACGGGTTCACCGCCGAGCGGTGGACCCGCACGCGGACCTCGCCGGGTGAGGGCTCGGGGGTGGGGCGCTCGCCGAGCTGCAGCACCTCGCGGGCGGGTCCCTTGCGTTCGTACCAGGCTGCCTTCATCGCGTGTCGTCTCCAGGGTCGTGGGCCGCACCGCGGGCCTCGCGGCGCGCGACAATCGGGGGATCGGATGCTGCCACGGATCGGCGCCGCGGCGAGTGGGATACGATCGCGCCCCATGGCCCTGCGTTCCACCGTCTACAAGGCCGAGCTGTCGATCGCCGACATCGATCGCGGCCGCTACGCCGACCACGCGCTGACGATCGCGCTGCACCCGTCCGAGACCGAGGAGCGGATGATGCTGCGCGTGCTCGCGTTCGCGCTGTTCGCCGACGACGCGCTCGCGTTCGGCCGCGGGCTGTCGGCCGAGGACGAGCCCGACCTCGTGCTGCGCGACGACACCGGATCGATCCGGCTGTGGATCGAGGTCGGCCTGCCCGACGAGAAGTGGGTCCGCAAGGCCTGTGGGCGCGCCGATCGCGTCGTCGTGCTCGCCTACGGCGGCCACAAGGCCGAGGTCTGGTGGCGACAGAACGCGGCCTCGATGGAGCGCAGCGCGAACCTGTCGGTGCTGGCGGTCGATCCCGAGGCCTCGGCCGCGCTCGCGCGGCTTGCCGCGCGGTCGATGAAGCTGTCGTGCACCGTGCAGGACGGCCAGGTCTGGCTCGGCGACGCCGACGGCGGCGCGAACGTCGTGCCCGCGTGGTGGCGGGGCGCCCGCGACGCCCCGGCCTGAGGCGCTCGTTCCGACCCGGTCCGGCTGACCGGGCCGGACGCGGTCCCGGCCGATCGCGTCCGGCGCGATCCTCAGCCCAGTCCGACCGGGCTCGCCGGATAGCGCCGCGCGAGTCCGTCCGCCAGCGCGACCAGGCCCGTCGCGCCGACCTTCGGCGACGCGGAGAGCAGCAGCAGGTGCTCGCCGGCGGCGAGCGTCACCAGCGTCGCCCGCAGCGCGGCGGTGCACGGCGGGCCGTCGGCCTCGGCATGCAGCAGGCGCAGCGCGTCGCGCTCGCGGTCCGCGGCCGAGCGGCCGCAGGTCTCGACCACCGAGAGTTCCACCCGCGAGGCCACCCGCGTGCGGCACGGCGTGTCTCGCCAGAGCCGCGCGAGGTCCTCGACCAGTGCATCGGCGTCGATCACGGCCGACAGGCGCAGCGCCATGCGGGGCGCGGACCCGTCGTCGCGCGCCGGCCGGGCTGCCGGAGGCAGGACGAGGGACGGCGGGGTCGGGGCGACGGACGACGTGCTCACGCATGGGAGCGTGGCACATGAGCGCGACGGTCCGCGTGACCCAATTGGCGGAGACGACCCCGATCGTGTCGGGATCGTCCCATCGGGAAAAGTGGTCGTGGTGTCGCGACGACGCGGGCCGGGCTCGCCGGGCGCGCGGGACGTGCGCCCCGTCGGCGGGCGCCCGCGCCGCCCGATGTGCCGCCCGCCGCTCAGCGAACCCGACGCTTGAACGGCAGCGTGCTGCTGAGTCCGCCGTCGACGGCGAGCGCCTGCCCGTTCACGTACGAGGACTCGTCGCTCGCGAGGAAGAGCGCCGCGGCCGCGATCTCCTGCGGCAGGCCGTAGCGCTGCAGCGGATTGATCTGGCCGAGCTTGTCCTCGTTGCCGCCGGCGCGGGCCGCCTCGAAGATCGGCTTCGTCATCCCGGTCTCGATGAGCCCCGGGCAGATCGCGTTGATCCGCACGCCGGTGCCCCAGAACGAGTTGGCCGAGGTCTGCACGAGGCTGATCACGCCGGCCTTGCTCGCGCTGTACGGATTGCCGCCGGCGTTGGCCCGCAGCCCCGCCACCGACGCGGTGCAGACGATCGAGCCGCGGCCCTGCGCGACCATGTGCGCGCCGGCATGCTTCACCGCGAGGAACGGCCCGATCAGGTTGACCCGGAGCACCTCCTGCCACAGGTCGACGGTCTGTTCGGGCATCGGCACGTCGCCGCCGCTGATGCCCGCGTTCGCATACAGCACGTCCAGGCCGCCGAGCTCGCGGACCGCGCGCGCCACGAAGGCCGCGACGTCGGCGTCCGAGCCCGCGTCGGCCGCCTGCGCGATCGCGGTGCCGCCGGCCTCTCGGATCATCGCCGCGGTCTGCTCGACGGCCTCGGCGCTGCGGTCCACCACCAGCACCGCGGCGCCCTCGGCGGCGAACAGCCGAGCCGACGCGCGCCCGATGCCGCTGCCCGCGCCGGTGACGATCGCGCGCTTGCCGGCGAGCCGGCCCGCCGCGCGGGAAGGGTCTCCGCCGATCGTGGCGGGAAGCCTGTCGTGTGCCATCGGAACGCTCCTTCGGGGGTCTCGTCGGGGGCCTGTACGATACCGGGGATGAACATCCCCAGCCACGACCGGCCGCTGTCGGACGCCGAGATCGAAACGCTCGAGACGCGGCTCGCCGCCATCGACCCCGAGGACTCGATGGCCGTGGAGGAGCTCGACGGCTTCCTCGCCGCGCTCGCCTGCTGCCCCGAGCCGATCCCTCGCGACGAATGGCTGCCGATGGTGCTCGGCGACTCGCCGCGCGCCCGCGTGGCGCTGCGCGGCGAGGGCGAGGACGCATCGCTGCTGAAGCTCGTCGAGCGGCATCGTGCGGCGGTCGCGTCGATGCTCTACGACGGCCAGGGCTTCTCGCCGGTGCTCGCCTACGACGAGGCGGGCGTGGCCTGGGGCAACGCCTGGGCGATCGGCTTCGCGCGCGGCATGTCGATGCGCCCCGAGGCCTGGTCGCCGCTCGACGAGGACGACGACCACGCCGACGCGCTCGATCCGGTGATGCGGCTGGTGGCCGACGCGCAGCAGGACATCGACCAGGACGACGAGGACGACGAGGACGACGAGGACGACGAGGCGGCGCCCGCCGCCCCGCCGCCGCGGGCCGCGCCGCCGGCATCGCGCGCCGGCGCGCCGCGCGGCGACGCGTTCGATGACGACGAGGACGAGGACTTCGAGCCGATCTCCGACGACGAGCGCGAGGCGGTGATCCACGAGATGCTCGACGGCGTGCAGGACGTCTACGACTTCTTCCGCGAGGCCCGCGAGCGTGCGCTCGCGCCGCCCACCGTGCGGCGCGACGGCGAGAAGGTCGGCCGCAACGATCCCTGCCCCTGCGGCAGCGGGAAGAAGTTCAAGCAGTGCCACGGCGCGGGAGCAGTGCATTGAGCGGCGCCGCGGGGCCGCTGCCCGCCGGTGCCGCCGACCCGTACGGGCCCGATTCCCGCTACGCCTGGCTGCGGCTGTGCGTCGTGCTCGGGCTGATGACGCTGGGCGCGAGCGGCATGTACGTCGTCAGCGTCGTGCTGCCGGCGATCCAGGCCGACTTCGGCATCGACCGCGCGGCGGCGTCGATGCCCTACACCGCGACGATGATCGGCTTCGGCGCGGGCGGCCTGCTGATGGGCCGGCTCGCCGACCGGTACGGCGTCGCGGTGCCGAGCGTGGTCGGCGCGATCGGGCTCGGGCTGGGCTTCGTGCTCGCCGGCTTCGCGCCGGGACTGGTGCTGTTCGGCTTCGCCCAGGGCGTGCTGATCGGCGCGCTCGGCACCTCGGCCGGCTTCTCGCCGCTGCTGGCGGACACCACGCTGTGGTTCGACAGGCGCCGCGGCATCGCGGTCGCGATCTGCGCGGGCGGCAACTACCTCGGCGGCGCGATCTGGCCGCCGGTCGCGCAGCACTTCATCGAGACGGTCGGCTGGCGGACCACCTACGTCGGCATCGGCCTCTTCTGCACCGCCGCGATGCTGCCGCTCGCGCTGATGCTGCGGCGCCGGCCGCCGGCGCTCGGCGTCGGCGCGGCCGCGCCCTCGGGGAGGCCGGTGGCGGCCGCCGGCGTCGACTACGCACGCCCGCTCGGCCTGTCGCCCGACGCGCTGCAGTGGCTGCTGGTGGTGGCCGGCGTCGCCTGCTGCGTCGCGATGGCGATGCCGCAGGTCCACATCGTCGCCTACTGCGTCGACCTCGGCTACGGCGCCGCGCGCGGCGCCGAGATGCTCGCGCTGATGCTGGGCTCGGGCATCGTCAGCCGGCTGATCTCCGGCCTGGTCGCCGACCGCATCGGCGGCCTGCGCACGCTGCTGCTCGGCTCGGTGCTGCAGACCATCGCGCTCGCGATGTTCCTGCCCTTCGACGGCATGGTGTCGCTGTACCTGGTCTCGGCGATGTTCGGCCTGTTCCAGGGCGGGATCGTGCCCTCGTACGCGCTGGTGGTCCGCGAGCACTTCCCGCCGCAGCAGGCCGGCCGCCGGGTCAGCGTGGTGATCACCGCGACCCTGGTCGGCATGGCACTCGGCGGCTGGATGTCGGGCCAGATCTTCGACCTGACCGGTTCCTACCGCGCGGCCTTCGTCAACGGGATCGGGTGGAACCTGCTGAACGTCGCGATCGCCACCTTCCTGCTGCGGCGCGCCGGCCCGCTGGCGCCGCGCGTGAACGCCGCCGCGGCCGCGGCCTGAACGGAGCGGCCGCGGCGCGGCTCGGACCGAGCGCGACGAGCAGCGGGGCGGGCAGGGAGCGGACGGCGGCGCTCAGTTCGAGGCGATCACCAGCCCGTCCATCGCGATCGCCTCGAAGTCGGTGCCGCGCAGCCGTGCGAGGTCGGCCGCGAGTCGGGCCGTGTCCCAGCGCGCGTCGGGCACCCCCTCGATCGTCAGCGCCGGACCCGTGCCGACGACGATCATCCCGTAGGTCTTGAGCGCCTGCAGGATCGCGCGCGCCGCGGGGCTCGCGTCGGCGGGGATCGGCACCTCGCCCTTCAGCCGCAGGCGCAGACCCAGCGGGGGCAGCGCGCCGCCGGCGGCACCCGCCGCGACGCTGCGCGCCGGCGGCAGGAACGCGCCGCCGACCGCCGGCACCGTGACCCGCAGCGCATGGCGGACCGCGCCCGAGGCGGCTTCGTCGAAGCGCACGAGTCCGGGGAACACCGGCAGGCCGCCGTCGGCCGCCGCGGCGCCGGCCGCGTCGACCGGCGCGGCGTCCGCGGCATCGAGCCGCCAGGCCGCGCCGCGGGCGGCGTCCCAGCTGCCGTCGGCCGCGCGGGTCGCGCCGGTGAGTTCGTAGAGCAGGCCCGCGTCGCGGTCGACCACCGCCAGTCGCGCCGACGCATCGGCCGACGACGGCAGGTCGGCCGGGATCGGCCACGAGCGGACCGCCCCGCCGGCGAGGCGCACGGTGACCGTGGCCTGCGTGCGACCGACCACCGCGTACGGCACGCCGGCGAGCGTACCGAAGCCGGGCGCGAGGTTCGCGTTCGGCCCGATCGCCGCGACCAGCGACGCCGAGCCCGGATCGGGCTGCGATCGGACCAGGTCGCGGTTCCATGCGTCGTCGATGGGGAAGGGCAGTCCGCCGGCGAGCGAGGCGCCCACGCCGAGCTCGGCCCCGGTCGGTACGCCGTAGCGCCCCTTGCCGGCCACCGACGGCACGTTCGCCCCCGAGGCCGCGACGGCCCCCGCGCTCGTGCCCGACGACGGATCGCCGATCGGCTTGGCCGTCGGCGTGCCGAGGGCTGCGCCCGCGACGGCGGTCGCCGAGGGCGGGGCGCCGCCGGTGTCGCCGCCCGCGCAGCCGACCAGCAGCCATGCGATGGCACCCGCCAGGAGGGAGGAGGAGAGAGCCCGAGCCATCCCCGAACTGTATGTGCGGAACCGCACATCGGGCGCGCCGTTCGTGCGGTCGATTCGACCGCTCGGGAATACCCTCAGCCGAGCGCCGCGAGCACCCGTGCGACCAGTCCGTCGGTGTGCTCCGGCGCGACCCATCGCGACACGACGACGAGGTCGCGATCGGGATCGACCCAGGTCAGGTGGCCGCCGGCGCCGATCATGAAGACGCTCTCCGGACCGGCCGACGGGAAGATCCGGCGGCTCGGCCCGTTCAGCCAGACCAGCATCCCGTACCAGGGTGCGATGCGGCAGGGCTCGCGCAGGCGGTCGATCCACGAGGGCGGCACGAGCGCGTCGTCACCGTGTCGGCCGCGGGTCAGCATCAGCGCGCCGATGCGGGCCTGGTCGCGGGCCGAGATCGACACGCCGCCGCCCCAGTGCGTGCCGCCCGGCACCGACTGCACGCGCCGCGTCGAACCCGGCCCGCCTGCCGGATCGGGCAGCTCGACCCATGCATCGTCGTAGCCGACCCAGCGCCAGTCGGAGGTGGCGCCCAGCGGCGACAGGATCGCCTCGTCGAACACCTCGGGCAGCGGTCGCCGGAACAGGTGCATCAGCGCGAGCGACAGCTGGTTGATGCGGACGTCGTTGTACTCCCAGAAGGTGCCGGGCGCGCACAGCGGTCGCGCATCGCCCTTGCGACCCTCGGCCGGCCGGCCGGCATGCGCGACGACGCGGTAGCGGTCCACCGTGTCGGGCACCCCGAAGACGCTGCCCTCCCACTCGCTCGTCTGCTGCAGCAGCATCGTCCAGGTGACCGCGGCGTTGTGCGGCGACTCGAAGCCGATGCCGCGCACCCGTGCGCCCACCGGCTCGTCGGGGTCCGGCAGCAGGCCGCGCCCGTGCGCGACGCCGGCGAGCAGCGCGAGGTAGGTCTTCGCGACGCTGAACGTCAGGTCCGCGCGGTCGGGCTCGCCCCAGGCCGCGAGCTCCACGCCGCGGTGCACGACCACGCCCGAGGCCGGACCGCGTGCATGGACCGGGCCGCGCAGCACGTTCCAGGGTCGGGGGTCCTGCAGGTGGATGCCCCAGTTCGCGGGGTCGGTGGCCGGATCCCGGGCCCAGGGGATCTCGTGGGACACGGCCCAGCGGATCGCGTCGTCGAGCGAAGGCATCGGTCGATCCTATACGATGCGGGCGACACGACCGAGGAGACGTTGCATGCATCCCACCGTCCGGAGCCAGACGCTCGGCGACCTGCTGCGCCGCACCGCCGCCCGCCTGCCGAACAAGCCTGCGATCCGCTGCGGCGCCACCGCCTGGACCTTCCGCGAGTTCGACGCGGTGGTGAACCGCCTCGCCAACGGGCTGGCCGCCGGCCGCGCCGGCGCACCGGTGCGCGCCGGCGACCGCGTCGCGGTGCTGTCGCGCAACTCGCACGCGTTCGCCGCGCTGCGCTTCGCGCTCGCGCGGCTGGGCGCGGTGCTGGTACCGATCAACTTCATGCTCAATGCCGACGAGGTCGCGTACATCCTGAGGCACTCCGACGCGCGGCTGCTCGCGCTCGGGCCGGACATGGTGGCGCTCGGGCAGGCCGCAGCCGCGCAGGACACGTCCGTCGAGCACGTGGTCTGGCTCGAGGGCGAGGACCCGGCCGAGCCGCCGGCCGGCATGCCGACCTTCGCGCGGCTGCTCGCCGACGACGCGGCCGCGCCCGCGGTCGAGCTCGACGGCCGGATGCTCGCGCAGATCATCTACACCAGCGGCACGGAGTCGCTGCCCAAGGGCGCGATGCTGACCCACGAGGCGGTCTGCTGGGAGTACGTGAGCTGCGTGGTCGAGGGCGAGATCGCCGAGTCCGACACGCTGCTGCACGCGCTGCCGCTCTACCACTGCGCGCAGCTCGACGTGTTCCTCGGGCCGGCGGTCTACGTCGGCGCCTCGAGCGTGATCACCGGCAAGCCCACGCCCGACAACATCCTCGCGCTGCTCGCCTCGCACCGCATCAACAGCTTCTTCGCGCCGCCGTCGATCTGGATCGCGCTGCTGCGCTCGCCGGCCTTCGCGACCACCGACCTGTCCCTGCTCCGGAAGGGCTACTACGGCGCCTCGATCATGCCGGTGGCGGTGCTGCAGGAGATGGCCGAGCGGCTGCCGAAGGTCCGGCTCTGGAACTTCTACGGCCAGACCGAGATCGCGCCGCTGGCCACGGTGCTCAAGCCCGAGGACCAGCTTCGCAAGGCGGGCTCCGCGGGCCGCGCGGTGCTGAACGTCGAGACGCGGGTGGTCGACGATGCGATGCGCGACGTGGCGGTCGGCGAGATCGGCGAGATCGTCCACCGCTCGCCGCAGCTGCTGAACGGCTACTTCAACGACCCCGAGCGGACCGCGGCCACCTTCGAGGGCGGCTGGTTCCACAGCGGCGACCTCGCCACCATCGACGACGAGGGCTACATCACCGTCGTCGACCGCAAGAAGGACATGATCAAGACCGGCGGCGAGAACGTCGCCTCCCGCGAGGTCGAGGAGACGGTCTACCGGCTCGACGGCGTGTCCGAGGTGGCGGTGGTCGGCCTGCCGCACCCGTACTGGATCGAGGCGGTGACCGCGGTGATCGTGCGCAAGCCGGGCTTCGAGGGCATGACCGAGGCGCAGGTGATCGGCCACTGCCGCGAGCGGATGGCGCACTTCAAGGTGCCGAAGAAGGTGATCTTCGTCGACGCGCTGCCGAAGAACCCGAGCGGCAAGCTGCTCAAGCGCGAGCTGCGGACGGCCTACGAGGCGACGATGAAGGACCTGCCGGCGGAGAACCGCTGACGCGACGAGGCGACGACGACGATGGGCTGGCTGTCCGACCAGGAACGTGACGCGCTCGTTCCGGCCGAGCGCGCGCTGCCGCGCCTGCCGATCCCCGTGCAGGCGGTGTCGAGCGACGAGTTCGTGCCGGCGCCGCAGACCGAGCGGCAGCGCCGCCTGGAGCGGCACCTGACCGCGCTGGGCGACGAGCTCGCGAAGCGCCAGGGCGTCTCGCGGCGCCGCTTCTTCCGCGGCGCCTCGGGCATGGCCGCGGCCTTCGTCGCGATGAACGACGTCTTCGGCCCGGTGTTCGACGTGAACCGCGCCGAGGCTGCGGAGCCCGAGCGCGCCGACGCACGCGCGAAGGCGCTGGCCGGCGAGTTCGTGATGGACATGCACACCCACTTCCTGCGCGACGACACGCGGCTCGACGGCTTCGTGCGCGCCCGCGAGGCGGTGGGCAAGGCCGGCTGGAACCCGCTGCTCGTCGACCGGCCGCAGACGATCGAGGACCTGAAGTTCGCGAACTACATGAAGGAGGTCTTCCTCGACTCCGACACGAAGGTCGCGTGCATCAGCGGCGCGCCCTCGGAGATCGAGTCCGACTGGTTCCTCACCAACGGCATGAAGGCCGCGGCGCGCGCACGGATCAACGGCGCGGCCGGCGGCACGAAGCGCGCGTTCTCGCACGCGATCTTCACGCCGGGCTACCCCGGCTGGCTGGAGGCGATCGACCGCGCGATCGCCGAGCTGAAGCCCGACTCGTTCAAGGGCTACACGATCGGCGACAACACGCACAAGAACCTGTCGAAGCACCCCTGGCGGCTCGACGACGAGACGCTCGCCTATCCCGCCTACGAGAGGTTCGCGAAGGCCGGCCTGGTCAACGTCTGCATCCACAAGGGCCTGTTCCCGCCCTCGGTCGCGCAGCGCTTCCCGCACCTGCTGCCCTACGTCGACGTGTCGGACGTGGCACGCGCGGCGAAGGACTGGCCGCAGCTCAATTTCGTGATCTACCACGGCGGTTACCGCTACGCGGGCGGCGGCCGCGCCGAGGACGCGTGGGCGCAGTTCGAGCGGACCGGCCGCATCGACTGGGTGACCGACCTCGCCGAGATCCCGGCGCGGCACGGCGTGAACAACGTCTACGCCGACGTCGGACAGCTGTTCGCGCAGACGACGATCGCCGAGCCGCGCCTGTCCGCGGTGATGATGGGGCAGCTGGTCAAGGGCCTCGGTGCCGACCACGTCTGCTGGGGAACCGACGCGATCTGGACCGGCGCCCCGCAGTGGCAGATCGAGGCGCTGCGCCGGCTCGAGATCCCCGAGGACCTGCGCGCGAGGCACGGCTTCGAGCCGCTGGGGGCGGCCGACGGCCCGGTCAAGCGGGCGATCTTCGGCGGCAACAACGCGCGGCTCTACCGCTACGACGCGCGGCAGCGCGCCGCGCTCGCCGGCGACGCGATCGCGCAGGCGAAGGCGGCCTACGAGCGCGACGGCGGGATGCGGACCAACCTCGCCTACGGCTACGTCGCGGGGCGCGCCGAGCGGCGGGGCTGAGCGCCCGGGCCGCGCGGCGGGGGCGGACCGAGGGGGCGGGCCGGAGCCGCCGCGCTCCGGCCGCGGCGGGCCGCCGCGTCTCAGTCGTCGAGCAGCGTCGCCGGCAGGTCGGCGTGCGTCGCGGCCGGCTCGGGCGCATCGGCCATCACCGCCCGCGATGCCGCCCAGCGCCGCAGCGCGCCCACCCGTTCGGCCATCACCACCGACAGCGGCCGCGTGCGTGCGAGCTCGGCGAGCAGCGCATCGGTGTCGACCGCGGCGGCGCGGGCGCGCGCCTCGAACGAGGCCGCGACGATCGCCTGCTCGATCTCGGCGCCCGAGAACTGCCTCGAGCCCGACGCGAGCGCGTCGAGATCGAAGGTCGCCGGATCCAGCCTGCGCCGCTGCAGGTGGATCTCGAAGATCCGCCGGCGCGCCTCGCCGCCCGGGAAGTCGACGAAGAAGATCTCGTCGAAGCGGCCCTTGCGGACCAGCTCCGGCGGCAGCTGCGAGATGTCGTTCGCGGTCGCGACCACGAAGACCGGTTTCGTGCGTTCGCTCATCCAGGTCAGCAGGCCGCCCAGCACGCGCCGGCCCACCCCGCCGTCGTGCTCGCCGCCGCCTGCCGAGCCCGACAGGCCCTTCTCGATCTCGTCCATCCACAGCACGCACGGCGACATGCCCTCGGCGACCGCGATCGCGCGGCGCAGGCTGCGCTCGGTCTCGCCGACGTACTTGTTGTGGAGCGCGCCGAAGTCGAGCCGCATCAGCGGCAGCCCCCACTCGCCGGCGATCGCGCGGGCGGCGAGGCTCTTGCCGCCGCCCTGCACGCCGAGCAGCACCACGCCGCGCGGGCAGTCGACCGACGAGCCGCCGGCCGCGTCGAGGAAGGGCGCGCGACGCAGCGCGATCCAGCGCTTGAGTTGCGCGAGGCCGCCGACGGCGTCGAAGCGCACCGGGCTCGCCTCGAAGCCGAGCGCGTCGGTGCCGCCCAGCATGGCCATCTTCGACTCGAGCACGCGCCGGACGTCGGCGGCGTCGATTCGACCGTCGGGCCGCAGCGCCTGGCGGACCATCCGCCGCACGTCCTCGGTCTCCAGCCCCATCAGGTGGGTGACCAGCAGGTCGAGGTCCGCGCGCTCGCCGCGGGGCGTGCCGCCCGACTGCGCCTGGAACAGCTGCGCCTCCTGCCTGACGATCGCCCGGATGTCGTCGCGCGAGGGCAGCCGCGGCCGGAAGTGCGCGGCCAGCCGGAGCAGCTCCGAGGCGAGGCCCTCCAGCTTAGGGCTCACGAACACCAGCGTGCGGGCGATCTCGTGATGCTCGAGCGCGATCTCGCGGATCAGCCGCACGACCACCGGATCCGACAGGCCCGGATGCGCGTCGCAGAACACGTAGACGCCGGGCTGCCGGGTGCGGTCGACGTGCTTCAGCGCCTCCACCAGCTCGTTCGTGTTGTAGATCGCCGTGTCCATCCCGTGGCGGACGATGCCGTCGGCGATCGACCAGGTGAACATCGGGCCGCCCGAGGTGCGTACGGCGCGCGCGAGCATCCCGAGCACGCGCGGCTCCTCGTGGGTCTCGACCAGCACGATCGGCACGCGGCTCGCGAGCAGCGCGGTCAGTTCGGTCAGGTCGTGGGCGTCGTCCATGGGCTCTCCGGGGCGAAGGCGGGGCGCCGCGGATCGCGGCAGGCGTCGGGCGGGCCCTGCGCTCGATCGGCCGATACCCGCGCGGCGCCCATCGTGGCGCGGGGGACGGGCGCGACGCAGCGGGCGGCGCCGACCGTGGCGAGGCGGCCGATCGGCGGCGGGTCGGGCGTCACCCGCGCCACGCGCACCCGACGAGGCCCGCCACGGGCCCCGTCCGTACCGGATCGCCGCGCCTCAGCCCCCCGCCCTGCGTTCGAGCAGGCGGTAAGGCGACACGTCGACACCCGTGTCCCGGTATCCGGACGGGATGCCGCAGCCAGGGTCCGCCACCATGTGGGGCGCGTCGAGTTCGGCGGCATTCGCCATCGCGATCCGGTGCAGGCGCTGGAGATAGGTGTGCAGGACCCAGTCCGTCCACACCTCGCCGCATGCGCTGAGGACCGGGCTGCAGTCCGCCCCGCCCGCGCAGACGACGCCCCGGATCGCGGCGGCCTGCGCGATCGTCCGTCCGTCCGCCCCGGGTCTGCCGACGTTGAGACCGACGGCGACGATCGAGCCCAGCACCGCGACCGAGGCGCCCGCGGACAGCAGCCTCGCCTGCCGCGTGCCCAGTCGTGCCAGGGCGGCCAGCAGCTGAGGCGCGCCGAGGACGGCGAGCCCCGATGCGAAGAAGAAGAGGGCGGGGTTGAAGTAGAAGTTCGAGACCCTGGGGCTGAGTCCGAGGGGGAGGGACGCCGACAGGCCGACGAGCAGGAGGAACACCGCGCGCCTGCGGCGCGCCTGCCGCAGTCCGGCCTCGGCCGTCCCCGCTCCGAGACGCCGGCCGGCCGCGATCAGCAGGGCGACGACCACGAGCGCATAGCCGTTGAGCCAGACCAGCTTGCGCAGCACGTTGACGAAGCCGCCCCCGTGGTGGCCGCGCGCTCCGGACAGGCTGGCGAACAGCTGGGCGTTCAGGTACCGCTGGGCCGCTTCGCGGGCCGGGTCGAAGGACAGCAGCGCCGCGAAGGACAGCGCGACGACCGAGACCATGACGAGGGTGTCGGTCGCGGCCTGCCTGGCGCCGGACTGCCGGAACACGAGCCCGTGGAGGGCCGGGGTCGCGAGGGGGAACAGGCCGACGGGTCCCTTCGTCAGCGTCGCCAGCACGACCGCGGCGCCGGCCGTCGCCATCAGCAGCAGACGACGGCCCTGCCGGCCCTGCGACGACGCGTCGCGAGCGGCGAGGACCGACAGGACCGCGGCCAGCGTGAAGACCGCGAGCAGGTTCTCGAGCAGCCCGTTGGCGAAGCCCCAGGCCACCCGTCCGGACGCGAGCAGCAGCACGAGCGCGAAGGGAAAGATCCGTCGCATCGACGGGTCCTGCGCGTGCAGGCGCGACCAGATCCCGCACAGGAGCCCCCCGCAGGCCAGGAGGGTCAGCAGCGAGAATCCCTTCTCGACCGCGATGCTGTCCCCGAAGACGCGGAAGCCGACCGCCTGCAGCCACATCATCAGCGGGGGGTGTTCCGCGAAGGCGGGGAGGAACAGCGTGCCCGAGAAGTACAGGCTCCACGGGTCGCCCCGTCCCTGCGCGAGGTTTCGCGCGAGCGTGGCGTAGATGCCGCCGTCGAAGAACATCGAGACGTGGACGAGCCGGGACAGCACCAGCAGGCCGACGGCAGCGGCCACCAGGAGCCAGAGCGACCGGATCGCGAGCGCGGGCGGGAGTCCGCCCGAGGTCCGCCCCGGGTCGGTGTCGCTCACCGCCCCGTGCACCCAGGGCGGGTCGACTTCACGCGTGCCGCGAACGGCATGGCGTGGTCGACCGCGTCGTACGTCGGGGCGATGGTCGGGAGTCGTTTCGTGGACACGCGGTCATCAGGGCATGGCGGCGACCGAGCGCGCCGCATTCCGGCCCGTCGTCGTCGGCGCTCGATCGGCACGGGGGGCGCCGCGGCATCGTATCGCGGCTCCGCGGCGAGTCTAGCAGTCCCGGTCCGCGGTCTCGCCGTTCCGGGCGGGCATCGGGTCGGCGCGTCCCCCTGGGCAGCGACCCGTCGGGACGTCCTGCATGCCGGACGGGCCGGCGGACCCCACGCGGGCGGGTCGATCGTGTACCGTGCGTTTCGACACGATCGAGGCAGGCCACCGGTCGCCTGCGCCCGCCCCGACCACCGATCCCCGACTGCGCGCCGACCCGGGGTCCGCGCGATGGAGCCCAGGATGACCGACTTCCGTCCCCTCGCCGCTGCGCCCGCCCCCGCCCCCGCGCCGCGGCGCGCGCTGGGGCCGATCGCCGCGTCCGTCGCCGCGCTGGCGCTCGCGGCCTGCGGCGGCGGCTCGATCGACGTCACGCCCGATCCCTCGACGCAGCCGGTCGCCGTCTCGGGCGTGGTCTTCAAGGGGCCGGTCTCGGGTGCGCGCGTCTGCGCGAGCTGGCTCGTCGACGGCACTGCGGACGCGTCGACCACTGCCTGCACCACCACCGACGCCGACGGCCGCTACACCGTGTCGATGCCTCGCCGTGCCGCGGTGCTGCAGGTCGAGGCGACGCAGGGCAGCTACGTCGACGAGGCGGATCCGACGACGCGCGTGCCGCTGACGCGGCTGCGCGGCGCGGTGGCCTTCTCCGGCCCCGAGAGCACGCTCGACGTGCAGGCGACCCCGATGACCGATCTGGTGGTGCGCCGCGCGCTCGCGCGCGGTCCGCTCGGGCTGACCACGCTGGCCGGCGCCGAGACCGAGGTCCGCCGGGCCTTCGGCCTGAGCGGCTCGCTGCACAAGGCGCCGGCCGATGCGACGCGGCCGCAGGTCACCTCGCTCGACGACGCGACCGCCTACGGCCTGGTGAACGCCGGAGTGCGCGGCTGGATGGCCGAGCGCGGCCGGCCCGCGGCCGACCTCGACGGCGCGCTCGACACGCTGGCCACCAAGCTCGGCGCGGGCACGCTCTACGAGGAACTGTCTGCCTTCCGTGCCGGCATGAAGCGGGTGATCGACGCGGCGCCGACCGGCGGGTTGCGGCCGATGTCCTCGGCGTGGTCCCAGGTCCTGCCGCTGCAGTTCGGGTCCGCGCCGCCGACGCCGGTCGAGC
Organism: Pseudomonadota bacterium; assembly: GCA_046046245.1. Taxonomy (GTDB): domain Bacteria; phylum Pseudomonadota; class Gammaproteobacteria; order Burkholderiales; family Burkholderiaceae_E; genus UBA4615. Next base: position 18,804 of record JBJOKE010000091.1, on the reverse strand, counting down.
CGAGGATCGTCGAGACCGCGGGCACGCTGCGCTACGCGATGCCGTGGGTGAGCCCGGTGTGGACGGCGCTCGTCGGCGGCGCGCCAGCCGCGTGCTTGACCAACGTGCCGCCCGGCACCTCGGAGGCCGCGGTCCGTGCGGCGGCTCAGCCGTTCGCCGCGAAGTTCGGGCAGGAGCAGACCTTCACCCTGCAGCCGGTCGCGAGCTGCAAGGGGCTGCGGACCGGCATGACGATCGACTTCCCGACCGGGAGCAGCCAGAGCGGCGATCCGGACTGACCGACGCGCGGCCGCGGCCCCCGGGCCCCGGCCCCGGCCCGGATCCGACCGGGCGGCCGCCCCGCGTCAGGCCGCCGCGGCCGCGGCCATCCGCTTCTGGAACTCCCACCAGTACGGATTCCAGAAGCCCATGTAGCGCTGGGTCATCAGCACCGCGGAGAGTCCCTGCGCGGGCGAGATCCACCAGTGCGTGCCGGCCATCCCGCCCCACTGCAGCGCGCCGCGCGAGCCGGGCGCGTCGAGCGAGCCTTCCTCGACGGTGACCGCGCCCGCCAGGCCGTGGCCCTTGCCGCGCGCGACGCCCGTCGCCGGGAAGCGCAGCCAGACCCCGTCGGCGAGCTGGTTCGTGCCCATCGCCTCGAGCGTGTCGGCGCGCAGCAGCGCACCCTCGCCCGGCGTCAGCGCGCGAAGCAGCGTCACCTGGTCGTCGAGCGTCGACACCAGCCCGCCGCCGCCCGACTGCCGCGGCATCGGCTTCAGGAACGCGCCCGGGTAGGGGGCGTCGTCGAGCCGGCGCAGCCCGGGCTTCGTCGGGTCGAGCGGGTCGCCGACGTAGAGCGCCGCGAGCCGGTCCCGATCGGACTCGGGCACGACGAAGCCGGTGTCGCGCATGCCGAGCGGCTCGAGGATCCGTGCGCGGAAGGCATCGCCCAGCCGCCGGCCGGTCAGCGTCTCGACCAGGTGGCCGAGCACGTCGATGCCGATCGAGTACTCCCAGGACTCGCCCGGGTGGAACGCGAGCGGCAGCGTCGCCAGCGTGTCGGCGAGCTCGGCGAGCGAGCGCGCGTCGCTCAGCACCTTGCGCTCGGCGTACGCCCTGTACATCGTCGTGCCCGGATCGAGCAGGCCGTACGACAGTCCCGACGAGTGCGACAGCAGGTGGCGCACGGTGATCGGCCGGCGCGCGGGCTCGGTATCGTCGATCGAGGTCGCGCCGGGGCGCAGCACGCGCCGGTCCGCGAGCTGCGGGATCCAGGTCGAGACCGGCTCGTCGAGCCCGATCCGCCCGTCCTCCACGAGCTGCAGCACCGCGATCGAGGTGACCAGCTTCGTGCTCGAGAACGCACGGAACACATGGTCGCGGCGCAGCGGCACGCCGGCCTCGCGGTCGGCGTCGCCGACCCAGCGCAGGTCGAGCACGTCGCGGCCGCGCAGCACCGCCCACGAGGCGCCCGCGAGGAAGCCCGCGTCGACCCAGCGGCGCATCGCCGCCTCGACGCCGTCGAAGCGCGCGTCGCGCGGCGCGTCGGCGCGTGCGTCGGCCCCGCTGCGCGCGGCGCCGCTCACCGGAACTGCTCCTCGAGGTGCTCGCGCTCGTTGCGCGCCGCGCCCTCGGGTCGGCCCTTCTCCTGGCCGCGCAGCTCCACGCGCCGGATCTTGCCGCTGATGGTCTTCGGCAGGTCGGAGAACTCGATGCGCCGGATCATCTTGTACGGCGACACGCGGCCGCGCAGGAACGCGAAGATCGAACGCGCGGTCTCGGGGCCCGCCTCGTGGCCGGGCGCGAGGATCACGTAGGCCTTGGGCACGAAGCCGCGGACCGGGTCGGGCGAGGGCACGACCGCGGCCTCGGCGACCGCCTCGTGCTCGATCAGCGCGCTCTCCAGCTCGAACGGACTGATGCGGTAGCCCGAGGCCTTGAACACGTCGTCGGCCCGGCCCACGTAGGTGATGTAGCCCTCGGCGTCGCGCGTGCCGACGTCGCCGGTGTGGTAGTGGCCGTCGCGCATCGCCTCGGCGGTCTTCTCGGCGTCGTCGGCATAGCCCTGCATCAGCGACAGGGGCCGGCGCGACAGGTCGATGCAGATCTCGCCCTCGTCGCCCGGCTTGCCGTCGGCGTCGAGCAGCACCACCGGATAGCCGGGCAGCGGCTTGCCCATCGAGCCGGGCTTGAGCGGCAGGCCAGGCGGATTGCCGATCATCGCGGTGGTCTCGGTCTGGCCGAAGCCGTCGCGGATCGTCAGGCCCCAGGCCGAGCGGACCTGCTCGATCACCTCGGGATTCAGCGGCTCCCCGGCGGAGATCGCCTCGCGCAGCGCGGTCTTCCAGGCCTTCAGGTCCTCCTGGATCAGCATCCGCCAGACGGTGGGCGGCGCGCAGAGCGTCTTCACGCCGTGCTTCACCACGGTGTCGAGGACCGCCGGACCGTTGAAGCGCGAGTAGTTGTAGATGAACACGCAGGCCTGCGCGTTGAACGGCGCGAAGAAGCAGCTCCACGCGTGCTTGGCCCAGCCGGGCGAGGAGATCGTCCAGTGCACGTCGCCGGGCTGCAGGCCGAGCCAGTACATCGTGCTCAGGTGGCCGACCGGATAGCTCTGGCGGGAATGGCGGACGAGCTTGGGCTTGGACGTGGTGCCCGAGGTGAAGTACTCGAGCAGCGGTTCGTCGACGCCGAGCGCGGGCGCGCCGGCGAGCGCGTCGGCCGCGCGCAGCGAGTCCCGGTAATCGATCCAGCCCGCCGGCGGCGCGCCGTTCGCGTCGCGGCCGGCGTCGCCTGCGAGGATGCGGCCGACGCCTGCGAGCGCGTCGGCCGGCGTCTCGGCCACGCGCGCGAGGCCGGTCGCATTGGTGAGGATCCAGCGCACGCGGCCGCGCGCGATCCGGTCGGCGAGGTCGGGGCCGGACAGCAGCAGCGTGGCCGGGATCACCACCACCCCGAGCTTGATCGCCGCGAGCATCGTCTCCCACAGCGGGACCTCGTTGCCCAGCATCAGCAGCATCCGGTCGCCGGCCTTCGCGCCCTGTGCGGCGAGGAAGTTCGCGACCTGGGTCGATCGGCGCGACAGCGCCGCGTACGTGAGCCTCGCCTCGACGCCCGACTCCTCGATGATGTGCAGCGCCGGTGCGTCGTTGCCGGCCGCGATCGCGTCGAACCAGTCGACGGCCCAGTTGAAGCGCTCGAGCCGCGGCCACTCGAAGGCGGCGCGGGCGGCGTCGAGGTCGGCGCGGCGTGCGAGCAGCAGGTCGCGGGCGGCGCGGAAGCGGTCGTGCTCGGTGGCGGTCGTCATGGTCTCCTCCGGAAGGCCGACGCTCGGATCGCGGCGCCGGCGGGCAGGGGGCCGAGTCTAGCGTCCGGCGAGCGTGTCCGTCATCGCCGCGCCCGCTCCGGATAGCTCGCCGACATCCCGTCGCGCACGTCCTGCTGGATGCCGTACTGCGGGAACGGGTAGCGGAAGCCGTTCTTCGCGAGTGCGTGCATGCCGGCGATCGCCTTCGGCAGTGCGGACGGCGGCAGGGCCATCAGCATCTCGTCGTCGAGCACGCCGCCGTAGCGCCGCTCGGCGAAACAGGGGATCGACAGGCTGGGCTCGCCGGTGGCGAGCGCGCGGCCCCAGGAGTCCGCGCAGGCCGACTCGCCGACCACGCTCCAGTCGAAGCGCCTGTAGCCGCTCCATTGCAGGCCGTTGATGAAGTAGATCATCGCGCCGGGCGTCGCGTAGAACAGCACGATGTCGGGTGGGTCGAGCCGGCCCGACGCGAGCGGCGAGACGGCGAGCGCCGCGGCCGGCGGCGGCGCGTGCATCGCGGCCTGGTGCGCGCGGGCGTCCTCGGGCGTCGCGTACCAGACGCCCACCATCTGCCGGCCCTCGCGCCACTCGGGCGCCGGCGACAGGCCGGCGGTGGCGCGGCACTGGTCGCCCACCAGGTCCTCGGCCGTGATGCCCACCGTCCAGCCTAGCCGCGTCGCCTGCGCGACGATCTGGTCGGTCGTGTGGATCGTGCCCTTCGGGCGGCGGATCTTCGGCACCGCCTCCATCTCGGCGCGCCCGGCGAAGCGCTTCATCGCGATCGGGATCGCGCGCAGCTTCAGCAGCCGCTCGAGCTCGGCGGCGAGCGCGGGGCCGTCGAAGGGCGCGGCACCCGCGTCGGCGCTCGCGGAGGAAGCGGCATTCGCCGCGGCGGTCGGTTCCATCGTCGTCTCCCTGCGGACCTCGAGCGGCCGCGGTCTCAATCGCCCTTGATGCCCCAGGCCTTCACCGCCGGCACCCAGCGCGCACGCTGCGCCGCACCGAACGCGTCGGCCTGCTCGGGCGTGGACCCGACGAGGTTGTCGGAGCCGAAGCTCTCCAGCCGCTGCCGGATCTCGGCGGTGTCGAGCGCGCGGTTCAGCTCGCGGTTCAGCCGTTCGACGATCGGTCGGGGCGTCGCCTTCGGTGCGATCAGGCAGTTCCAGGTGTAGGCCTCGTAGTCGGGCACGCCGCCCTCGGCGAAGGTCGGCACCTCGGGGTAGAGCGGGTTGCGGCGCTCGCCGCTCACCGCGAGGATCCGCAGCTGGCCGGCCTTCATCGGCGGGCCCGAGCTCGAGAAGCCGTCCCAGACCAGGTCGATCTGGCCGCCGATCAGGTCCTGCATCGCCGGGCCGTTGCCCTTGTACGGCACGTGCAGCAGCTCGACGCCGGCGGCGCGCGCGAACGATTCGCCGACGATGTGGCTGATCGAGCCGTTGCCGCCCGACCCGTAGCTGACCTTGCCCGGCGCGGTCTTCGCGCGCGCGACGAGCGCGCGCAGGTCGGCGGGGCCGTCGCGGCGCGCGGCGAGCACCATCTGCGTCCGCGACACCAGGCCGATCGTGGTGAGGTCGCGCTCGATGTCGAAGGGCAGCTTCGGCAGCAGCGCCGGGTTCATCACCAGCTGCGAGCTGGTGCCCAGGCCGATCGTGTGGCCGTCGGGCGCGGCGCGCACCACCGCCTCGGTGCCGATCAGCCCGCCGCCGCCGGCGCGGTTCTCGACGATCACCGACTGGCCGAGCGATTCGGCGAGCTTGGGCGCGAGCTGGCGCGCGATCAGGTCGTTGCCGCTGCCGGGCGCGAACGAGACGATGATGCGGATCGGGCGCGCGGGCCAGGCCTCCTGGGCGCGCAGCGCCGGCGCGACGGCCGCGCCGAGCGCGGCGGCGGTGAATCGGCGGCGGTTCATGCGGATCCTCCTCGCGGCGCGGGGCCGGTCATCTGCCCGTCCAGGTCGGCGCGCGCTTCTCGATGAACGCCGCGCGGCCTTCCTTCGCGTCCTCGGTGAGCGCGAGCGTCATGATCTGCGACTCGAGGTACGAGATCGCCTGCTCGAAGCTCATGTCGAAGGCCGCGCGCATCATCGCCTTGCCGCGTCGGTTCGCGGTCGGCGACTTGTCGACGATGCGGCCCACCAGCCAGTCGGTCTTCGCGTCGAGCTCGGCCTTCGGCACCACGTGATTGACCAGGCCGATCCGCTCGGCGCGAGGCGCGTCGATCGGCTCGCCGGTCAGACACAGCTCGGCGAGCCAGCGCGGGCCGATCAGGTGCTGGAGCACCGAGAGCACCTGCGCGGGGAACACGCCGATCTTCACCTCGGGCAGGCCGAAGCTCGCGTGGTCGGCCGCGACGGCGACGTCGCACATGCCGAAGAGCCCCATGCCGCCGGCGAGGCAGTGGCCGTTGACGCGCGCCACCATCGGCACCGGGCAGGCCCAGGCCTGGCGCAGCAGGTCGGCGTAGTCCAGGTGCGGGCGCGACGGGTCGAACTGGAACGAGCCCGAGCCCTTCGCGAGGTCCGCGCCCGCGCAGAACGCGGCATCGCCCGCGCCCGTGATCACCACCGCGCGGATCGCGTCGTCGGCGGCCGCCTCGCGCAGGCCCTCGGAGATCCCGGCCAGCACGCCCGCGGAGATCGCGTTGCGCCGCGCGGGGCGGTCGATGGTCAGCCACAGCGCGTGGCCGCGGCGCTCGCGCAGCAGTTCGGGCGGGGCGTCGGTCGTGCTCATCGTCGTCGGTCTCCGGGTCGAAGGGGGCACGTCGCCGGCGCGCGTCAGCGTGCCGGCTCGTCGGGGGCCACCGCGGCGCGGCTCGCGCGCATCGCGGCGATCGCGGCGTCGTCGAGGCCGGCCTCGCGCAGCACCTCGACGGTGTGCTCGCCGAGCCGCGGCGCGGGCCGCGCGGCCCGCGCCGGCGCGCCGTCGAGGAAGCCGGGCGACGCGAGCGCGCGCATCGGCCCTTCGGTGGGATGGTCGACGCGCGCGATCGCGCCGCTCGCCTCGAGCATCGGGTCGGTCGCGACCTCGTCGAGCGTCGCGACGCGCCACGCGGGGATGCCCTGCTCGCGGCACAGCTCGAGCCACTGCGCGACGGTGCGTGTCGCCGCGGCCTCGCCGACCTCGCCGTAGAGCCACTGGATGTGCCGGTTCCGCTCGACGGGATCGACCACGCGCGGGTCCTCGGCCATCTCGGGGCGGCCGACGGCGGTGAAGAACGCGCGCCACTGCGGCGGCGTGTAGGGCGTCATCGTCAGCCAGCCGTCCGATGCACGGTACAGGCGCCGGCCGTCGGGCGTCACGCGACGGTAGCCCGCGGGCCCGAGCGCGGGCGCGAATGCGTGGCCCTGCAGGTGCTCGACCAGCACGAAGCCGGCGAGCGTGTCGTACATCGGCACGTCGACCACGCCGCCGCGGCCGGTGCGCAGCCGGCGCACCAGCGCCGCGAGCATCGCGCCGGCGAGTGCCAGGCCCGCGACCTTGTCGGCGACGATCGAGGGCACGAAGCGCGGCGTGCCGTCCGGCCCGGCATTCAGCGACGCGAGGCCGGTGGCCGCCTGGATCGAGTCGTCGATCGCGGGCGCCTGCGCGAGCGGCGAGCGCTCGTGGAAGCCGCTCGCGGTGCAGTAGACGATCGACGGGTTCAGCGCGAGCACGTCCTCGGGGCCGAGTCCGAGCCGCGCGATCGGCGCGCGCCGCACGTTGTGCACGAAGAGGTCCGCGCCCGCGAGCAGCCGGCGGATCGCGTCGCGGCCGGCGGGCTGCGCGAGATCGAGCGCTACCGAGCGCTTGCCGCGGTTCAGGTTCAGGAAGATCGCGCCCATCCCGCGGTGCCGCGACACGCCCGCGTTGCGCAGGGTGTCGCCCTCGGGCGGCTCGACCTTGATCACGTCGGCGCCCCAGTCGGCAAGCGCCTGGGTGGCCACCGGCCCGAACACGATGCCGGTCATGTCGATCACGCGGATGCCTTCGAGCGGCGCCACGGCGTCTCCTCCTCGAGCCATTGTGCCAGCGCCGCGCCCTCGCGCCGCAGCGGTCGTTCCGATCGGCACGGCCCGCTTCACCGACCCCGCCGAGGGGTCTCGCCCGGCGGTGGCACACTGCGCGATCCGCCGCGATGGCGGCATCCACGACGGGAGCGGGATCCGTGCAGGTCGATCTGAAGGGACGCGTCGCGCTGGTGACCGGCGCGAGCAAGGGCATCGGCGCCGCGTGCGCGCGCGAGTTCGCGCGGGCCGGCGCCACCGTGGTCTGCGTGGCGCGCGACGCCGCGCGCCTCGAGGCGGCGGTCGCGGCGCTGCGCGGCGAGGGCCTGGCCGCACACGCGATGGCCGCCGACCTGACCGACGCCGCGCAGGCCGAGGCGGTGGTCGCGCGCGTCGAGCGCGAGGTCGGCCCGATCGACGTGCTGCTGAACTCGGCCGGCGCCGCGAAGCGCTACGCGCCCGGCGAGCTCGGCGCGGCCGCGTTCCGGCAGGGTATGGACGCGAAGTACTTCAGCACGATGCACGTGCTCGAGCCGGCGGTCCGCGAGATGGCCGCACGCGGCCGCGGCGCGGTGGTCAACGTGATCGGGCAGGGCGGCCGCGTCGCCTCGCCGATGCACATCCCGGGCGGCTCGGCCAACGCCGCGCTGATGCTCGCCACCGTCGGCTACGCGCGCGCCTACGCGCACCGGGGCATCCGGGTGAACGGGATCAACCCCGGTCTCACCCGGACCGACCGCGTCGAGGAAGGTCTCGCGGTCACGGCGCGCGCGAGCGGCCGCAGCCGCGACGACGTGTTCGCCGACGAGATCGCGAAGATCCCGATGGGTCGGATGGGTGAACCCGAGGAGGTCGCGCGGGTGGCGCTCTTCCTCGCGTCGGACGCGGCGAGCTACGTGTCGGGCGCGATCGTGCCGATGGACGGCTGTGCCGGATCCGTCCTCTGAGGGCGCGCGGCGCGGCTCAGTTCGGCCGCGTCCCGCCGCTCTCGAGCATCAGCCGGATCCGCTCGGCCTCGAACCGGTTCAGCCGGATCGACGCGAGCGTGCCGGGCCGGTCCCGCAGCGCCACCTTCAGGGTGCCCAGCGGCCGGTCGGACGGGTCGGGCGCGTCGGACCAGGTGAACTCGACCTCGCCGATGTCGAAGGCGACCGAGACGACCCCGCCGATCACGCAGCGCGTGCCGTCGGTCATCACCGTGACGTCCGGATTCAGTTCGACGTGCCAGGGGACGTTCATCGCGGGCTCCTCGTGGGGTCGGACGGATGGGTCGGCGCGGTGCGGGCCGGCCACCGTTCCGGACGCGCCGTGCATCGGGAAGTTGCGCCGGGCGTGCGTGTCGTGACGGGCGCGGCGGCCCGATCGCGTGTCCGCCGCAACTTCGCGGCCGTGCCGGCGTCAGACGCTGCACGATGCCCGCCTCGACCGTGAGCCCCGCGCCTCCCGCCGCCCCGCCCGGCGCCGGTGGTCCGTCGCGCTCCGCCGGCGCGCCCGAGACCGCCGACGGCGAACTGGTCGCTCGCGCCTGTGCCGGCGAGGCCATCGCGTTCGAAGTCCTGGTCGTCAAGTACCAGCGGCGTACCGCGGCCGAGATCCGCCGGGTGATCCACGACGCGGCGATCGTCGAGGAGCTGGCGCAGGACACGTTCCTGCGCGCCTACGACGCCCTGCCCGAACTGCAGGATCGCGACCGGTTCTGGCCGTGGCTGCGGACCATCGCGCGCAACGTCGCGAGCAGCTACCTGCGCAGCGGCCAGAACCGCCTCGACGACCGGCCCGCCGACCCGGAGGCCGCCTCGACGATCGATGCGTTCGAGCGGCAGGTGGCCCCCGGCGGCGTCGAGGACGAGGTCGCCGCGCGGCAGCTGTTCGACGCGCTGCGTCGCGCGGTGGCCGCGCTGCCCGAACGGCAGCGCGACGCGATCCTGATGCGCGAGATCGAGGGGCTGGACTACCGCTCGATCGCCGCGACGATGGGGCTGCCGGTGAACACGGTGAAGTCCCTGATCTTCCGCGGGCGCGAGGCGATCGCCGCCGCGATCCGCCCGATGGTGCAGCCGACGCGCGCGCGTCGCTGGTGAGGTTCCGACCGCGATGAACGACGAGATCCTGTCCGCCTTCCTCGACGACGAGTTGCCTCCGGATCGTGTCGAGATGCTGCTGCGCGCGTTGCAGGCCGACGCGCCGGGCGCGGCCGAGCTGCGCGATCGCCTGACGGTGATGCAGCTGATCAGGGACGCGGTGGCCGGCGTGGAGGCGCCCGACGACGGCTACACGTTGCGCATCCTCGCGCGGCTGCGCGAGCACCGCTCGGGTAGGTCCTGACCGAGGGGGTCACCCGTTCGGGTGCTTGGCTGCGCCACTTGGGCGAGGCCGCGCGCGTTACCGCCTGACGGGGCCGTTCCCGGCGGCTCATGGGCCGGCGTGACCGTGGTATACGTTGCACCACGATGTCGCTCCAGGAGCTGTTCGACCCGCCCGGTGCGGCCGGCCACGAGCCGCCCGCGCCGGTGATCCCCGTGATCGTCCTCGACGACGCCCGACTCGCCGTGCCGCTGGCTCAGGCTTGCGTGGCCGGCGGCGTGGACGTGCTCGAGGTCACGCTGCGCACGCCCGCGGGCCTGGACGCGCTGCGCCGGATCGCCGCCGAGGTGCCCGAGGCCTGCGTCGGTGCGGGTACCGTCACCACCGTCGCCGACGTCGTCCGCGTGGCCGCCGCCGGCGCGCGCTTCGCCGTCTCGCCCGGCTTCGACCGCGCGGTGGCCGCCGCCGCGCGCGACCACGGCCTGCCCCTGATGCCCGGCGTGATGACGCCGTCCGAGGTGATGGCCGCGGCTGCCGAGGGGCTGTCGCTGCTCAAGCTGTTCCCGGCCGCGGCGGCCGGCGGCCTGGCGATGCTGAAGGCGCTGTACGGCCCGTTCCCGTCCGTGCGCTTCTGCCCCACCGGCGGCATCGACGCGCGCAGCGCGCCCGACTACCTCGCGCTGCCCAACGTGGTCGCGGTCGGCGGCTCGTGGCTCACGCCCGCGTCGGCGATCGCCCGCCAGGACTGGGCGGCGGTGACCACGCTGGCGCGCGCGGCCGCGGCGCTGCGCCGCGCCGGCTCGCCGGGGCGGCCGTCGTGAACGCGGTCGTGCTGGTGGTGGACGACCACCCGGTCGTGCCGCTGGCGCTGCGCGGCCTGATCGAGGGCCGCTTCCCCGGCGTGCGTGCGCTGCAGGCGGCGAGCCTGCGTCAGGCCAAGGTGATGTACCAGGACGAGCCGCGGCTCGCGGCCACGGTGCTCGACCTGCGGCTGCCCGACGTGGCCGGCCTCGAGGGCATCAGCGAACTGCGTGCGCTGCGGCCCGAGGTGCCCATCATCGTGTTCACCGGCCTCGACAGCGAGCCGCTGCGGCGCAGCGCGGCCGCGCTCGGTGCCGCCGCGATGGTCTGCAAGAACGAGAACGCGTCCACCCTGCTCGAGCGGATGGAGCCGCTGCTTGCCGAGCGCCTGCAGCGGCTCAACGGCGGCGTCGGTCCCGTGCCCCTCGGGCGCCGACCCGAGACCGTCGAGCTGTCGCCGCGCCAGCAGCAGATGTGGCAGTCGATCGCCGAGGGCATGTCGAACGGCGAGATCGCCGAGCGCTACCGGATCAGCCTGAACACCACGAAGGCGCACGTGCGCGAGCTGCTGCAGCGGCTCGGCGTCCGCAACCGTACCGAGGCCGCGACGCTCTACTACCGCGCCCGCCAGGGCCGCGTCGACTGAATCCGGGCGGGGCCTTCGCCCGCCCGCCGCCGCCGCCGGGCTACCATCGGCGGATGTCGTCCCCGGATCCCGACCCTCCGCCGCTGCTCGCGCTGCGCGGCGTGGGCCTGCGCTATCCCAACGGGGTCCGGGCGCTGGAGGGGCTGGACCTGGACGTCGGCCGCGGCGAGTTCCTGAGCCTGCTCGGCCCCTCGGGCTGCGGCAAGAGCACGGTGCTGCGGCTGGCGGCCGGCCTCGCGCGGCCCACCGCCGGCACCGTCGGTCGGCCCGCCGACGTGCGCATCGGGGTGGTCTTCCAGGAGCCCACGCTGATGCCCTGGGCCGATGCCTTCGACAACGTGTGGCTGCCGCTGCGGCTCGCCGGCCGCACCCGTGCCGAGGCCCGCGACGAGGTGATGGCGGTGCTCGCCCGCGTCGGTCTCGCCGATTTCGCACACGCCTTTCCGCGCGAGCTGTCGGGCGGCATGCGGATGCGCGTGTCGATCGCCCGCGCGCTCGTCACGCGACCCGAGCTGCTGCTCCTCGACGAACCCTTCGCCGCGCTCGACGAGATCACCCGCGGCCGGCTCGACGACGACCTGCTCGACCTCTGGAGCGAGCAGGGCCTGACGGTGGTCTTCGTCACCCACAGCGTCTACGAGGCGGTCTACCTCTCGACCCGGGTGGCGGTGATCGGCGGCCGTCCGGGCCGTGTCGTCGAGTCGATCGACGTCGACGCGCCGCATCCGCGCGACGACGCCTACCGGGCGAGCGTCGACTACGCCGGCACCTGCGTGCGCGCGTCGGCCGCGCTCAGGGCGGCGATGGCATGAGCGCGGTCCCGTCCCCGGACGCGACCGCGCGCCTCGCGCTGCGGCTCGCGCCCTTCGCGGTCGTGGCCGCCGTCCTGCTCGGCTGGGAGGCCGTGGTCCGCGGCGCGGCGATCCCGCCCTACATCCTGCCGGCGCCGAGCCTGGTCGCGGCCACGTTGTGGCGCGACCTGCCGTCGCTGCTGCCCTCGCTGTGGTTCACGCTGAAGATCACCGCCGGTGCGCTCGCGCTCGCGGTGGTCGGCGGCGTGGCGCTGGCCGCGCTCTTCGCGCTGTCGCGCCCGATCGAGACGGCGCTCTTTCCGCTCGCGATCGTGCTGCAGGTGACCCCGATCGTCGCGATCGCGCCGCTGATCCTGATCTACGTCGAGTCGACCACCGCGGCGCTGCTGATCTGCGCGTTCATCGTCGCGTTCTTCCCGATCCTCGCGAACACCGTCGTCGGCCTGCGTTCGGCCGATGCCGGCCTGCGCGACCTGTTCACGCTCCACGGCGCGAGCCGATGGCAGCGGCTGCGGCTGCTGCTGGTGCCGAGCGCCTTGCCGTACTTCCTCGCCGGGCTGAGAATCGCCGGCGGCCTCGCGCTGATCGGCGCGGTCGTCGCCGAGTTCGCCGCCGGCGCCGCCGGCCGCGAGACCGGCCTCGCGTCTCGGATCCTCGAGGCGAGCTTCCGCACCGAGATCCCGAAGATGTTCGCCGCGCTGGTCCTGGTCTCGCTGGTCGGCATCGCGATCTTCGTCGTCTTCGACGCGCTCGCGCGCCGGCTGCTCGGCCGCTGGCACGACAGCGAGACCCCCCGCGGCTGACGCCGCCACGCCCCACCGACTCCGAGCGACCCCGCCATGTCCACTCCGACGCGTCCCGCCCCGCATCCGGTCCAGTCCGCCCGTCCCGCCGCGCCGTGCCGACCCGCCCGCCGCGCGGCGCTCGCCGCGGCCGCCGTCGCCGCCGCGCTCGCCGTGGGGCCGGCGCCCGTCGCCGCGCAGGAGAAGGTCGTCTTCGCCACCAACTGGAAGGCGCAGGCCGCGCACGGCGGCTTCTACCAGGCGCTGGCCGACGGCACCTACAAGCGGCTGGGCCTGGACGTCGAGATCCGCCAGGGCGGCCCGCAGGTGAACAACCGGCCGCTGCTGCCGGCCGGTCGCATCGACTTCCTGATGACCGGCAACCTGCTGCACACCTTCGACAACGTGAAGAACGCCGTGCCGACGGTGGTCGTCGCAGCGATGTTCCAGAAGGATCCCCAGGTCTTCCTCGCGCATCCCGGTCGCTACGAGACCTGGAACGACCTGAAGAAGGCGCCGGTGATCCTGGTCGCGAAGGACGGCCAGTTCAGCTTCTGGCAGTGGATGAAGCAGGACGGCTTCCGCGACGAGCAGCTCAAGCCCTATACCTACAACTCCGCGCCCTTCCTTGCGAACAAGGACGCCGTCCAGCAGGGCTACGCCGTGGCCGAGCCGATCTCGATCGAGAAGGTCGCCGGCTTCGCGCCGAAGCTGTTCCTGCTCGCCGACCATGGCTGGTCGACCTACTCGACGACCATCGAGACGCGGCCCGAGCTGGTGAGGACCAAGCCCGACCTCGTCCGCCGCTTCGTCGAGGGCTCGATCCTCGGCTGGGTCAACTACCTGTACGGCGACCGCGCGGCGGCCGACGCGCTGATCCGCAAGGAGAACCCCGAGACCACGCAGGAGGAACTCGACAAGGGGGTCGCGAAACTGCGCGAGCTCGGCATCGTCGATTCCGGCGACACGCGGACCCGGGGCATCGGCGCGATCGATCCGGCGCGGGTCAAGGACTTCCACGACAAGATGGTCCGCGCCGGTCTGCTGAAGGCCGGCGAGGTCGACCTGTCGAAGGTCTACACCACCGAGTTCGTCAACAAGGGTGTCGGCGTGGACCTGCGCCGCCGTCTCACCGGCAGCGCCAATTGAGCCATCATTGTTGAATTCCCCATTTGAGACAGATACATAGACGGAATTCTTCAGGTACAACTAGAATGGGCGCATGGCCGTGCTGCGCCCCTTGTCGCGACCTCCGATCCGTGAAGCGATCGTCGAGGTGAACTGCGAGCCCGTCGAGCTTCGACGGGTGACTGCGTTGCGCGACCGGCTCGCCGCGTCCTACCCCACGTCGCGTCCGTTCCGGCTCGCATCGGTCGCGCTCAACCTGCCCGAGGAGCGCCGCGGCGCGGACCCGGCCGGCGAGCAGGCCGGCTGGCGCTGCGAGAGCGCCGACGGCACCGAGGTGGCGCTGATCCGGCGCGACGGGCTGTCGTTCGCCCGGCTGTCGGGCTACCCGGGCTGGGACGCCTTCATCGACCACTTCATGACGCTCTGGGGCGAGTACGTCGCCGAGGCTCGGCCGCTGGAGGTCCGCCGCGTCGCGGTCCGGTTCGTCAACGACCTGCGCTTGCCGATCGGCGACCAGTTCCACTTCGAGCGCTACCTGACGACGGCGCCGCGCGCGCCGGCCGGGCTGGCGCCCGAGATCGCCGACTTCCTGGTCCAGATGACATTGCCCGGCGGTGCCGACGGGCTGCGGGTGGCGGTCACGCAGGCCACCGACTCGGCGTCGCGCAGCGCCACCGAACTGCCGGTGCTGGTCGACATCGACGCCGGCTGGGACCGTGCGGTGCCGGTCGACGATCGTCTGCCGGCCCGTCTCGCCGAGACGCTCGGCGTGTTGAGGGACCTGAAGAACCGGGTGTTCTTCGGGTTGGTGACCGAAGAGCTTGTGAGCGCCTACTCATGACGAAACTTGCCCACGGAGCCCGCAGCCTGGCGTCGTACGCGACCGCCCTCGGGGTCGGCCAGCATGCGCTCCGGCTGTCGCGCCAGATCGCCGGCGCCCGCAAGCGGCTCGCCGCCAAGGCGCTGTTCCGCACCGACGTCGAGCTGTCCGGCTTCGCGCAGGCGGCCGGCGGCGACCCGTGGCAGGCCGAACTGCCGCTGCCCGAGCAGGTGCTGCGCGAGGCGCGCGACGTCCTGCGCCTGCTGCCGGGCACGCTGCCCGAGCCGCTGGTGACCCGGGACGACGTCGACGGCGGCCTGGTGTTCGAGTGGGCGGGCGACAACGCGCGCTCGCTGAAGGTCCGCATCGGTGGCGACGGCATGCTGACCTACACCGCCCGGCTGGGCCTGCGCCGCCGGATCGCCGGCGCCGAGCCCATCGGCGACGCGCTGTCGCCGCTGCTGCGCGAGGCGATCCAGCAGGTCGCCTCGGCCGCCTGAGGCGGGCTCGCGGCCGGCGCCGCGCCGGCCGACGCCCCGTCGCTAGCGCGCGACCGCGTGCATCGCGGCCGCGGCCTTCACCACCGCGTCGCGCCCCTGCGCGAGGATCGCGGCCTTCCAAGCCGGTGTGTCGACGAAGAACGCCTCCACCATCCGCTCGCGCGCCCGGGCGCGCAGCGCCGGGTCGTCGGGCGCCCGCGAGGCCACCCAGTGGTCCATCCGCAGCGCGTCGCGGACCGCCTCCGACGGCTGCGTGCCGTACTCGAGCGCGATCGCCGACAGCGCGGTGTCCGGACATTCCTCGTAGAACGCCAGGCCGACCATCCCGTCGATCCGCGCCGAGGTCGACGAGCCGTCGAAGATCGACGTGACCGCCGGCCCCCAGCAGGCGCGCGCGCGGGCGACGTCGGCAGCGAGGTCGCGGCCGGCGTAGATCAGCTCGCCGTGCCCCGAGGGGCCCAGTCCGGTGTGCAGGTCGATCCACCACAGGCCGTCGGCGCCCGTCACGTGCCGGCGCAGCACCTCGCGCAGCGTGCGGTTGCTCCAGGTCGGCGCATGGCCGGTGAAGAACACGCCGTCGGGCTTCGACCACTGGCCGTGGCTGAACGCGAACTGGAACGCGGCCTGGCCGTGCGTCGCGATGAAGGCGTCGATCGCGGCCCGGTTCTCCCCGGTCGGCGGCCACTGCGCGGGCAGCAGCAGGTCGTGGATCGCCTCGTAGTGGGCGTCGGGCGTCGCGGGCACCGGGAAGCGCCGGCAGTTGCGGTTCAGGTCGACGTTGTCCTCGGTGACCCGCCGCCGCCACGAGAAGCCCCAGGGGTTGATCGCGTGCAGCAGCACCACCCGTCCGCCGGCGGCCAGCACCGCGTCGAGCTCCGAGCCCTCGCGCAGCAGCGCGTGCTGCACGCCGCTGCCGCAGTAGCCCTCGACGCCGTGCGTGCCCGACTGCACGAGCAGCACGCGGCGGGCGTCGGGCGGGCCCAGGATGGCCAGGTCGGCGGCGAGCGTCTCGCCGTCGAGGCCGGGCCCGGCCGGGTTCTCGTGCGACTCGATGCGTGCGCCGCGCGCGCGGGCGGCCGCGAGGAAGCGCTCGCGCGCCTGGGCGTAGGAGGACGGGAAGTCCGGGTCGGGTCGGATCATCGTGGGCCGGGCCGGCGAGGGCCCGAGTGCTGGGGTCAGGTGACGGCCTTGCGCGCGAGGAACTCGGGACGGTCCCAGGCGCGGGTCGCGACGACGTCGCGCAGTGCCTCGGCGGCGTCCCAGACGTCGACGAAGCGCAGGTAGAGCGGCGCGAAGCCGAAGCGCAGGATGTCGGGCGCGCGGAAGTCGCCGATCACGCCGCGTGCGATCAGCGCCTGGACGATCGCGTAGCCCTGCGGATGGGTCAGCGACACCTGGCTGCCGCGGCGCGCGGCGTCGCGCGGGCTCGCGAGGCCGAAGCCCGAGGCCGCGCCGAAGCCGCCGACCGCACGCTCGGCGAGCGCGGCGTACAGCGTGGTCATCGCGACGCTCTTGGCGCGCAGCGCCGCCATGTCGACGTCGTCGAACGCGTCGAGCGCGGTCTCGAGCGCGATCAGGGACAGCTGCGGCTCGGTGCCGCACAGCAGCCGTTCGATGCCGGGCGCGGGGCGGTAGTCGTGCTCGAACGCGAACGGCGCCGCGTGTCCGTGCCAGCCGACCAGGGGCTGGTCGAGCTCGCCGATCCAGCGCCGCGCGACGTAGGCGAACGCCGGGGCGCCGGGTCCGCCGTTCAGGTACTTGTAGCCGCAGCCGACGGCGAAGTCGGCGCCGGCGTCGTCGAGCGAGACCGGCAGCGCGCCGGCGGTGTGGGCGAGGTCCCAGATCACCACGCCGCCGAGCGCGTGCACCCGCGCGGTGACCGCGGCCATGTCGTAGCACTCGCCGCTGCGGTAGTTGACGTGCGTCAGCTGCACGACGGCGAGCCGCGCGCCGGCGTGCTCGATGGCCTCGGGCACGGCGGCCTGCTCGGCGAACACCACTTCCATGCCGAGCAGCCGCGCGAGCGCGGCGTCGACGTAGGCGTCGGTCGGGAAGCTGCCCCGCTCGGCGACGATCACCGTTCGCGCCGGATCGCGTCGCCGCTGCAGCGCGATCGCGCCGGCCAGCAGCTTGAAGAGGTTGACCGAGATCGAGTCGGTGACGATGACCTGGTCCGCGGCGGCGCCGACCAGCCGGGCGATCTTCGCGGCCGCACGCTGCGGCGCGGTGTACCAGCCGGCGTCGTTCCACGAGCGGATCAGGCCGTGCGCCCATTCCCGTTCGACCGCCTCGCGCATCCGCGGCGCGACCGCGCGCGGCATCGCGCCGAGCGAGTTGCCGTCGAGGTAGATCGTGCCGGGCGGAAGCTCGAAGCGATCGCGTGCGAAGGCGATCGCGTCGGCGGCATCGAGCGCGGCGCAGGCGTCTCGGGTGGCGGGCAGGTCCATCCGGCAAGGATAACGCGGTGCCCATGGCGCCCCGCCGCCCCGTCCGTTGCACACTGTGGGCCCCGGATTGCAGGACGCCATGGCATGACGACCTTCACGAGCCTGAGGCGCGTCTGTGCGGCGCTGCCGCACGCGGAGCACGAACGCAAGTGGGACGACGTCGACGCATGGATGGTGCGCCGGAAGATGTTCGCGATCTTCGTCGTCGATGCCCGCGGTCGACCGCGCGAGTGCTGGTTCAAGGTCGATGCGGACCGCTTCCTGGAGCTCACCGACCGGCCCGGCATGCGCCCGGCCCCATACCTCGCGCGTGCCGGCTGGATCGCCCTCGGCGCGCCCGATCGCTTCGCGCTCGCCGAGCTGAGGCCGCTGATCGAGCGCTCGCACCGGCTGGTGGTGGCCGGCCTGTCGATGACCGTCCAGCGCGCGCTCGGTTTCGAGCCGATGCGACGGCAGCCGGCGCGTGCCCCGCGCCTGGTGCGCGACGACCCCGGTGCGCAGCCGCGGTTCGCAGGGCGCACCGTCCCGAGACTGGTCTCGTCCGGTCCCGGAGCCCCGATGGGCGAGGACACCTGACGGACCGCCGCGACGTTCCCCCGTGGCCGCTCCGCGCGCGGGTCTGTCGGTGCCGGGCACGCTCGTCGTGCTGCGCACGGGCCGTCGCGCGGACGCCTAAGGGATTGCCGGAACGGGTGAGGCACTCGGTCGGTGGCACCTCCGCCCGATCCCGGCCGTGTACCATCGACCCCTTCGTCTCCGACACTCTTCCGCGCCGATGTCGATCGACCGCCCGGTCCGGCACGCCCTCGCCTGGGCCGTACTGTCCGCCTGCCTGAGCCTCGGCGCCGCACCGGTGCAGGCCGCCCGCCTCGGTGCGCTGACCGTGCTGTCCGAGCGGAGCCAGCCCTTCGAGGCCGAGATCGAGCTCGAGGACGTCGGCGGCGATGCGGCCGCGAGCGCCCCGCAGATCGTCGCGCCGGCCACCTACACCGACCTCGGCCTGACCTTCCCCGCGGTGCTGCGCGGCGCGACCGTCACCGTCGATCGCCGGGCCTCGGACGGTCGTCCGATCGCTCGGATCCGCACGACGCGCCCCGCCGACGCGCCCGAGCTGATCGTCGTGATGTCGCTCTCGTCCCCGACCGGCCGGCACCTGCGCAGCTACCGTGTCGACCTCGACGCACCGCGCGCGCCCGCGCCCGCGCCCGCGCCGATCCCGACGGTCCGCGCCGAGGCGCCGGCTCCGCTGCCGCTGCCGCTGCCGGCCGCCCCCGCCGCTGCCCCCGCCGCGTCGCC
>JBJOKE010000090.1:0-17151 GCA_046046245.1 Pseudomonadota bacterium | reverse complement strand
TGGTCCGCCAGGCGACCAAGGACGACGACCGGATCACGCCGGTGGGCCGCTTCCTGCGCCGGTCCTCGCTCGACGAGCTGCCGCAGTTCTTCAACGTGCTGCAGGGCCGCATGTCGGTCGTGGGGCCCCGTCCGCACGCCGTGGCCCACAACGAGATGTACAGGAAGCTCATCAAGGGCTACATGATCCGGCACAAGGTCAAACCCGGGATCACCGGGTGGGCCCAGGTCAACGGTGCGCGCGGCGAGACTGATACCATCGACAAGATGCGCACCCGGATCGAGTTCGACCTGGAATACCTGCGCAACTGGTCGTTGCGGCTGGACCTGCTGATCGTCTGCAAGACGTTCGGGCAGGCCCTGCGCGGCGATCGCAACGCGTACTAGACGCGCCGCGGACCGCGCGATCCGCCGCGACGCACACGGAACGGATCGATGGCACTGCAGATCGAGCAGCAGACACGGGACATCGGCGTCGTCAGGACGTCGATCGTCGGCGAGCGCACCCGCGTGGTGGTGCGACCGGGCGACACGTTCCGGTTCCTCGACGACACCGGGCAACCGCTGGTGCGCGCACCGAGGATGCGGGTGCGCCGGATCGACAACAGCCTGATCGTCGACGGACTGCCCGAGGGTCGGGAGGTCGAGCTCAACAACTTCTTCGGCGCGTGCCGGCCCGGCGCCGAGTGCAAGGTGTCGCTCGACGGTCTCGGCTTCCCCGGCACGGCACCGATCACCGAGGAGACGCTGCCGACCGCAGCCCTGCAGGACGGCTCTTTCCTGCTGTACAGCGACAACTCCGACGCCGCGGCGGTCGGCGGGGTGCTGGCGGCCGCGAAGGTGGCCGAGGCGACCGGCCCGTCGTGGCTGGCGATCGGCGGAGCGGGGCTCGGGATCGCTGGGGCGGCGGCGGCGGCCGGAGGCGGCGGCGGCGGCAGCTCGGCGCCGGACACCACGCCACCGGGCGCGCCTCAGATCACCAGCGCACCGGCGCAGAAGCGGACGTCGGCGATCGTGACCGGCGACGCCGAGGCGGGCGCACGGGTGACGCTGCGCGTCGACGTCAACGGCAACGGGTCGTTCTCGGATCCCGGCGACCTGACCTTCGTCACGACGGCGGGCGCCGACGGCAAGTGGCGCGTCGACCTGAACGCCCTGCCGTCGTCCGGCACGCCGCCCGCAGGCGGCCTGGCCGACGGCTCGTACGCGCTCAGCGCGGTCGCCACGGATGCGGCCCAGAACGCCAGCGCCGCGGCACGTTCGGTCGTGGTCCTCGACAGCGTCGCCCCGGCATCCGCGGTGATCTCGCAGGTCGCCGCCGACGACGTCGTCAACCGCAGCGAGGCCACGGCCGGCGTTACCATCGCCGGCAACGGCGAGGCGGGCGCCTCGATCCGCGTGAACTGGGGCAGCACGTCGAAGACCGGTACCGTCGGCACCGACGGGAAGTGGTCCTTCGTGTTCGCGGCGAACGAGGTGCCCGGCCAGGGACGCAACGACGTCTCCGTCACGCTCACCGACGCCGCCGGCAACTCGAGCACCGTGTCGCGCGCGGTCTCCATCGACACCCTCGTCCCCGGCGCGCCGACGATCGACACCACCGTGACCTCGGCCGAGCGCCCGACGCTCGTGGGCTCCGCGGAGGCGGGCTCCAGCGTGCAGGTGTCGATCGACCTGCTGGGCAACGGCTCGGTCGACGCGGTCTACCGGACGACCGCCGATGCGAGCGGCCGATGGTCGCTCAACACCGCGACCGCGACGGCGGTCACCGGCTCGATCGGGGCCGGTCTGACCGACCTGCAGCCGAACACGGTGACGGCGTTCGCCGTCGACGCGGCGGGCAATGCCAGCACGACCACGACCGGCACGGTGCTGCGCGACTCGCGGATCCCGCCGGCACCGACGATCTCGATCATCGCCGGCGACGACCTCGTCAGCGCCGCCGAGCGCGCGGCGGGGGTGACGATCACCGGCACGGTGGACCCCTCGTTCGCGAACCGCCCGGTGACGGTCACGATCGCCGGCACGAGCAAGGTGGTGACCGCGAGCGGCACCACCTGGTCGGCGACCTTCGCGAGCGGCGAGCTGCCGGTCGGCGACGGCACCGCGGACGGCCCGTACACGGTCCAGGTGACCGTGCTGAGCGTCGCGAACCAGCCCGGCGATCCGGGCACCCGCCCCTTCACGCTCGACACCACGCCGCCGCGGACGCCGACGCTGTCGTACGTCGACACCGGCGTCTCCGCGACCGATGGCATCACAGGCAGCGGCGTCGTGACCGTCGGCAACCTCGACCCCGGCACGACGCTCGCGTTCAGCACCGACGGCGGCTCGACCTGGTCCTCCTTCGCCGGCAGCAGCTTCACGCTGACCCAGGCCGGCTCGCCCTACACGTTCGGCCAGGTGCAGGTCCGCCAGACCGACGCGGCAGGCAACGCATCGATCGGCGCGCTCGCGTCGCCGGCCCCGGGCGTCGTCACCGCGCTGGTGGTCGACACCACGCCGCCGGCCGCGCCGACCGCCACGATCACCGACACCGGCACCTCCGCGAGCGACGGCGTCACGACGGACGGCCTCGTCACCGTCGGCAACCTCGTCGGCGGCGGCACGTGGGAATACACGACCGACGGCGGCACGACCTGGCTCGCCGGCACCGGCACGAGCTTCACGCTGGCCGGTGGCGCCGGCGCCACCGGCACCACCTACTCGGTCCAGGTCCGCCAGTCCGACATCGCCGGCAACCTCGGCACCTCCGCGCTGCGCTCGATCACCGTCGACGCGGTCGCGCCGACCGCCCCCACGATCGCGCTCGCGTCCGACACGGGCACCAGCGCCACCGACACCATCACGCGGATCGGCACGGTCGACGTCACCGACCTCGAAGGCGGCACGACCCTCTGGGAGTACTCGACCAACGCCGGGACGACCTGGACCGCGGGAACGGGCGGCACGATCGTCTTCTCGGACGGCGCCTATTCGGTCATCACCCGCCAGGTCGACCTGGCGGGCAACGTCGGCGCGAGCAGCACCACGCTGACGTTCACGGTCGACACGATCGCGCCGACGGTTCCCACGACGGCGATCACCGACACCGGGACCTCGGCGTCGGACGGCATCACCAGCAACGGCCTGGTCACCGTCGGCGGCCTGGACGCGGGCACGACCTGGGACTACAGCACCAACAACGGCGTGAGCTGGACCGCCGGCACCGGCACGACCTTCGCCCTCGCGCAGGGCGGGCCGTACCAGGTGCTGGTCCGGCAGACGGACACCGCGGGCAACGCGTCGACCAGCACGCTGCGCACGGTCACGGTGGACACGACCGCGCCGCTCGCGCCCACGCTCGCGCTCGCGGCCGACACCGGTTCGAGCGCGAGCGACGGCATCACGACGAACGGCACGATCAACGTCACCGGCCTGGAGGGCGGATCGACGCGCTGGGAGTACTCGGTCAACGCCGGCACGAGCTGGTCCACCGGCACCGGCAGCACGATCGTCTTCGCCACCGACGGCGCCCGGACGGTGATCGCCCGGCAGGTCGACGCCGCGGGCAACACCGGCCCTGACAGCGCCTCGGTGTTCATCAACCGCGACACGGTGGCACCGACCGCACCGTCGGTCTCGTTCTCCATCGTCAACGGCTCGTCGGTCGCGTACACCGACATCGAGGGCCCCACCGGAGCCGTGCCCGGCAACCCCGACACCTCGCCGACGGTGACGCTCACGCTGAACTCGGTGCTCGCGGCGGGCGAGACCCTGACGCTGTCGCGCGACTCGACCGTGCTGCGGACCTTCACGTCGGCGGATGCGGCGGGCACGACCTACACGGCGTCGCCGACGCTGACCGGGGGCGGCGCGGTCTACGCCTACTCGGCGATCGCCCAGGACGTCGCCGGCAACTCGCGGACCGTCGACATCGACGGCGCCGGCCTCGACAACGTCTACATCATCAAGATCGCCTGAGACCGGACCGGCCGGCCGGGCGCGGCGCAGTGCCTCCCAGGCCGGCCGCCGGCCGGCGTCGCAGGGCCGCCGGACCCCGGCCGGCCGCCGCACCGATTCGTCTATGCTGTGCGGATGCCCTTCCCTGATCGCGCCGGGACGCCCCGCCCCTCGGCCCGCGCCGCCCGGGCGACACTCCTCGTCGCCGCGCTCGCGGCAGGCCCATCGCTGCGCGCCGCCCCGCTCGACGAGGTCGTCCGCAGCGCCGTCGCCGACTTCCCCTCGATCCGCGCCGCCCAGGCCAACCGCAGCGCCGCCGAGTTCCGCGTCGAGGGTGCGCGCGCCGGCCACCTGCCGACCTTCGACGTCGGCGGCATCGGGCGGGTGAGCGGCACCACGAACTACTCCACCGCGTTGCCCCGCGCCCGCGTCAACGTGTTCGCGGGCGGTGCGATCGAGTCGGCGGTGGACCGCGAGGCGCTGCGCGTGTCGGCGCTCGAGAGCCGGGAATTCGCGACCCGCGACGACGTCGCCTTCGCGGCGGTGCAGGCCTACCTGCGCACGCTGCGCGCCTGGCGCCTGGTCCGCGTGTCCGAAGCCAACCTCGAACGGCACCAGCGGCTGGCCGCGGACTTCGAGGAGATCGTGCGCTTCGACACCGGCCGGCGCTTCGACCTGGTCCAGGCGCAGGCGCGGGTGCAGCTCGTCCGCGGCACGCTCGAGGACCGGCTCGCCGAGCTGGGGCTGGCCCGGCAGACGCTCGCCCGCTACTACCGCCCGCCGATCGAGCCCGCCGCGATGTCGCTGCCCGCGGTGGCCGATCTGCCGATCGACCCCGCGCCGCCGCTCGGCGCGCAGGAGCATCCGGCGGTCGAGGCCGCGCGGCGCGACGTCGCCGCCGCCGAAGCGAACGCGCGCACGCTGCGCTTCCAGCGCCGGCCGCGGATCGACCTCGAGGCGGTCGGCGGCCGCGAGCCGCAGTCGCAGGTGGTGCTGTCGTGGCCGGCCTTCGACGCGTCGCTGACCGCCGCCGAGCAGACCGCGGTCGCGCTGCAGCTGGGCGCCGAGGCCACGCTCGCCGACGTCGAGCTCGCGCTGGCCGAGCAGCGGCGCAGCGCCGAGGTCGACTTCGCCGCCGCGACGCGCCGGATCGCGCAGGCCACCCAGCAGGGCTCGCTCGCGGCCGAGCTGGTGACCATCTACTTCGAGCAGTTCCGCGTCGGCCGACGCAACCTGCTCGACCTGCTGACCGCCTATGCCGAACTCGCCAACGCCGAGTCCTCGCTGGTCGGCGCGCAGGTCGACCGCGCGCTCGCCCGCTACCGGATCGCCTACACCTCCGCGCGCTTCGCGCCACGCTTCGAGGGCGCGCCCTTCGCCGCGCTGCCCGCGGTGCCGATGATCGAGCCCGCGCGCGTGCCGCCGTTCCGCTCGGCCGCCGAGCGCCCCGCACCGCCCGCGGTCGCGCCCGCCGAGATGCCGGCCCGATGAGCGCGCGCCCCCTCGTCGACGCGCTCGCCGCGCTCGCGTCGCGGCTCGGCCGCCCGATCTCGGCGGCCGCGCTGCAGTCGCAGCTCGTGGTCGCGCGCGACGGCACGCTCGACTGGGACGTGCTGGCCCGCGCGCTCGCGTCGTTCGGGCTGCGCGCGCACCGCGAGACCTGCCGCGTCGACGCGCTGGCCGCGGACCGGCTGCCCGCGCTCGCCGCGCTGCAGGACGGGCTGTTCGAGCTGGTGACCGACGCGCAGGCCGCGTCCGACCCGGCGCTCGCGGCCCGCTCGGCCGGCTGGTGCCTCAGGCTCGAGGTCGCACCGGCCGCCGACATGCGTTCGGGCATCCCGGCGATCTCGAACGCGCGCGCCTGGTTCTGGAAGGTGCTCTGGGGCCTTCGCGGCCATTACGCGAACGTCGCGCTGTCCACGCTGGTGATCAACCTGCTGTCGATCGCGATCTCGCTGTACGTGATGAACGTCTACGACCGGGTCGTGCCCAACCGCACCTACGACACCCTGTGGGTGCTGACCGTGGGGACGGTGCTCGCGCTGGGCTTCGAGTTCGCGGCTCGGATGCTGCGAGGCTGGCTGATCGACGCGGCCGGCAAGCGCGCGGACCTGGAGATCTCGTCGGCGCTGTTCGCCCGCCTGCTGTCGATACGGCTGGAGGGCAAGCCGGCCTCATCGGGTGCCTTCGTCAGCAACCTGCGCGACTTCGAGTCGATCCGCGACGTGATGACCTCGGCCACGCTGACCGCGCTGGTCGATCTGCCCTTCGTGCTGCTCTTCCTCGCGGTGATCGCGGCGATCGCACCGCCGCTCGCGCTCGTGCCGCTCGCCGCGATCGCGCTCGTGGCGGTCGCGGGCCTGGCGGTGCAGGCGCCCCTCGCGCGCTCGATCCGCGCGTCGATGAAGGACGGCTCGCAGCGCCAGGGCCTCGCGGTCGAGGCGGTCGAGGGGCTGGAGACGCTGAAGGTCAACAACGCCTACCGCTTCGCGCTGCAGCGCTGGCAGTGGTACACCGAGTCGATCGCGGGCACCTCGATGCGCTCGCGCACGCTGTCGGCGCTGATGACGAACTTCACCGTCGCAGTCGGCCAGCTCGTCACGATCGTGACGGTCGTCTGGGGCGTGTACCTGATCCACGCGGGCACGCTGACGCTGGGCGGCCTGATCGGCGTGGTGATCCTCTCGGGCCGCGCGATCGCGCCACTGGCGCAGGTGGCGTCGCTCGCGCTGCGCATCCAGCAGGCGCGCAGCGCGTTCGACGGGCTGCAGGCGCTGGTCGACCGACCGGTCGAGCGCGAGCCCGACCGCAGCTACCTCGCACTGGTCGCGCCGCGCGGCGAGCTGTCGTTCTCCGGCGTGGACTTCAGCCACGACCGCGCGGGCCCCACCCTCTTCCGCGGGCTCGATCTGTACCTGCGGCCGGGCGAGAAGGTCGCGGTGATCGGCCGCACCGGCAGCGGCAAGTCGACGCTGCTGCGGCTCGCCGCGGGGCTGTACACGCCGACCGCCGGGATGGTCCGCGTCGATGGCATCGAGGCGCGGCAGATCGATCCGGCCGAGCTGCGGTCGATGGTCGGTCTGGTGCCGCAGCAGCCGCGGCTCTTCCTCGGCACGCTGCGCGAGAACCTCGACCTCGCCCGCTCCGACCGCGATGTCGACGACGCACGCCGGCTCTGGGCGCTGCGCGCGCTCGGCCTCGACGCGATGGTCGCGCGTCATCCGCGCGGCCTCGACATGCACCTCGGCGAGGACGGCGCCGGCCTGTCCGGCGGACAGAAGCAGCTGGTCGCGATCGCGCGGATCCTGATGCGCGACCCGCGGATCGCGCTGCTCGACGAGCCCACCAGCGGCCTCGACCAGAACACCGAGAAGCAGGTGATCGCGACGATCGGCGAGTGGGCGCGCGACCGCACGCTGGTCATCGCCACGCACCGGCCGGCGGCGATCGAGCTCGTCGACCGGATCGTCGTGCTCGAGGCCGGCCGCATCGTCCTCGACGCGCCGCGCGCGGCGGCGCTCGAGCAGCTCGCCCGCGGGATCACGGTCCCGACCACGCAGGTGGAGGCGCCACGTGTACAGGGTTGACCAGGACGGCGCGGCCGCGCCCGGCCCCGACGGGGTCCCCGCCCCGCTGCCTGCGCCGGCGGCGACCGTCGCGCTGCCGCCGCCCCGGCTCGCGCCGCCGCCGCGCCGGGTACCGTGGCACGCGTTCCTGTCGGTCGCGCTGCTGGCCGCGCTGGTCGGCGCGTTCCTCCTCTGGGCCTCGCGCGCCGAGCTCGAGGAAGTCACCCGCGGCAACGGGCGGGTCATCCCGTCCAGCAAGGAGCAGGTGATCCAGAGCCTGGAGGCGGGCGTGCTCACGGCGCTGCTGGTGAAGGAGGGCGACCGCGTCGAGCGCGACCAGCCGCTGCTGCGGATGGACGACACGCGCGCGTCGGCGCTCTATCGCGAGCAGCAGGGCAAGGTCGCGGCGCTCGCCGCGCAGGCGTCGCGGCTGCGCGCCGAGGCCTTCGGCACGCCGCTGCAGTTCGGGTCCGAGACCGGATCGTCGCCCACGCTGGTCCGGCGCGAGACCGAGGCGTACAACGCCCGCCGGCGCGCGCTCGACGAGGGCGCCGAGTCGCTGCGCAAGGGCATCGCGCTGCTCGACCGGGAGATCGAGATCGTCGATCCCCTGGTCGCGCGCGGTCTCGTCTCCGAGGTCGAGGCGCTGAGGCTCAAGCGGCAGCGCAACGATCTCGCGCTGCAGCTCGCCGACCGCCAGAACAAGTACCGGGCGGACGCCGCCGCCGAGCTGAACCGCGTCGAGGCCGAGCTGGCCCAGACCCGCGAGACCGCGACCGCCCGCGCCGATGCCTACAGGCGGACCGAGCTGCGCTCGCCGGTCCGCGGCACGGTCAAGAGCATCCGCGTGACCACCCTCGGTGGCGTGATCCAGCAGGGGCAGGAGCTGATGCTGATCGTGCCGGTCGAGGACACGCTGGTCGTCGAGGCCTTCGTGAAGCCCTCCGACGTCGCCTTCCTCCACCCGGGCCAGACGGCGGTCGTGAAGCTCTCCGCCTACGACTACGCGATCTACGGCGGGCTCGAGGGGACGGTCGAGTTCATCAGCCCCGACACGCTGCGCGACGAGCGGCGCGGCAGCCTCGCCGCCGCGGGCGCCGTCGATCCCGAGGAGTCGGGCGCGTACTACCGGGTTCTGGTGCGGACCCGCAGCGCGTCGCTGGCCGGGCGCGACGGCGACGCGCTGCCGATCCTGCCCGGCATGACCGCGACCGTGGAGATGCTCGCCGGGCGCAAGACGGTCCTGCAGTACCTGCTCAAGCCGCTGAACCGGGCCGGCCAGGCGCTCCGGGAGCGCTAGGCGCGGCGCCGGCCGGCGCGCGGCGCCACCCAATTCAAGTCATTGAACGGAAAGGTGTTTTCAGGCCATGCCGAGCTTGACCGGTGATCTGACCCCAATTCATTCCGGCGATCGGGCCGATTGTCAGGATCAATTAGCACTCACGACCGACGAGTGCTAGCATTCTTGCAACGGGGCTCTGACCCCATGAAAGGACGGACACGGATGACTTCCTCGACGGCTCTGGTGACTCCCTCTCGCGCCGCCGGTGCGATGCTGGCGGTTCCGGCGGTCGGCAACATCGACGCCTACATCTCGGCCGTGAACCGGTTGCCGATGCTGAGCGCCGAGGAGGAGGTCACGCTCGCACGCCGACTGCGCGACTCCGCCGACCTCGACGCCGCACGCCAGCTGGTGATGTCCCACCTGCGGCTGGTGGTGTCGATCGCGCGCCAGTATCTCGGATACGGCCTGCCCCACGCCGACCTGATCCAGGAAGGCAACATCGGTCTCATGAAGGCGGTCAAGCGTTTCGACCCGGATCGCGGCGTGCGGCTGGTCTCGTTCGCGATGCACTGGATCAAGGCCGAGATCCACGAGTACATCCTGAAGAACTGGCGTCTGGTGAAGGTCGCGACCACCAAGGCGCAGCGCAAGCTGTTCTTCAACCTGCGCTCGCGCAAGCCCGACGCGCACACGCTGAGCCCCGAGGCGGTCGATGCGATCGCGAAGGAGCTCAACGTGCGCAGCCAGGATGTCGTCGAGATGGAGACCCGCATGGGCGGGGGCGACGTCGCGCTGGATCCGGTGCCCGACGAGGGCGAGGAGGCGTACGGACCGATCGCCTACCTGCAGGCGCCGGACGCCGAGCCGACCCAGCGGATCGAGGCACGGCAGTTCGACCGGCTGCAGGGCGAGGGCCTGAGCGAGGCGCTCGATTCGCTCGATCCGCGCAGCCGCCGGATCATCGAGGCGCGCTGGCTGCGCGACGAGGACGAGGGCGGCACCAAGACCCTGCACGAACTGGCCGAGGAGTTCGGCGTGTCCGCCGAGCGCATCCGCCAGATCGAGGCGAAGGCACTGAAGACCATGAAGGGGGCGCTGGCGGCCTACGCCTGACGTCTCGGCAGACGGTCGCGCGGGTCCGCGGACGGCGGCCCCTCCTCCTCGGAACGCCCCGCCGGCGCGAGTCGGCGGGGCGTCTTCCTGCCAGGCTCCGGCTCAGCGGCCGTAGTAGCCGCGATACCAGTCCACGAAGCGCCGCACGCCCTCGCGGATCGGCGTGCGCGGCGCGAAACCCACCCAGCGGGCGAGTTCCGAGGTGTCGGCGAAGGTCGCGGGCACGTCCCCGGGCTGCATCGGCAGCAACCGCAGCTCGGCCCGGCGTCCGATCGCTTCCTCGATCGCTGCGATGAACTCGAGCAGCGGCACCGGGTCGGCATTGCCGATGTTGAAGACGCGATACGGCGCGGTCCCGCTCGCCGGGTCGGGCCGCATCGGGTCGAACGCGGGATCCGGGCCCGGCACCCGCTCGAGCACGCGCACCACGCCCTCGACCACGTCGTCGACATAGGTGAAGTCGCGCCGCATCTCGCCGCGGTTGTAGACATCGATCGGGCGGCCCGAGAGGATCGCGTCGACGAACAGGAACGCGGCCATGTCCGGTCGGCCCCAAGGGCCGTAGACGGTGAAGAAGCGCAGGCCCGTGGTCGGCAGGCCGTAGAGGTGGCTGTAGGCGTGGGCCATCAGCTCGTTGGCCTTCTTCGTGGCCGCGTACAGGCTCACCGGGTGGTCGACCGGATCGTGCTCCGAGAACGGCATCCTCGCGTTGCCGCCGTAGACGCTCGACGACGACGCGTACACGAGGTGCCCGACACCGCCGTGCCGACAGCCTTCGAGCACGTTCACGAAGCCCGACAGGTTCGATTCGGCGTAGGCCCGCGGGTGCTTCAGCGAGTGGCGCACGCCCGCCTGGGCCGCGAGGTGCACGACGCGCTCGAAGCGCTCGCGCTCGAACAGCGCGGCCAGCGCCGGCGCGTCGGCGACGTCGATCCGCTCGAACGAGAACGCCGGGTGGCCGGCCAGCAGCGCGAGCCGCGCAGCCTTCAGCGACGGATCGTAGTAGTCGTCGAGGCGATCGAGTCCGACCACGCGATGGCCCGCGTCGAGCAGGCTCCGGGCCACGTGCAGGCCGATGAAGCCGGCGGCGCCGGTGACGAGGATCTTCATGAGCCGCGACCTTACCCGATCCGCGCACGGTCCTCCCGCCGCATCGGCCGACGCGCGGCGGGCGCGTCGCGTCGACGGACGGCACGCCGTGCTCGGCCGGCGGTCGGGGTCCGTCCCGCCGAAGCCGCCCGGCGCCCACCGGCCGACGGGAGGCGCCGAGAACGCCAGGGCAAGCTGCTACCCTGCGGCGTCGTCAGGTCCCCGATCTCCGCTCCCTCGATGTTCGTGCTCCGCCCCGTCCTGTTCCCGCCCCGGTGGATGCGCGTGCTGGCCCTGGCCGCTCTGGTGGTGCTCGTCGCGAACCTGCTCTGGCACGGCTCGCAACCGTATGCGGTCGGCCTCGTCCCGGCTCCCTGGGACAAGCTCGCCCACCTCGCGCTGTACGGCGCGCTCGGCGCCGCCGCCTGGGTCGGCCTCGGCGCGGGTCGGGCGACCGCGGACCTGCTCGCGCCGATGGCGGCGATCGCGATCGGCGTCGTCGACGAGTTCGCCCAGACCTTCAGCCCGGGACGCACGGTGAGCCTCGACGACCTCGCCGCCGACGCGCTCGGCGCGATCCTCGCCGTGGCGGTGCTGGCGGCGCTGCGCGAACGGGTCCGCCGCCCGCCCGTACCCGCGACGACCTGAGCGGCGCCGTCGCCGACCAAGCGGCGCCGTCGCCGCAAAGCGGTCGATGGGCACCGCACCCTCACCCGACCATGCGAGTCGGAACGTCTTGTAGCCAGGACGGAGGATCCCCGCATCGCAGCAATGCGTCACACTGCGATCACCGGCGGGACACGATACTTGGCTCGTGCCCGCTGACCAGTTCGGCAACCTCGCTGGCTCGAAGACAACATGCTCGCTTCCACGCGCACGGTTCCCGTGGCGATGGGTGAGGACGCGTACGCGCTCGCACCCGGTGACCCGCTCCTCGCCCTCGCGGTGGACACGCTCAGGCAGGGCCTGATCCTGTTCGACGAAGCCGGCTACGTCGTCGGCGCGAACGCCACGGCCCGGCGGACCGTCGATCAGCACCCGGAGCTGGCGTTCGGCGCCTCGCCCGAGCCGCCGCACGACCGTACCCGCCTGCAGATCCGCCGAAGCGCGCTGCAGCTGAAGCTCGAACGCGCGCTTCGAGCGAGCGCCGGGCCCGGCTCGGGCGGGCCGATCCCGACCGCGAGCCTCGCGCGCGACGCGCGTCCGATGCAGGCTCTGGTGCTCACCTACGAGCAGGGCCAACCGGGGCTGATCCTGCAGCTGTCGACGATGCCCGCACACGGCCGCCGCGGCGCCGGTCCGGGCCGGGCGGTCGTGGTGGGCGTGCTGATCGACCGGTCGACGCCTCCGAGTCTCGAGCCGGCGATGCTGAGGGAGCTGTTCGGCCTCACCGAGGCGGAGTCGCGCGTCGCCGAGGCCTACCTGCGGGTGGACACCGTCAAGGACGTGGCGCAGCAGCTCGGCGTCAGCGCGAACACGGTGAAGACCCATCTGGCGTCGGTCTACCTGAAGACCGGCTGCACCCGCCAGGCGCAGCTCGTGCGCCTGCTGATGTCGCTGAGCGAAGCGAGCGACGAGCCCGGTCCCGCCCGGCTGCCCTGACGACCGTCGGCTCGCGGGCGGCGCGTCGACCTGCCGCCCGCCGCGGCGCGGCCGGACCGGCGGGAACGGGCCCGTCCAGCCCGCTCGAGTGCGCTCCGGCGCCCCGCGCGGGTCGCGGCACACCGGTGCGGGTCGCCCACGGCCTCCGGTCAAGTCGGTGATCCGACTCTCACCCGACCCGAGGAAGCCGATGCGGTCGCGGACTGCAATCATGGCACCACGATGGGTGCCCCGAAGACGACCGAGACGACGCCCGGCCAGACCCCGGCCCGATCCGCACCGTACAGTGTGTCCCCGACCGATTCGGCGTTCGCCTCGGTGGTCGACCGCTCGCACCGCGGCCTGCTGATCTTCGACGCGGACGCCCGGGTGCTCGCGCACAACGAGGCCGCGCTCGGGCTGCTGCACGCGCGCTCCTCGCTTCGGCTCGTGCCGCTGCCCGGGGTGCCGGGCGGCGCCCTGCGGATCACCGGACAGGATGCGGCCGCGCAGGCCGCGATCGAGGAGGCGGTCCACGACTGCGCGTCCGCCGCGGCCGGTGTGCCGACGACCGACCTGCCCTCGCGTCGGCGCTCGCTCCACCTGCGACGCCCCGACAGCCGCATCGGACTGGTGCTCTACCTGAGCCCGCTGGTTCGGCGGGTGCCGCCGGACCGGCCGCAGCCGCCGGCGGTGACCGGCACGCTGATCGACCTGTCGCGGCAGCCGAGCCTCGACGGCATCCATCTGAGCTCGCTGTTCGGGCTCAGCGCGTCGTCGGCGCGGGTCGCCGAGGCGTACTTGCGCGCGGACTCGGTGAAGGAGGTCGCGCGGCGTCTGGGCATCAGCACGAACACCGTGAAGACCCATCTCGCGACCATCTACGAGCGGACCGGCTGCACGCGGCAGTCGCAGCTGGTGCGCCTGCTGATGGCGCTCGCCGAGGGCGACCTGCGCTGAGAAGCCGGCGCCGAGCAGTGCTCGGCGAAACCCCGGCTCAGGCTTCGTTCAGGACGCTGCCGAGCACGGCGGTGCGCGTCGCGCCGGTTCCCTGGACCAGTTCGGCCAGCCCGTCGAACGAGCTGCGGTCCTTGCGGGCCACCAGCAGGGCCGCGCCCGCGCGCTGCGCGACCAGCGCGGCGTCGGGCTCCTCGGCGGCGCCGGCCGTGTCGATGATCACCACGTCGAACGTACGCGCGAACGCCTCCAGCAACTGGCCGAGGGCGTCACGCGAGAGCAGCTCGGACGGGTTGGGCGCGTCCGGCCCGCGGGTGAGGACGGTCAGCTGGCGCAGGCCCGGCACACGCTGCATCGCGCCCGGCTGGATGCTGCGGTTCAGCATCGACGACAGGCCGGTCGCGTTCGGCAGGCCGAACATCCGGTGCAGCCGCCCGCGACGCAGGTCTGCATCGATCAGCAGGGTCCGCTGGCCGCCCTGCGCGAAGGTGACCGCGAGGTTGGCGGCGAGGAAGCTCTTGCCGTCGCCGTCGCCGGCGGAGACCACCGCGACGCATTTCAGCGACGCGCCCGGGGGCGCGGCGACCTGGGCGGCACGGACCCGCGCCCGCAGCCGTCGCAGGTCCGCGACCAGCGGATTGCGGGCGTCGAAGGCCGCGACCACCTCGTCGGTCACGGCGCTCGCGCCGCGGTGCAGCAGCGGGTAGTCGAACTGCTCGGCGAGCGCCTGCTCCAACTGCTCGCTGGTGACGAGCCGGCTCGCGACCGCGGCCTCGCCGAAGCGCATGCCTTCGCGGCGCGCCCACGCGAGGATCCGCTCCACCTCGGGCGGATGGATCAGTCCCGCGCCGACCAGGATCTGGCCGAGCGGCTGCGGCGCTCCGCCTCCGGTCGCCGTCGGTCCGGGGCGGGTCGGCGACCCGTCGGGTTCGACCCGCACGAGGGTGTCGCCCGGGGCCTCGTCGATTGCGATCGCGGTGCCGGGTCGGGTGCCCTCGAGCCTGGAGCCGGGATCGCGCCGGGTGCCGCCGAAGGCGTCGCGGAGCGAGCCGATCGGGGCGGCGCCGCTCGCCAGGGCGAGATCGCGCGCACCGCGGATCCGGCGGTCGCGCCGCTCGGCAACGGACACGCCGAATGCGGCGGCCAGCAGCCCTGCGACGACACCGGCGATGCCGTTCAGCAGCGGGTCGGGGCTCGACGGCCGGCCAGGTTCCGCGGCCGGCCGCAGCACCGTCGCCTTCGGTCCCGGCACCCGCCCCGCGGCCGGTCCCGGTTCCAGCCGCCGTGCCGCGGCGTCGAACGCGCGCTCCGCCTGCTCGAGCTCGCGCCTGAGCAGGCTCAGCTCGTCGCGCACCCGGCGGATCTGCGAGGGCGCGTCGGCCGAGGCCGCCGGCCCGGCCCGCGAGGCCCCGTCGACGGGCTCGGCCGCCGCCTCCGCACCGGAGAGCACGAGCCGACCCCGCGCGAGGTCGAGCTGGTCGCGCATCGCACGCGCCCGCACGTCGAGCGCCTCGCGGGCCTCGCGGGCCTCGGGTCCCGGGTCCCGGCCGAACTGCGCGCCGAGCTCGACGTAGGCCTGCGCGAAGGCGTTGGCCACCCGGGCGGCCGAGGCCGCATCGGTGCCCGCATAGCCGATCGTGAGCACGCTGGACGCGCCCGCGGGCTCGACGCGCAGGTCCCGCAGCAACCGGTCCGACAGGTGGTGACGCAGCGAGCCGAGGCCCTCGGTCTCGAGCCGCCAGCGGCGGATCGCCTCGGGGTCCTCGTCGAGCCGCAATGCGTCGACCACGCGCAGCGCGACACGCTGGCTGGTGACGATGTCCGCCTGCGTCGCGAGGTGCCCCGGGAGCGAGCCGCCGGGCAGGAGATCCGCGGGCGACACCTCCACGAGCACCAGCGCGTTGGCGAGGTATCGCGGCGGCAGGGCGA
Organism: Pseudomonadota bacterium; assembly: GCA_046046245.1. Lineage (GTDB taxonomy): Bacteria > Pseudomonadota > Gammaproteobacteria > Burkholderiales > Burkholderiaceae_E > UBA4615. The sequence goes on along the minus strand of JBJOKE010000090.1, from coordinate 1,690 downwards.
GCGTCACGGCGGCGGCGCCCGCGATCCCGAGCGCGAACAGCGCCGCCGCGAGCGCGCGGCGCGCCCGCAGGACGACGAGGAACTGCCGTGGGGCCATGGGTCGGTGCGGCTCGCGGGAGGACATCCCGCCGCGCCGCGGCACGCACCGTGCCGGCTCGACCGCACGACGGTCTCTCCGATTATGTCAGACCGGAAGGGGTCGCTCGACCCGACCGCGGCGCCGTCAGCGCCGTCAGCGCCGCCGCCCGGCGATCCAGGCGATCAGGATGCCGAGCGACAGCAGCATCGTCCCCGCGCCCGCGGGCGCGCCGGTCGGAACGAGCGGCGCCGGCGCGGGCAGCCGCGTGGTCACGATCCGGGGATCGCGGATCGGCGTGACCGCGCCCTCGCCGTCGGCGGCGAGGCCGGCGAGCCTCAGCGTCTGGACTGCCGCGGGCTCGACGACGGGCGCACCATCGACCTGGGCGGCGCGCGGGGCCCCCACGAAGGCGCACGACAGCGCCACGCCCAGCAGGCGAACCGCCCAGGACGTACGGATACGCATCGGGTCGTCGCTCATCTCGCCGCTCCCTTCGGGCATGGTCCGGATGGCCGCGGATGGGTTCACGGCATGCCGAGAGAGCACTTAGCAAGACCCGGGCCCGGTGCGTCGCACAGCGGTCGCGCGCCTCGGAAAGCGGTCGGCGCGCCACGGCCCGATGCCCGGATCCCGCGCTGCCTCGCGTCGCGCTCCGACACGGTTGCGGCCCCTCGCACCATCGCGGTGTCAAGGGGGTGTCGGCACCATGCGTCGCGCGCGTCGCGATCCTGCGAATAGGTGAGTGTCCCACCCGGCTGCGCGGGTATCATCCGATCACCTTCTGGCTGGCTACATCTTGGGCACCCCACCACCCGGCGGCCTGTCCGCGACCCGGTCGATCGTCCGAAGCGGCAATCAGAGCCTGCTCTCGCTCGCCCGCCGGGTCTGCGACCCCGTGCTGGTCGTGGTCGCGCTGCTCTGCGCGGCCTGGCTGACCCGCGGCCGGATCGAGAACAAGGACCTGGTGCTCGGGCTGATCGCGTTCTCGCTCAGCTACCCCGGCACGATCCCGTTCTCCTACCTGCCGTCGAAGCTCTTCCGACAGATCTTCGGCAACTGGGCGGTGCTGTGCGGGCTGATGACGGTGTTCGGTCTCGCGACCGACATGCTGAACGCATTCCCGCCGAACATGCTCGCGCTGTGGGTCGTCGGTACGCCCGTCCTGCAGGCGGCCGCGCATGGCATCTCGCCGTGGCTGCTGCCTCGGGTGATGTCGATGCGCCAGCAGGACACCGCGGTGATCGTCGGCGCGAACGAGCTCGGACGGACGCTCGCCCGCACGCTGCTGCAGTCGCCGGCGCTGCAACCGGTGCGCGTCACCGCCTTCTTCGACGACCGCGCCCCCACCCGTCTCGGCGACGACCTCGAGCTGCCGCTGACCGGCCGCATCGACTCGCTGGCCGACTTCGTGCGCGCGAACCGCGTCGACCAGATCTACATCGCGCTGCCGATGGCCTCGCAGCCCAGGATCCTGAAGCTGCTCGACCAGTTGCGCGACACCACCGCCTCGATCTTCTTCCTGCCCGACATCTTCCTCTACGACCTGATCCAGGCACGCGTCGACACCGTCGGCGGCCTGCCCGTCGTCGCCGTCTGCGAGACCCCTTTCCA
>JBJOKE010000077.1:0-7501 GCA_046046245.1 Pseudomonadota bacterium | reverse complement strand
GCGCCACCGCCGGCAGCCGGCGCGGGCGCAAGGCCGCGCGGCTGCGGCGCGGGCAGCGCCGGTGCCGGCGCGTCGGGCCGGAACGCCAGCAGCCGCAGCAGCGTCATCGAGAAGCCCGCATGCGGATCGGGCGCGAGCGGCAGGTCGCGCGCGCCATGGATCGCGATCTGGTACCAGACCTGCAGGTCCTCGGCCGCGAGGCGCGGTGCCCAGCGGACCGGCGCGTCGTCGCCGGTGCCGTCGTCGGGCACCACACCCACCTGCGCGAGCGCGATCCGCTGCAGCAGCGCTGCGAAGTCGAGCAGCGTCCGCTCGAAGGGCGCGTTGCCCGACAGCATGTCGTCGGCCACCTCGACCAGCGCCCGACCGTCGCCGGCGCACAGCGCCTCGAGCAGCCGCTCGAGGTCGCGGCGATCGACCACGCCCAGCATCTCGCGGACCCCTGCCTCCTCGACGCGGCCGCCGCCATAGGCGATCGCCTGGTCGAGCAGCGACAGCGCGTCACGCATGCTGCCGGCCGCCGCACGGCCGAGCTGGGCGAGCGCCGGCGGTTCGAACGGCACCGACTCGGCCTCGAGGACGGTCGCGAGGTGCCGGGCGACGAGCGCCGGCGGCAGGTTCTTCAGGTTGAACTGCAGGCAGCGAGACAGCACCGTGACCGGGACCTTCTTCGGGTCGGTGGTCGCGAGGATGAACACCACGTGAGACGGCGGTTCCTCCAGCGTCTTGAGCATCGCGTTGAACGCGGGCCCCGTCAGCATGTGGACCTCGTCGATCATGTAGACCTTGTACCGGCCCGCCACCGGCGCGTAGACCACCTGCTCGAGCACCTGGACCATGTCGTCGATGCCGCGGTTCGACGCGGCGTCCATCTCGACGTAGTCAGGAAAGCGGTCCTGCTCTATCGCGACGCAGGCGCCGCAGGCGCCGCAGGGCGACGAGGACACGCCCCGCTCGCAGTTCAGCGCGCGCGACAGGATCCGCGAGACGGTGGTCTTGCCGACGCCGCGGGTCCCGGTGAACAGGTAGGCGTGGTGCAGCCGGTTCGAGTCCAGCGCGTGCGACAGCGCACGGACCACGTGCTCCTGCCCGACCAGCGAGCCGAAGTCTCGCGGGCGCCACTTGCGGGCCAGGACCTGGTGCGACATCGGGCGGGCGCGGGAGACGGAGACGACGGAGGGGGTGGACGAGCCTGATCCTCGGCACTTCCGGGGAGCGGCCTTGGCTGCTTCCTTCCGGACCTGACCAGGTGGACCACGCCGGAATGCGAGGGGGCCCGTCCGGGGCGGATTGTATCAGTCGGCCGACGCAGGCCTGCGGGGCGCCCCGTCGCGATCGGCGAGGAGGTCCACGTCGAACTCGACCCGGCCGGCGCCGGCGTCGACCAGCACGGTGCGGACGCGGCGGACGGCACCCAGCGGGGCCGGCTCGAGCGCCGCGACCAGCGCGCGGTAGGCGGCCAGCTGCTCGACGTAGGCCGGCCGGCGCTGCGCGTCGACGGACCACTTGTAGTCGATCACCCAGAGCTCGTCGCCGACCCGTGCGAGCCGGTCGATGCGCCGGACCTCGCCGTCGGCATCGACGACCTCGAACTCGCAGGCCGACGGCGCGGCCGGATCGAAGGCCGGGCGCAGCGCCGCGTGCGCGAGCACGTCGCACGCACGGGCCAGCGCGGCGCGGCGCTGTCCGGCATCGAGCGCGTAGGCGTGCAGCGCGGCGAGCACCGTCGCCTCGTCGGCGCCGGCCGGCAGCAGCTCGAGCGACCGGTGCAGCGCGTGGCCGAGCCCGGTCGCGACGAGACCGGCCGGACGGCCGTCGCGGTCGCGCTCGTCGGCACCGTCCGTCGGGTCGCGTCGGGTGCCGACGTCGAGCCGCGGCAGGTGCAGCAGCGACAGTTCGAAGTGCTCACCCGACGCGGCCGAGTCGTCCGCGGGCGGCGTCGGCGCGTCGCCGCTGGGGGGCGGCTCGACGCCGTCGAGGACGGTGTACCAGGAGACCTTCGGCGACTGACGGTGCCGCGTACCCGAGACGACGAGCCCGATCCGCGCGCGCGTCAGCGCGACGTAGAGCAGGTTCCGGTCCTCGCGCTCGCGCAGCAGCGCCTCGCGCGCGAAGCTGTCGGCGCGCGCGAGGCCGACGAGCGCCGACCCGAGGTGGAACGACACCATCGACGGGCGCGGCAGCTCGGGCGACCAGTCGACGTGCAGGCGATGTCCGTCGGACTGCGCACGCCCGTGCGCATCGGCGAGCACGACGAGATCGGCCTCCAGGCCCTTCGAGCCGTGGATCGTCATCAGGCGGATCGCGTCGGCAGCGTCGGCGCGCCCCTCGCTCGGTCCCTCGCGGTCCTCGAGCGTGTCGAAACCGCGCAGCCGGCGCAGGAAGCGCGCCAGGCTCGGGAACCGTCCGGCGTCGACATCGAGCGCCAGACCGAGCATCGCGCACAGGTTCGCATGGGCGACCTCGCGTTGCGCGGGCTCGACCGCGGCCGGATAGCGGGCGAACGCATCGACCTGCGACAGCGCGGCATCGAGGAAGTCGTGGACCGGCACGCGGGACGCGGCGTCGATCCAGCCCGACAGCAGCCCGACCAGCTCGGCCGCGTCGAAGGGCGGCGGATCGGCGGGGTCGGGATGCCGTGCGAGACGGCGCAGGCGCGGCCACCATCGGCGCGGGACGCGGATCGGGGCGTCCGGCTCGGGCGGCGGGTATCCGGACCCGTCGTCGTCGACCGCGTCGACCGTGCCCGCCGCGTCCCCTGCCCCCGTGCCCGCGGCGGGCCCTCGCGCCGCGATCCACGCGAGGGCCGAGGCATCGAGCCCGACGAGCGGCGACACGAGCACCTGCGCGAGCGCGAGGTCGTCGGTCGGCCGCCGCACGAACGCGAGCAGCGCACGCAGGTCGTCGCCCTCGAGCGTGCGCAGCAGTCCGCCCGCGCGGTCGGACCGCACCGGCAGACCGCGCTCGCGCAGCGCGCGCTCGTAGGCCTCGAAGCCGCTGCGGCTGCGTGCCAGCACCATCACCTCCGACCAGCGCAGCGTGCGGCCCTCGGCCGCGAACGCGGCTCGCGCCCGCAGCACCGCGTCGGCGATCGCGAGCCCCTCGCGGTGGCGCAAGGGCTCCTCGTCGTCGCGCGAGGACGCGAGCCAGTCGAACGGCTCGGGCGCCCCGTCGGGCACGGTACGGCCGGCCGCGGCTCCGGCCTCGGCGAGCGGCAGCCGCCAGACGAAGCCCCGTGGCCCCGCGGCGGCCGTGGCCTGCTCGCGGTAGTGGGGCATGAACGCCGGCAGGCAGCGGTTCAGGGCGTCGACGATCGCCGGCGCGTTGCGCCGCGTGGTGTCGGTGGCGGCCTCGCGGGCGGCGAAGGCCTCGCGAAGCAGCGCCTTCGCAGCGTCGAAGACGCGGGCTTCGGCGCGCCGGAACCGGTAGATCGACTGCTTCGGATCGCCGACGACGAAGACCGAGGGCCGCGACCCCGCGCCCGCGTAGGACTGCAGCCAGTCGGCGATCACGCGCCACTGCAGGCTGCTGGTGTCCTGGAACTCGTCGAACAGCAGGTGCCGGTAGCGGCGGTCCATCCGGCACTGCACGTAGGCCGCCGTGCCCGGGTCGCGCAGCATCCGCCACGCCAGGGTCTCGAGGTCGGCGAAGTCGATCACGCCCTGCCGGCGCTTCGCCGCGCGGAACGCATCGAGCAGCGATGCGCCGCAGCGCATCGCGGCCGCATTCAGGTCGACCGCGTGCGCTTCGTCGAGCAGCACGCACAGCGCGGCCACCCGATCGAAGATCGCCTGCCAGCGTCCGACCCACGCCTCGGCGCCCCCGTCCGCGGCGAGTGCCGCATCGAGCGCCTTGCTCGACGGCCACGCGCGGGGCGTGCCGCCCTTCGTCGTCACCGCGTCGCGGACCGCGCCGAGCCAGGTGCGAGCGGCCGCCGCGTCGGCCGATGCCGCCCCGCCCGAGGCGAGCGTCGTCAGCGTCTCGGCCAGTTCCCGCGCGCTCGCCGTGCCGCGCCCGAGGGGGCGCGCGCAGGCGGCCAGCCCGTCGCGCAGCGCCGCGTCGCCGACCGCGGCGAGCGCGAGCGCGTCGCCGTCGGCGACCGGCGTGCCGGTCGCCTCGGAGGCCGCGCGGACCCATGCATCGCGATAGGCCTGCGACGCCTGCCCGGCGGCCTCGGCGAGCGCGTCGGCCGATGCGTCGAGGTCGATGCCCACCGCCACCGCCCAGTCGGTCCGCTGCGCGACCATCGATCCGAGACAGGTACGGGCGCCCGACAGCCCGATCGCCGCGACCAGCGTCTCGAGATCCGCGCGCAGCGCCGCCTGCGACGGCTCGCGCAGCGCGTCGAGCCATTCGAACCACGCCTGCTGCAGCAGCGCGGCGCCCTCCTCGCTCAGCTCGCGCCCCTCGCCCGAGTCGGCCGACAGCGGGCCGATCGAAGCGAGCGTCCGGAACCAGCGGTGGAAGGTGGTGATCTCCGGCCCGCGCGGATGGCAGAGCACCGCCTCGTAGAGGCCGCGGGCCCGCACGAGCGCCGCGTCCGCGCCGGACTCGCCGAGCCCGAACCAGCCGGCGAGCTTCTCGTGCAGCGCACGGTCGTCCAGCAGCGCCAGCTCGCGAAGCGCCTTCACCAGCCGCTCGTGCATCTCGTGCGCCGCCAGCCGGGTGAAGGTGACCGCGAGGATCTCGTCGGGCGCCGCGCCGTCGAGCAGCGCGCGGACGATCCGCGTGACCAGCAGCGTCGTCTTGCCGCTGCCCGCACAGGCGTCGACGACGACGCTCGCCGCGGGCTCGATCGCCGCGAGCCGGAACGTGTCGGCATCGACCGGCCGGCCGTCGAGCGTGAACCGCAGCGCCGCGCTCACGACCAGTGCCCCTTGCGGCAGAGCCCGCGACTCGCGCAGTGCTCGCAGGCCGAGCCCGACGCACGGATCGGCTCGCCGGCCTCGATCCGCGCGAGCACCCCCGGCAGCCGATCGCGCCACGCCGCGACGACCTCGGCGGCCGGCCGCTCGAGCGGGACCCACTTCACGCCGTCCCGCCGCAGCGACAGGTAGCCGCTCGCGGCGACTTCGCCGTCCGCTTCGGCGAACCATGCATAGAGCGCGAGCTGTGCGGCCTGGTCCGCCGCGCCCGCGATGCGCTTGAGCCGTTGCGGGTCGCCGAGCTTGTAGTCGACGACCCGGCGTCCGTCCGGGCCGTCGTCGAGCCGGTCCAGGCGGCCCTCGATCCGCAGCGTGCGCTCGCCCTGCGGGCCTCGCCAGCGGACCTCGACCGATCCCGGTCGCTCGCCGTCGGCCCAGACCCAGCCGCCGGCCGCGTCGTCGATCGCCCAGTCGACGTAGCGCTCGAGCGTCGCCCGCCATTCGGCGATCTCGCCGAGCGCGCCGCCGCCGCGCCCGAGCTCGCGCCCGACCTCGACCTCGGTCGTCCGGACGAGCAGCGCGCGAAGCGCATCGCGGCCGGACTCGGCGAACGCGAGCCCGCGGGCGTGCGCCTCGCGGTGGAAACGCTCGAGGATCGCGTGGACCAGCTCGCCGCGCTCGCGCACGCCGGGCACGTCGACCGGCTCGTCGGGCTCGCGCAGCCGCCAGCCGTCCTGCGCGAGGAAGCGGAACGGGCAGGCGACCAGCCGCTCGAGCGCACTCACCGCGATCCGATCGGGCAGGGGGCCGAACGGCAGTGCAGGGCTCGCCGCCGGGGCCGCGACGATGCTGCGCGACGTGCCCGGGTCGTCGTGGTCGTCGGCCAGGCGGGCATCGTCGAGCATCGCCCGCAGCCGCTCGATCCACGGGCTCGGGCGCGTGCCGTCGGACGGATCGGTGCGGCAGGTCACCGCGGCCTGCTCGGCGAGCGCGAGCAGCAGCGCAAGGTCGCGCTGCTGGGCGCGGGCGGCCGAGGTCGCGGTGGGCAGCCCGAGCATCGCGCGCAGCGGCTCGTTGACCAGCGGCAGCGGCGCGGGCGCGGCGGGCAGCGTCGCCTCGGAGGCCCCGAGCACCAGCACCGCGTCGAAGTCTCGGCCGGCCGCGTCGACCGGGGTCAGCAGCTCGACCGGACTCTCGATCGGACCGAAGAAGCGATGCCGCTCGAGCAGCATCGCGAGCAGCGCGCGGAACTCGGCGAGCGGCAGCGGCCGGCCGTGGCCGTCGCCGTCCGCCGAGCGGCGCAGCGACTCGAGCATCGACAGCAGCTGGCGGCCGGCGGCGTCGGCCGCCAGGCGCCGCTGCGCGTCGGCCCATCGCAGCGCCTGCTCGAGCACATCGAGGTGCGCACGCAGCGGCTGCGGCCGCGCCTGGCGCAGCGCGAGCGCGTGCATCGCCCGCATCGCCCCGGGCGCGGCGCCGGCTTCGCCGTCGTCGGCGAGCAGCCCGGTCCAGCCGCGCAGGTAGCCGCCCGCGGTCGCGCGGCGCTCGACGTGTCGGCGCAGCGCGCGGTCGTCGGGCGGGCGCACGAAGCGCGAGTCGAGCCAGCCGAGCAGATCGTCGTAGTAGCCGTCGCCGGCCACCGCGTCGAGCCAGCCCATGGCGGCGGTGGCGGCCACCGTGGTGGACAGCAGCCAGCCCTCTCGGTCGTCGATCAGCACGCCCGCACGCTCGAGCAGCGCGCGCACGCGCCGCGCGAGCCAGCGGTCGAGCGCGACGATGGCGAGGCGCGGCGGGGATCGGCCGGCCTCGATCGCCACGGACAGCCGCGCGTGGACCCAGCGGGCGCCGAGCTGCGCCTCGCGCTCGCGGTCGGCCGCGTGCATCAGCGTCGGCACAGGGCCCGAGGGCGCGGCGCGCCAGCGGTGGCGACGCTCGCGCAGGGGCCGCGGCGGGTCGTCGCCGACCAGCTCGGGCCACGCCGCGGCGATCAGCGGCGCCGCGCGACCGATGGCCGGCCAGTCGGGCTCCAGCCGCAGCAGCGCGCCCGCCGGCAGGCATGCGCCGAGCTCGGCGAGCAGCAGCGCCTCGATCGGCTCGGGCAGCTGCCAGCCGAGCCAGGCCACCCGCGTGCCACGCGCCGCCCAGGCAGCCGCCAGGCGGCGCGTGCGCGCGATGCCCTGCGCGACCGGGTCGACGCCCACGCCCTCGGTCGCGCGGGCGACCCGCGCGAGCAGCGCCAGGTCATCGCGCAGCCGCTCGGCGGCGATCGGCGAGCCGAAGGCCTCGACCACCCCGGCGATCAAGGCCGGATCGTGCAGCCGTCCGGCCGCGCCGGCCTGCGCGAACGCATCGAGCACCTCGAGCAGGCCGCCGGCGAACGCCAGCCGATCGGCCGGCGCACGCCGCGGCAGGCTGTCGGGCATCGCCGCGTCGAGCACCTCGAGCAGCGACAGCGTGCGGGCGAGCGCGTCGACCGGCACGGCGGGCGCGAGCTCGTCGACCCAGGCGGCCATCGGGCGGATCGGCGGCGGCGCCCACGGCCGACCGGGCGTCGCGAGCCGCGCGCGCAGCGCGCCGCGCAGCGGTGCCACGAGCGCCCCGCGCGGCACGACGATCGCGACCGGCGCGCCCGCGGC
>JBJOKE010000051.1:0-4198 GCA_046046245.1 Pseudomonadota bacterium | reverse complement strand
CTTTCGGCAAGCTTCCACAGCGTGGTCAGGTCCGGGTGGCCGGGGTTGCCGTCGAACTGGACGATGGTCGCGCCGGTGGCGAGCGTGCTCACCAGCAGGTTCCACATGATCCAGCTGGTCGACGAGAACCAGAAGAAGGTGTCGCGCGGCGACAGGTCGCGCGACAGCACGCTGCCCTTGAGGTTCTCCAGCACCGTGCCGCCGTGACCGTGGACGATCGGCTTGGGCATCCCGGTGGTGCCTGACGAGTAGACGATCCACAGCGGGTGGTCGAAGGGCACCGCCGCGAACTTCGGCGCGGCCGGCTGCGCGAGCGCGTCCGCCCAGGTGACGACCTCGACGCGCGCGGCGTCCGCCGGATCGAGCGCGAGTGTCGCCGCCGGGTCCAGGTAGGGCACGAAGATCACCCTCTCGAGCGTCGGCAGCTGGCGCACCAGTTCGCGGACCGTGTCCCGGCGGTCGAAATTCTTGCCGCCGTAGCGATAGCCGTCGACCGCGAACAGCACCTTCGGCGCGATCTGCCGGAAGCGGTCCAGCACGCTGACCGGCCCCATGTCGGGCGAGCTCGACGACCAGATCGCGCCGAGACTGGTCGTGGCCAGCAGCGCGACCACCGCCTGCGGGATGTTCGGCAGGAAGGCCACCGCGCGGTCGGCGGTCTCGAGGCCCAGCCGGGCGAGCGTGGCGGTCAGCGCGCCGGTCTGCGCGGCGAGCTCGTGCCAGCCGATCTCGGCGCGCTCGGTGATCTCGCTGGAGAACACGATCGCGGGACGCTGGTCGGCGTCCGGATGCCGCGCGTGGGCGAGCAGGTGCTCGGCGTAGTTCAGCGTCGCGCCCGGGAACCAGCGCGCGTGCGGCATCTCGGTCTCGGCGACCACGGTGGCATACGCGCTGTGCGACCGGATGCCGAGGAAGTCCCAAAGGCTCGCCCAGAAGCCGGGCTGGTCGTCGACCGACCATTGCCACAGCGACTCGTAGTCGTCGAAGCGGCGGCCGTGGGTGTCGGCCAGCCAGTCCAGGTAGCGGGTCAGCCCGGAGTGCGCGATGCGCTCGGGGCTCGGGGTCCAGAGGGGCTTGGGGGCGTCGGTCATCGTCGGGTCTCCATCTTGTCTGCGTCGTGCCTCGTCAGGCCACGAGGCGCGCCGCCCGTCGCCTCGGGCCGCGCCGCGTGACCGTCGGAAGGATCAGTGCTCGTGATCGTCTTGCGAATCGTCGTCGCGCGGATGCGCATTGGGCGGGTCCTCGTGGTGATGTTCCTCGAGCACCAGCCAGCAGGTGCGGCCCTCGGTCGCCAGTCCGACGGTCGCGCCGTGCGGCAGCGTCAGCTTCGGGCTCGCGTGACCGAACGGCAGCCCGGTCAGGATCGGGGTCTTCGTCTGCGTGCGCAGCCACTTGACGACCGCCGGCAGGTCGAAGCCGCGGTCGGACTCCACCAGCCGGTAGCGATTGAAGCAGCCGAACACGATCGCGGCCTGACGGTCGAGCACGCCGGCGTGCAGCAGTTGCGTCAGCATCCGCTCGATGCGGTACGGGTGCTCGTTGACGTCCTCGAGGAACAGGATGCCGCCGTCGACCTGCGGAAACCAGGGCGTGCCGAGCAGCGCGCAGACGATCGACAGGTTGCCGCCCCACAGCGTGCCGCGGGCCTCGACGTCCTTCGGGCCCGAATACCGGAAGCCAAGGATCTCCAGCGAACCGTCCATCGCGTCGCGGAAGGTGCCCACGGTGATCTCGTCGAGATCCTCGGCGCGCTCGGCGGCGAAGTCCTCGAGCAGCGCGGGGCCGGCCCAGGTCACCGCGTTGGCGCGGGCGAGCATCGCGAGCTGGAACGCGGTGAAGTCCGACAGGCCGACCCAGCGCTTGTCCGCCGCCGCCAGCGCTGTGAAGTCGAGCTTCGGCAGGATGCGCGTCAGCCCGTAGCCGCCGCGCGTGGTCATCACGACGGATGCGGGCTGCGCCGCCGCGCGGGTGAACGCCGCGGCGCGATCTTCGTCGGAGCCGGCAAAGCGCTGACGCACCCGCAGCGCGGCGCGATCGAGCACCGGCGCGAAGCCGGCGGCGCGCAGGTTCGCGAGCGCGCGATCGACGGGCGCCTCGGGCGCGACCGCGCCGGACGGGGAGATCAGGTAGACGGGCAGGTCGTCGGGCGGGATGTCGGGGGTCATCCGGAAAGGATGCCACAGGCCCGTCCTGGGCCCCCCGTCGGTGATCGGCCGCGGCGCGGCCTGCGTCGCCCCGGAGCCGCCGCGACCTCGGCCGCATGACCGGGATGCCGCGAAACCCGCCGCATCACCGGGCCGTCGCGAGTTCCGGTGCGAGACCGGGGGGAACTCAGTCCGCCGCGCGCTCGTCGAGCCGCAGCTGCACGAACGCCAGATCCAGCCAGCGGCCGAACTTGGTGCCGACCTCGGGCATCAGCCCGGTCTGCACGAAGCCCAGCGAACGGTGCAGCGCGAGCGACGCCGCATTGCCCGACTCGATCGCGCCGACCATCACGTGCTTGCGCAGCCCCCGGGCGCGGGCGATCAGCTCGGTCATCAGCGACCGGCCGACGCCGCCTCCGCGGAGATCGGCGCGCACATAGACCGAGTGCTCGACCGTCTGCCGGAAGCCGTCGAACGCGCGCCAGTCGCCGAAGCTCGCGTAGCCGGCGACCGCGCCGCGCTCGTCGATCGCGACCAGCACCGGGTAGCCGCGCGCCTGGCGGTCGCGGATCCACTGCTGCCGGTCGACCTCGTCGACGGTCCGGTCGTTCCAGATCGCGGTCGTGTGCTCGACCGCCTCGTTGTAGATCGCCGCGATCGCCATCGCGTCCTCGGCTGTCGCATCCCGCACGCGCATCCCGCCTCCTGAAGTCGATCCCGCATCATAGTGACGAGCGGAGATAATGCGGGCCGCAATCCCGTCCCCGATCCACGAACCCAGGTTCCAGCCCCATGCACGCCCAATCCTCCGAACTCCATGGCCGCGCCGCCTGGCTTCTGATTCTCGCCGCCTCCGTCGTGATGATGATCACCACCGGCACCCGACTGTCGATGGGGCTGTTCATCTCGCCGATGAACACCTCGACCGGGCTCGGCGTCGTCGCGATCAGCTTCGCGATGGCGGTCGCGCAATTCGTCTGGGGGCTGGCTCAGCCGGTGTTCGGCGCGGTCGCCGACCGCTACGGACCCGGCCGGGTCATCGTCACCGGCGGACTGATGCTGGCGGCCGGAACGGCGCTGACCCCGTTCGTCGACACGCAGTGGGGGCTGATCTTCGCGATGGGGCTGCTGTCGGCCGCGGGCGCCGGCGCGGGCAGCTTCTCGACCCTGATGGGCGCGACCGCGCAGCGGCTGAGCCCGCGGATGCGCGCGCACGCGTCGGGGGTGGTCAACGCGGGCGGGTCCGCCGGCCAGCTGCTGTTCGCGCAACTGGCGCAGGGCATCATCGGCGCCGCCGGCTGGGTCGCGGCGATGCTGACGATGGCCGCGGCCGCGCTGCTGACGCTGCCGCTGGCCTGGCCGTTGCGCCGCCGGGCGGCCCCGGCGGTCACACCGGCGACCGCAGCACCGGCGCCTTCTGCGACCGCGGCGTCGGACGCGACTTCGGCGTCCGCCTCGACTTCCCTGCAAGCCGGAGCCTCGGCGCCAGGTTCGGCCGCAACGGCGGGCGCCCCGGTCGTCGAAACCGGCCTCTGGACCCAGGTCCGCGCCTCGTTCTCGGACCGCAGCTACCTGTGCCTGCATGCGGGCTTCTTCACCTGCGGCTTCCACATCGCGTTCCTGGTCACGCACATGCCGGGCGAAGTCGAGTTGTGCGGGCTGCCGCTGAACGTGTCGGCCAACGTGCTGGCGCTGATCGGACTCTTCAACATCGCCGGGAGCCTGGCGGCGGGATCGCTGTCGACCCGCTACCGGATGAAGCATCTGCTGGCGATCATGTACGCGAGCCGCGCGGTGTTCATCCTCGCCTACCTGGCCGCGCCGAAGACGCCCGAGACGATGTACCTGTTCGCCGCCGGGCTCGGGCTGACCTGGCTCGCGACGGTGCCGCCGACCGCCGGCCTGGTCGGCAAGCTGTTCGGCACGCGCTACCTGTCGACGCTGTTCGGACTGACGCTGGTCTCGCACCAGACCGGCGCGTTCTTCGGCGCGTGGCTGGGCGGCCTGGCGGTCGCCTCGAGCGGCAACTACCAGTGGATGTGGTACGCCGACGT